>NZ_JBHXFL010000004.1:166621-280814 GCF_042724095.1 Streptomyces sp. NPDC127100
GGGGCGCCGGGGGGGCCCGGGTGCCGGACGGGCCCCGGGCGGGGGGCGGGGCGGCCCGGCCGGCGCGCGGGGACCGTGCGGCACGGGTGGTGTGCCGTCGCCCCCGGGAGCACGCGTGTGCGCGGGCAACCGCCGGCGACGGGTCAGTGCGCTCCGGGGACGTCCTCCGTGACGCCGTTCAGCGGTGAGGCCGGGTCACTGCCGTAGGGGCGGGTGAAGGCCTCCATGCCGTGCCCGGACGGGTCGGTGAAGTACACGCCGCGCCCGCCGTCGTTGCGGTTGATCCGGCGCGGGTGCCGCCCGTGCGGGTCCGCCTGGATGGGGACCTCGCCCTCCACGAGCCGGGCGAGGATCTCGTCGAACTCGTCCTCGGAGACGAGGAACGCGTAGTGCTGGACCGGGATGTCGATGTCGACGGTGGCGAAGTCCAGCGTGACGCCGTTGGCGGTCGTCACGGGCAGGAACATCCCGGTGGGCTCCCCGACCTCGAGGCCGAGGACTCCGGCGAGGAAACGGGCGGACCTCTCCCGGTCGCGGGAGAGAACGATGGTGTGGTTGAACTCGACTGACACGGGCAATGCCTCCACGGGCATCCGCGGCGCCTCCATGCCTCACCCGGTCGGTGACCGGCACGCGATGCCGCGCGGAAGATCCTAGGCGAGCGGTCCGGGCATGTCGACGGGCCGGCCGTCGGCGGAAATGCCGTGGAGGCCCGCGCCGACCGCGTGGTTGCATGCCGCCATGGTGTCCTCCGACCGTCTGCTCGCCTTCGCCGCCCTGTCGCTGCTGCTCATCGTGGTGCCGGGGCCCAGTGTGCTGTTCGTGATCGGCCGGGCGCTCGCGCAGGGGCGCCGGGCCGCGCTCACCACGGTGGTGGGCAACACCCTCGGCGCGTATGTGCTGGTCGTCGCCGTCGCGCTCGGGGTCGGATCGGCCGTGGAGCGCTCGCTCCTGCTCTTCACGGTGCTCAAACTGGCGGGCGCCGCCTACCTCGTGCACCTCGGGGTGAGGGCCTGGCGCGAACGCCGTTCACTGCGTGCGGCGTTCACCGGAGCCGGGGAGGCGCACGGCGGCCGGCGCACCTTCTGGGAGGGGTTCGCGGTCGGCGTCACCAACCCCAAGACCATCGTCTTCTTCGCCGCCGTGCTGCCGCAGTTCGTCGACCGCGGCCGGGGCGGTGTCGCGGCGCAGATGCTGCTGCTCGGCCTGGTGTTCAACGTCATCGCGGTGGCCTGCGACAGCGCCTGGGGGCTGCTCGCCGCCACGGCGCGCGACTGGTTCGCGAGCTCCCCGCGCCGGCTGTCCGCGGTCGGTGGCGCGGGCGGCCTGGCCATGATCGGCCTCGGTGTCACCGTGGCCGTGACCGGGCGCAAGGACTAGCCCGCCGCGTCCGGACCGTGGGCGACCGGGCGCCGGCGCGTCCCAAGTTACCTGTGCGTTCCGCACGTTCGAGAGGTGACAGCGGTGACTGTGCCGGGCACGGCGGCCCGTGAAAACGTCTTCCTCGGCACCGACCGGCGGAGGGAGAAGGCGTGAACAAGGGCTATGCCGTGTACTGCGACGCGGACCCGCACTTCTACGACGCGCCGCACCGCACCGCCCCCGGCACCGCGGCGGCCGGCACCCGGTACGCGGCGGCCACCGAGCCCGTCCCGGCCGGCTGGCAGCGTGGCGAGAGCGGCGACTGGCTGGCCCTTCGGCCGGTGGACGCCGAACTGCCGGCCCAGGGCTGGAAGATCCACGTCTCCGCCTGCCTGGACAACGCCGAGTCCGTCCTGGAGCGGGTACGACGGCACTGCTTCGAGCAGGGTGTCGCGTTCAAGTTCGTCCCGAGCCGCTATCTGCTGCACCAGCGCAACGCCAAGTACGCCGACCGGGCGGGCAGCGGCAAGTTCATCACCGTGTACCCCGAGGACGAGGAGCGGTTCGAGCGCCTCGCGGGCGAGCTGACCGCCCTGCTGGCCGGCGAGCCCGGCCCGCACATCCTGAGCGACCTCAGGCTCGGCGACGGCCCGGTGCACGTGCGCTACGGCAGCTTCACCCGCCGCAACTGCTACGACGAGGACGGCGAGCTGAGACCGGCGATCGCGGATCCCGACGGGGTTCTCGTTCCCGACCCGCGCGGTCCGGTGTTCCGCGTGCCCGAATGGGTGAGCGTGCCGGCGTTCCTGAAGCCCCACCTCGAGGCGCGGGCGACGGTGACCCTGGCGGACATCCCGTACACCGTCGAGTCGGCGCTCCACTTCTCCAACGGCGGTGGCGTCTACCGGGCGCGGGACACGCGCACCGGTGAGCTCGTGGTCCTCAAGGAGGCCCGCCGGCACGCGGGTCTGGCCGCCGACGGAGCGGACGCGGTGGCCCGGCTGGAACGCGAACGCCGGGCGCTGGAGCAGCTGTCCGGCCTCGACTGCACCCCCGAGGTGCGGGACGCCTTCACCGTCGGCGAGCACCACTTCCTCGTTCTCGAGCACCTCGACGGCAAGCCGCTCAACACCTTCTTCGCCCGGCGCCACCCGCTCATCGAGGCCGATCCGGACGAGACGCGGCTCGCCGAGTACACCGAGTGGGCGCTCGACGTCCACGCCCAGGTCGAGCGTGCCGTCACGCAGGTGCACGAGCGGGGCGTGGTCTTCAACGACCTGCACCTGTTCAACATCATGATCCGCGACGACGGCCGGGTGGCCCTGCTGGACTTCGAGGCCGCCCATCACGTCGACGAGCCGGGCCGGCAGACCGTCGCCCACCCCGGGTTCGTGGCGCCGCCCGGCCGGCGGGGTCCCGCCGTGGACCGGTACGCGCTGGCCTGCCTGCGGCTCGCCCTGTTCCTGCCCCTGACCAGCCTGCTGGCGCTGGACCGCCGCAAGGCCGAGCACCTCGCCGACGTGGTGGCGCGCCAGTTCCCGGTGCCGCGGTCCTTCCTGGACGCGGCGGTCGCCGAGATCACCGGCACCCCCTCCCGCCCGCCTGCGGCGCGACGGGACGGTGACGGATTCGTCCCGGTCGAACCGGGCGACTGGCCCCGCAGCCGGGACTCGATGGCCGCGGCCGTCCGCGCCTCGGCGACCCCGTCCCGGGACGACCGGCTGTTCCCCGGCGACGTCGCCCAGTTCGCCACCGCGGGCGGAGGCCTGACGTTCGGTCACGGAGCGGCCGGCGTGCTCTACGCCCTCGCCGAGAGCGGTGCGGGACGCGACGAGGACGGGGAGCAGTGGCTGCTGGAGCGGACGAAGGAGCCGCCGTCCGGCATGCCGCTGGGCTTCCACGACGGGATCGCCGGGACCGCCTGGACGCTGGACCACCTCGGGCATCGCGCCCGGGCCCTCGACCTGACCGGGACGCTCCTCGAGCAGCCGCTCGAGGGACTCGCCCCCGACCTGCACAGCGGCACGGCCGGCATCGGCCTGATGCTGGACTCCCTGGCCGCCTCCACCGGGGACCCGGCCCTGCGCACCGCCGCGCTGCGGTGCGCCGAGCTGAGCGCCCGGACGATCACCGCCGCCCCGGCGGACGGGGGGTCCGGACGCCGGCCCCGCGCCGGTCTGCTGCACGGTGCGGCGGGCAGCGCCCTGCTCTTCCTGCGCCTGTACGAGCGCACCGGGGACACCGGTCTGCTGGACCTCGCGGGCACCGCGCTGCGCCAGGACCTCGCGCGCTGCGTCCGTGGCGCGGGCGGCGCCCTCCAGGTGGACGAGGGCTGGCGCACCATGCCGTACCTCGGAGCCGGCAGCGTGGGCATCGGCATGGTGCTCGACGACTACCTGGCGCACCGCCCCGACGAGGAGTTCGAGCGGGCGCGCACCGAGATCGTGCGCGCGGCGCAGGCCATGTTCTACGCCCAGCCCGGCCTGTACCGGGGCGTGGCCGGCATGGTGCTGTACCTCGGCCGGACCACGGCGCCCGGCCCGGGCACCGGCCCCGAGGCCGTCCGGCGCCAGATCGACGCGCTGGCCTGGCACGCCATGTCCTACCGCGGCCACCTCGCCTTTCCCGGCGAGCAGATGATGCGCCTGTCGATGGACCTGTCCACCGGGACGGCCGGCTGCCTGCTGGCCCTCGCGTCCGTACGCGGCGACCGGCCCACCGGTCTGCCGTTCCTCCCACCGCCGCGGCCCGAGCCGCGGCCCACGAGCCGGTCCCACGAGGGGCCGTGAACAACCCGTTGTCCGTACGAAGGGATGATCACATGAACCTGTTCGACCTGCAGTCGATGGAAACCCCGAAGGAAGAGGCCATGGGGGACGTCGAGACCGGCAGCCGCGCCAGCCTGCTGCTCTGCGGCGACAGCAGCCTCAGCATCACGACCTGTAACTGACGTCCGAGGCGGCTCGTCGCGGTCACCGCGGCGGGCCGCCCGGTCCGGTACCGGCGTCCCGGCTCACCGCCGGGGCGCCGGTGCCGTGTCTCGTCGCCGCGGTGCACGGCGCCGACCACGAGGAGGGGCGGCTGGTGGACAAGACCCCGGTCCGGCTGCGCGGGGACGCGGCGCCCGGTCCGCCGGGACCGCCCGGCGCGGATCCCGGCCGGGTGCCCGAACTGCTGGTGCTGCTCTGCTCGGTGGCGGCGGCGGCCGCCGCGGTCGCACAGCCCCTGGTCCTCGGCCGGGTGTTGGACCTGCTGCTGGACGGAGGCGATGCCGGGGCCTGGCTCACGGTGAGCGTGGGGCTGCTCGTCGGCGAGGTCCTCCTCGACGGACTGACCGCGCTGCTCACCGGCCGCTGCACCGCCGGCTGGACGGCGTCGATCCGCTCCCGCGCCCTCACCGGCCTGCTGCACGCCGTACCGGACGCGACGCGTCCGTACTCCGCGGGAGACGTCGCGACGCGGCTGACGCTCAACGCCTCCGACGCGGGCGGGGCCCCGGCCGCCCGGGCCGCCCTCGCCGCCTCGCTGATCACCCCGGCCGGCGCGCTCGTGGCGCTGGCCTTCGTCGACCTGTGGGTCGCCGGATGCGTCCTGGCCGGTCTGCCCGCCCTGGTGCTGGTGCTGCGGGTCTTCGCGCGCGACACGGGAACGTCGGTGCGTGCCTACCAGCGGGTGCAGTCGGACATCGCGGGCCGCCTGCTGGAGGCCATGGAGGGCGCGGAGACCATCGCCGCCGCCGGGACCGCGGACCGTGAACGCCGCCGGGTGCTCCGGCCACTGGCGGAGCTCGGCGCCCTGGGCGAGCGCATGTGGATCCTGCACGGGCGGGCGCTGGCCACCGGCGGCGTGCTCGTCCCGCTGCTGACCGTGGCGGCCACGGCCGTCGGCGGGCTCCGGCTCGGCGCGGGCGCCCTGAGCGTCGGCGAACTGCTGGCGGCGTGCCGTTACGCGCAACTGGCCGCCGGGTTCGGCAGTGCGGCCACGCTGCTCGGCGCGCTGGTCCGGGGGCGGACGGCACGGGAACGCACCACGGCGCTGGAAGCGCTGCCCGCCCTGCCCCACGGCGGCCGGACCCTGCCGCCGGGCGGCCCGGGGGCCCTCGCGCTGCGCGGAGTGCGCGTGCTGCGGGAGGGGACGGAGGTGCTGCGGGCGGACGACGTGGTGGTGCCCGGCGGGGCGACGGCCGCGGTCGTGGGCCGCAGCGGTTCCGGCAAGTCCGTCCTGGCGGCCGTGGCGGGCCGGCTCGTCGATCCCGACGAGGGAGAGGTCCTGCTGGACGGCGTCCCGTTGAGCTCCCTGACCCGTGCGAGCCTGCGTGCCGAGGTCGGCTTCGCCTTCGCGCGTCCGGTGCTCGGTGACGGCACCGTGGCGGAGGCGGTCGCGGCCGGGACGCGCCCCGCGACGCCGGACCGGGTGCGGGAGGCGATCCGTGTCGCGGGCGCCGACGCCTTCGTGCGCCGCCTGCCGCGGACGTACGACACCCCGCTCGCCGACGTCCCGCTGTCCGGAGGGGAGTACCAGCGTCTGGGGCTGGCCCGGGCGTTCGCCCACGCGGGCCGGCTGCTCGTGATGGACGACGCGACCTCCAGCCTCGACACCGCCACCGAGCACGCCGTGGACCGGGCGGTGCGCGACTCCCTCGAGGGCACCACCCGTCTGGTCGTGGCGCACCGCCCGTCGGTCGCGGCACGGGCGGACCTGGTGATCTGGCTGGAGGCCGGACGGGTACGGGCGGTCGGCCCACACCGGCTGCTGTGGGAACGGGCCGCCTACCGTGCGGTGTTCGCCACCGGCGCCGGATCCGCCGCCTCCGCCGCCGACGGCGCGGACGCACGGCCCGCGGGCGACCCGATCGCCTCCCTGCACGGCGAGGTGCGGCCGTGACCGCCACCGACGGCGGCCCCGTGCCGCGGTACGGCCGGGGGCCCGGACCGCTGCGCCGGGTCCTGCCGCCCGCCCGGCGCTTCCTGGCCGGGCGCAAGGGCGTCCTCGCCCGGCTCGGGGCGTGGTCGGTGGCCGAGTCGGCGCAGACCTTCCTGGTCGGGTACGGCGTGGCCCAGGCCCTCGACCGGGGCTTCCTGGCCGGTGACACGGCCGCCGGGCTCGGCTGGCTCGCGGTCGCCGCGGTCGCCGTGCTGCTCGGGGCGCCCGTGGTCCGGGGTGTCTTCGCCCAACTGGCCGGACTGACGGAGCCGTTGCGCGACGGTCTGGTGCGGCGGGCGGTCGCGCGGTCCATGGCGGAGGCGCAGGCCCGTCCCGGTGGCGGGGACCGGGCCGCCGTCTCGCGGCTCACGAACCAGGTCGAGATCGTGCGGGACAGCTTCGCCGGGCTCGTGCTGACCATGCGCTCGTTCGTCTTCACCGCCGCCGGCGCGCTGCTGGGCCTGTTCTCCCTGGATCCGGCGCTGCTGCTGGTCGTCGTGCCGCCCCTCGCCGGGGGCCTGGCCCTGTTCCTGGTCACGCTGCGGCCCATGGCGGCGGCGCAGCGGCGGGCCCTCGCCGCCGACGAGGCTCTGGGCGATCACGCGACGCGGACCCGGGGGGCGCTGCGGGACATCACCGCCTGCGGTACGCAGGCGCAGGCCGCGCGCGACGGTGAGCGGCTCGTCGCGGAGGCCGCCGGCACCGCGCGGGTCCTCGCCCGCTGGGCCGCGGTACGCACGCTGGCCCTCGGTGTCGCGGGGCAACTGCCGGTCCTGCTCCTGCTGGTGACCGTGCCGTGGCTGCGCGGCAAGGGGGTCACCACCGGGGCGCTGCTGGGTGCCTTCACCTACCTCGCCCAGGCGCTGCTGCCGGCGCTCCACACCCTGATGACGGCGATCGGGGCCGCGGGGACGCGGCTGCTCGTGGTCCTGGACCGCATCACCGGCTCCGGGCCGTCCGCGCCCCTCACCGGCCCGCCGCCGGCCACGCCCGCCGCGGACCCGGACCGGCGGGCGGAACCGCCGGCCCCCGCCGTGGAGCTGCGGTCGGTGACACTGTCCTACGGAGCACGGGCCGAACCGGTCCTCGACGGGCTCGACCTGCGGGTCGAGGACGGCGAGCACCTGGCCGTCGTCGGCCCCAGCGGCATCGGCAAGTCGACCCTCACCCGTCTGGTCGCCGGGACGCTGGCGCCGGGCGGGGGCGTGGTCGAGGTGGCCGGCCGTACGGTCGCGGGCCGGAGCCCGGCCGAGCTCGCGGCCCTGCGCGTCCTGCTGCCCCAGCAGGCGTACGTGTTCACGGGGACGGTCCGGGACAATCTCACGTACCTGCGTCCGGACGCCTCCGTGGACGGCATCCTGGCGGCCGTGCGCGAACTCGGCGCCGAGGCCCTCGTCGAGCGCCTGGGCGGACTCGACGCGCCGCTGGCACCGGCCGGTCTGTCGCAGGGCGAGCGCCAGTTGCTCGTGCTGGTGCGGGCGTACCTGTCCACGGCGCGTCTGCTCCTGCTCGACGAGGCGACCTGCCATCTCGACCCGGCCGCCGAGGCACGGGCCGAGGAGGCCCTCGCCCGGCGTCCGGGTGCGCTCGTCGTGGTGGCCCACCGCATGTCGTCGGCGCTGCGGGCCGACCGCATCCTGGTACTGGACGGCGTCGGTGCCGAGTGCGGGACGCACCGTGAACTCCTCGGCCGTTCACCGCTCTACCGCGATCTGGTGGGGCACTGGGGCGAGACCCTGAGCTGACCCGGGCGCGCCGCGTGCCCCGCCTCCTCACACCCAGCCGGCGCTCTGGACTATGCGTATGGCGTCGACCCGGTTGCGTGCGCCGACCTTGCGTATCGCACTGGCCATGTAGTTGCGGACCGTCCCGCGCGACAGGTGCAGGAGGCCGGCTATCTCGGCGACGGAGGAGCCCTGGGCGGCCTGCGCCACCACATGGAGCTCACGGGCCGTCAGGGGTGACTGGGACGCTTCCAGCAGGGGGACGGTGAGTCTCTCGTCGAGGAACCGTTCGCCCTTGGCGACGGTGTGCACGGCGGCGATCAGACGGTGGGACGGGGCGTCCTTGGCGACGAAGCCGAGCACCCCCGCGTCGAACGCCCTGCGCAGCACGCCCCGCCGCTCCGGTGCGGCGAGGACGACCTGCCGGGCCCCGCAGCGGTCCCAGAAGGGCGTACGGCACAGCTCCTCCGTGGCCTCCAGACAGTCCCCGTCCACGACGCACACGTCGGCGGGTAAGTCGTCCTCGTCGGGCTCCTCGCCCCGGGACGACATGGACGAGACCTCGAGTCCGTCGGCGGACAGGAGCAGTTGCGCCAGTGCCGAACGCAGCAGCAGCGCATCGTGCACCACAAGAACACGAACCATGTACGACCCCCAAGGTCTCCCGGCCGTCCGCGCGGACCACCGGGCTCGTCCCCCAATGTCCCCAGCCGTCTGCCCCGGGGTCCCACCCGAGAAGCACTCAATGCGGCCGCACCGGGAGACAGCGACATCAATCCGCCGTTCTCGACGGTGCCGGAGGACGCGGCCGGGAAGGGTCGTCAGGCCGGATCGCGTCGTTGCGGGGCGGACCGGACGAAGAGCCTCCACCCGGCCGGCCGCTCGCAGCGGCGTCTTTCGCCACGGGAGTGACGCGAGCGCGCGGGAGGGACTCGGAGGGGACCCCTCGCGCCCGGATCCCACAGGCCGAAAAGCGTCGAAGTGAATGTGGCCCGAAACCCCGCGTTCGGCCCGCCCCGACTTGCCCCGCAGGGCGATTTCGGGTCCGTGCCGCGGCCCTGCCCGGCCCGGCCGCGCGCCGGGCGGCCCGTCCCGGCACCCCTCGCGGCGTCCGTCACGTCGTCCGCCGTTCCCGTGGACGCCGCGCCGCGACCCGGGGCACCGCGGGGCACCGGACTACCCGGCGGCCTGTCCCCGCCGGCGCTCCCGGGCCCGCTCACCCGCCCGCCGCGCCCTGTCCATGAGCCGTTCCCGCCCCCGGGACAGCAGCAGGGCCAGCGGTGTCACGAGCAGGGCGATCAGCAGCGCCGGGCCCCAGTCCATGCCGTCGTGCCGGTACCGCAGGACCAGCACGACGCAGACGTAGGCCAGCACGGTCAACAGAGACCATCTGAGCGGCTTCGGCAGCGTCATGCCGATTCTCGTACCCCGACGGCGGAGCCGCATGGCCGCGCGGGGGCCGACCGCCCGCACGGCGCCGGTGCTCTTGTCACACCCGTGTGAAATCCCCGGCCGGGGCACGGGAACGGCCGGCCGTTCCTTGACGGCCGCGCGCGCCGGCTGCCACGATCGCCGTCATGAAGCAGACGCGAGCGGACCTCACGCGGCGACGCCACGTCGACCTCGCGCGGGTCTCCAGCGCCTGCTGTCGCCGCCCGTTCTGACGCTCCGTCCGGCAGGACCCGCTCTCTCCGCGGCGCCGTGAGGCCCGCGGCGACCGCCGCTCCCGCGGGTGCGTCGTCCCCTCCCGTTCCCCCGCGTGCCCCGGCGCCCGCACGGGGCGGCTCCCCCGCCCGTGTCCGCGCGTGCCGGTCCTCGTGCCCGCTCTCCCGGCCCCCGCGTGCTCCGGTGCGCGCAGGTGCTCCGGTGTTCCCGAAAGAGGTCCCCATGGCCACCGTCCTGTCCGTCTCCGGCAGCCCGTCCGCCTCCTCCCGCACCAACCGTCTGCTGCGTCATCTCGACGAACGGCTCGTCGCCCAGGGCCACCGGGTGCTCCCGCTCGACGTCCGCACCATCCCCGCCGAGGCGCTGCTGGGCGCCGACCTCACGCACCCGGCCGTCGTCGAGGCCACCGAGCTGTTCGCCGCCGCGGACGGTGTGGTCGTGGGCACGCCGGTCTACAAGGCCGCCTACTCCGGTGTGCTGAAGGCGCTGCTCGACCTGCTCCCGCAGCACGCGCTCACGGGCAAGACCGTGCTGCCGCTGGCGACCGGTGGCAGCATCGCCCATGTGCTGGCCATCGACTACGCCCTGCGGCCGGTCCTCAGCTCGATGGGCGCGCGGCACATCGTCCAGGGCTGGTTCACCCTCGACCGGGACCTCACCCGGCACGACGACGGTTCCCTGTCGGTCGCCCCGGCCGCCGCCGAGGCGCTCACCCAGGTGCTCGACGAGTTCTCCGCAGCCCTCGGGCACGCCCCGCTGCTCGCCGCGGCGAGCTGACACCGGACGCCCCGGAACCCCGAACGGAGACGGCATGTCCCTCACCTTCCACTGGTTCCTGCCCACCAACGGCGACAGCCGCGACGTCGTCGGCGGCGGCCACGGCACTCCGGTCACGGCGTCCGGCCGGGACCGGCCGCCGTCGGTGGGGTATCTGAGCCAGATCGCCCGGGCCGCCGAGAGCCTCGGTTTCACCGGCGCGCTCACCCCCACCGGCGCCTGGTGCGAGGACGCCTGGCTGACCACCGCCATGGTCAGCCGGCACACCGAGCGGCTGAGGTTCCTGGTGGCCTTCCGGCCCGGGTTCCTGTCGCCCACGCTCGCCGCGCAGATGGCCTCCACCTTCCAGTGGCAGACCGGCGGACGGCTGCTGCTGAACGTGGTCACCGGCGGCGAGAGCCGGGAGCAGCGGGCCTACGGCGACTTCCTCGACAAGGACGCCCGCTACCGCCGTACCGGCGAATTCCTGAGCGTGGTCCGGCGGTTGTGGGGCGGCAACGATGTCGACCTCGACGGCGAGCACCTCCGGGTGGAGGGCGCGCGGCTGGCCCGCGTGCCCGACCCGGTGCCCGAGGTCTACTTCGGCGGCTCGTCGCCCGCGGCGGTCGAGGTGGCCACGCGGCACGCCGACGTCTACCTCACCTGGGGCGAGCCGCCCGCGCAGGTCGCCGAGAAGATCGCCCGGGTCCGTGAGTCGGCCGCGCGGCAGGGCCGCACCCCGCGGTTCGGCATCCGGCTGCACGTCATCACCCGCGACACCTCGGCACAGGCCTGGGCCGAGGCGGAACGGCTGCTGTCCGGCTTCGACCCGGACACGGTACGGGCCGTGCAGGAGGGCCTGGCCCGCAGCGAGTCGGAGGGGCAGCGGCGGATGCTCGCCCTGCACGGCGGCGCCCGGGACGGGCTGGAGATCCACCCCAACCTGTGGGCCGGTATCGGCCTGGTGCGCGGCGGCGCGGGCACCGCCCTGGTCGGCGGCCACGAGGAGGTCGCCGAGCGGATCGAGGAGTACGCGTCCCTGGGCATCGAGGAGTTCGTGCTCTCCGGCTACCCGCACCTGGAGGAGGCGTACTGGTTCGGCGAGGGCGTCCTGCCGCGGCTGGCCGGGCGGGGCCTGTGGCGGCACCCGGACGGCGAGCCGGCGGCGGCCCCGCCCCCTTGGGCGGAACAGCCGGCGGGGGCGGCCTTCGCGAGCTGAGCCCGGCCGGCGCGGAACCGGCCGGGCCGCCGTCAGGTCGACGCCTGGTCGCTGTCCTTCAGCGAACCCCAGCCGTGCCAGCGCTCGACCTCGATCCACGCGCTGACCCGGGCGCGGACCCGGTCCGGGTAGGAGTTGCCCGTGTAGTGCGTGGAGAGCCGGTCGATGTCGGCCAGGCCCTCGTCGTCGCGGGTCTCGGTGACACGGCCGATGAGGGTGACGTGCGTGTACCAGTCGTCGCCGTCCAGGACGGTGAGCGTCACCCGCGGGTCGCGGCGCAGGTGCTTGAGGCGTACCCGGCCCTCGTCGAGGCTGATCAGGACCCGGCCGTCGTCCTCCCACAGGTACCAGGTGGGTGTGGAGACCGGGCTGCCGTCCGAGCGGAGCGTGGCCATCACGCACGGGTTGGGACGGCGCAGCAGGTCGACGGCCTCGGGCGGCAGCGGGGGCTTGGACATGAGAACTCCTTCGCGTGGTGGTCGTTCGGAGGCCGCTTCGGCGTTCCGTTTCCTCAGTTCGTCCGGTACCCCGGGTGCGCCGGGTCGGACGCCTGTCCGTCGAAGCTGGCGAAGTAGGCCGCCGCCATGTCCTCGTCGCCGTGGCCCTGGGCCGCGGCGCGCTCCAGGCGCTCCGCGGTCGCGGCGGCGACGTCCAGGCGCACGCCGTTGCGCTCGCCCGCCTCGACGATCAGGCGGGCGTCCTTCGCGGCGGTGGTGACGGCGAACTGGGCCGGGGTGAGGGCGTCGTCACGGATCAGGGCGGCCTTGGCGCGCAGGTAGCCCATGTCGAGAGGGCCGCCGGCGATGGCGTCGAAGAAGCCGTCCGGGTCCACGCCCAGCGCCTGCGACAGCGCCAGGACCTCGCCGACCGCGCCGGTGGCGGCGAGGACCCAGCTGTTGGCCACGAGTTTGAGCCGGGTGGCGCTGCCGGCGGCGCCGTCCTCGCCGGTCCACACCGTGCGGGAGCCGACCGCGTCGAAGACGGGCGCCACCGTGTCCCGCGCGCCGGCCGGGCCGGCGGCCAGGACGAGCAGCTGACCGGCCTCGGCGGGCTGCCGGGTGCCGAGCACGGGGGCGTCGAAGAAGACGAGGCCGTGCTCGCGGGCGAAGGCGGCGAGGTCCGCGAGCGCGTCGAGGCCGGCGGTGGTCGACTGCACCCACGCGGCGCCGGGGCGCAGGCCGGGGGCGGCGCGGCGCATGACGTCCAGGGCGGCCGGGCCGTCGTACAGCATGGTGAGGACTACACCGGCGTCCCGCACCGCCTCCTCGGGGCTGCCGGCGACGTGCACGCCGTCGGCGGCCAGCGGCTCGGCCTTGTCCCGGCTGCGGTTCCAGGCGCGGACGGCGAGTCCGGCGCGGGCGAGGTTGCGGGCCATCGCCGCGCCCATGATGCCGGTGCCCAGGACGCACACGGTGAGCTTGTCGGTCATAGCGTCGGCTTCCTGTTCTGGTGCTCGTGCGGAGGGTGGCCGAGTGCCAGCCTGCCATCCCACCGCGGGCCGCGCCGACCGGCCGTTCCGCCGCGGAACGCGTCGCGTACGGTACGGCCGTGGACGCCTACACCCGCAGGACCGATGACAGCGACGCCCTTGTGCCCGGCCGCCACGGCCCCTCCGCGACGACGGAGGCGGACCCGCGGGGCGTGGGCCGGGTGCGCACCGAGTACTCGCCCGCGCACGACGGGGACCCGGATCCGGGCGAGATCGTCTGGACGTGGGTGCCGTACGAGGAGAACGACGGGCGGGGCAAGGACCGGCCGGTGCTCGTCGTCGCACGGGAGGCGGCGGGCACGGTGCTCGCGGTGCAGCTCTCCAGCAGGCGGCACGACGGGGACCGGGAGTGGGTGCCCATCGGCAGCGGGCCCTGGGACCGGTCGGGGCGGGATTCCTGGGTCGCCGTGGACCGGGTGCTGCGGCTGCACGACGCCGGGATGCGCCGTGAGGCGTGCGCGCTGGACCGGATGCGCTTCGGGCTCGTACGGCAGCGGCTGCGGGAGCGCTACGGCTGGAGCTGACGCCCGTCGGCGGCGGCCTCCGGGAAGGCCCGGGCGAACGCCGCGCGGACGGTGCCGCCCGGCGAGCGGTCCAGGATGCCGAACGCCGCCCGTTCGAACGACGACTCGAAGCGCCCGCCGGGTCCGAGCAGCGTTCGGAACGCGCCCGCGACCCGGGCCGGGTCGTTGCGGAACACGCCGCAGCCCCAGGCGCCGAGCACCAGCCGCCGGTAGCCGTGGGCGGCGGCCGTCTCCAGCACCCGTTCGGCCCGTACGGCCAGCGCGGGGCCCAGCTCGCCGGCGCGCTCCGGCGCGGTCCGCAGCACCACGCCCGCGTTCGGTGCGGCCGCGGTGAGGAACCCGGCCGTGTACGGCTGCTCCAGCAGCACTCCGCGGTCGTCGCGGAAGACCGGCACGGCGGGTGAGTGGACGACCCGGTCCGTGTAGAACGGGTCGCGGTGGGCCCGGTGGTGGTCGTAGAACGCGCGGGCCCGTAGCAGGCAGGTGTACAGGGCGGAGGCCCGGCACAGGGCCTCCTCCTGGGCCTGGGCGCCGTTGAGGTAACCGCCGCCGGGGTTGCGGGCGGAGGCGAAGTTCAGTACGGCGACCTCGCCGCCGAGCCGGCGGGCGGCCTCGGTGCTGCTCTCGCCCGTGACCTCGAAGACCGTGGCCACCGGGGCGGACGGTGGCACCGCGACCGGTCCCGGACCGTGCGTCCGGGTGCCCTCGCGGGCCGCCTCGACCGCCGCCGCGATCCGCACCTCGCGTCCGCCGGGCGTGCGGTAGCCCCCCGCCGCGACAATCTGCTCGGTCTCCTTCGCGATGCCGCGCAGGCGCGCGCTCATGGCGCCACCCCCGTGGACGCCGTGACCGCGCGCCGGGCGGCCTCCCCCGTCGTGCTCATGCGGGAATCCTGGGTGATGCTGGTGATGCGGCGCAACGGGATTTCCCGGCCCGGGCAACGACGGGGAGAAGCCCCCGGAAACGGTCGGGTCGTGGAGATGCCCGAGATGGAACGTCCCGATATGCACCCTTGTGCGGAGCGGCGCGAGGGTCTTGGGTGGGACGAGTGTGCCGACCCGGCCCACCCCGAAGAGGGTCGGCGACATGGTGGAATCTCAGGAGGATCCCGACATGTCCGATGCGGTAAGCGGCTGTACGCGGCCGCGCACCCCCGTCACGGAAGCCGAGGCCGAGGCGCTGGTCCAGGGCATCTGCTTCAAGACCGGCCCGCCCGCGCGCCTCGGCGTCGAGGTGGAGTGGCTGATCCACGAGCCGCGCGCGCCGTGGCTCCCCGTGACATCCGAACGACTCGAAGCGGTCTACGCCACGCTGCGGACCGTGCCCCTCGGTTCGGCGCTGACCGTCGAACCCGGCGGCCAGCTGGAACTGAGCTCGCTGCCCGCCGCCTCCCTGACGGAGTGCGTCCGCGCCGTCTCCGCCGACCTCGACGCCGTCCGTGCGGTCCTGGGGAAGGAGGGGCTCGCCCTGGTCGGCCTCGGCCACGAGCCCCGGCACTCCCCCCGCCGGTTCCTGCGCCAGGCGCGGTACGACGCCATGGAGGCCTGCCTCGACCGAACCGGGTCCGCGGGCCGCTTCATGATGTGCGCCACCGCCTCCGTGCAGGTGTGCCTGGACGCCGGGCACGAGGAGCCCGGCACGCTCGGTCACGTCCGCCGCTGGTGGCTCGCCCACCAGCTGGGCGCGGTCCTGGTGGCGGCGTTCGCCAACTCCCCGCTGTCCGGCGGCCGGCCCACCGGCTGGCGGTCCACGCGGCAGCTGCGGTGGACGCAGATCGGCACCGCCCGGGCGGGCGGCCCGCCCCTGGACGCCGACCCGCGCCGCGCCTGGGCCCGCCACGTGCTGGACGCCCCGGTGATGTGCGTACGCCGGGACCGCGGCCCCTGGGACGTGCCCGAGGGCATGACCTTCCGCGAGTGGACCAGGACCCGGTCGCCCGGGGCCCCGACCGAGGAGGATCTCGACTACCACCTCACCACGCTGTTCCCACCGGTCAGACCGCGCGGGCACCTGGAGCTGCGCATGATCGACGCGCAGCCCGGGGACGACGGCTGGATCGTGCCGCTCGCCGTGACGGCGGCGCTGTTCGACGACCAGGAGGCGTCCGAGACCGCCTACCGGGCCGTGAAGCGCCTCACCGAGCGCACCCTCGGCCTGTCCGCCCCGCACAACCCGCTGTACCGGGACGCGGCCCGCGACGCCCTCACCGATCCGGAACTGCGGGACGCGGCCGCCGTGTGCTTCGCGGCGGCGCTCGACGCGCTGCCCCGGCTCGGCGCCACCACCGGGGTGACGGACGCCGTCGCGGCGTACCTGGACCGCTATGTCGCCCGGGGCCGCTGTCCCGCCGACGACCTGCTGGACGCGCACGACGGCGCGGGCCGCGGCCCGCACGGGAGGGAGACCCCATGACCGACTCCGCCACGGACAGCCCCCGCGGCCCGGCCACGGGCCCCGCCGCCGAGCCCGCGGCCGGCCCCCGGCCGGACCCCGAGACGCTGCGTGAGCGGGCGCTGGCCACGCTCGTCACGGCACGTGACCGGACCACGCTGCTGACCAGTTGCGTGGAGGGCCCCGACCTGACCGCCCAGGTGTCGCCGCTGATGTCCCCGCTGGTGTGGGACCTCGCGCACATAGGCAACCAGGAGGAGCAGTGGCTGCTGCGCGCCGTCGGCGGGCAGGAGGCGATACGGCCCGAGATCGACAGCCTGTACGACGCCTTCGAGCACCCGCGCGCCGAGCGCCCCGCGCTGCCGCTGCTGCCGCCGGACGAGGCCCGCCGGTACGCGGCGGACGTGCGCGGCCGGGCCCTGGACGTGCTGGAGGGCGCCGCGTTCCACGGCACGCGGCTGACGGAGGCGGGCTTCGCCTTCGGGATGATCGCCCAGCACGAGCAGCAGCACGACGAGACCATGCTGATCACCCACCAGCTCCGCAGGGGCCCACAGGCCCTGACCGCCCCGGACCCGGAGCCGGTACCGCTGTTCACCGGTCCGGCGGAGGTCCTGGTGCCGGGCGGCCCGTTCACGATGGGCACCTCGGACGAGCCGTGGGCCCTGGACAACGAACGGCCCGCGCACCGGCGTGAGGTGGCCCCGTTCCTCATCGACACCACGCCGGTGACCAACGCCGCGTACCAGGCGTTCATCGAGGACGGAGGCTACTCGGATCCGCGCTGGTGGGCGCCGGAGGGCTGGGACCACATCCGGCGCCACTCGATCACGGCCCCGTTGTTCTGGCGCCGGGACGGCGGGCAGTGGCTGCGGCGCCGCTTCGGCGTCACCGAGGTGGTGCCGCCCGACGAGCCGGTGGTGCACGTGTGCTGGTACGAGGCCGACGCGTGGGCCCGCTGGGCCGGGCGGCGGCTGCCCACCGAGGCCGAGTGGGAGAAGGCCGCGCGGTACGACCCGGCCGGTGACCGCTCCATGCGCTATCCGTGGGGCGACGACGACCCGGGCCCGGAGCACGCCAACCTCGGTCAGCGGCATCTGCGCCCGGCACCCGCGGGCAGCTATCCGGCCGGCGAGTCCCCGCTCGGCGTGCGGCAGTTGATCGGCGACGTCTGGGAGTGGACGTCGAGCGACTTCGCGCCGTACCCCGGCTTCCGGGCGTTCCCGTACCGGGAGTACTCGGAGGTGTTCTTCGGGCCGGACCACAAGGTGCTGCGCGGCGGTTCGTTCGCCGTGGACGCGGTGGCCTGCCGGGGCACCTTCCGCAACTGGGACTACCCGATCCGGCGGCAGATCTTCTCCGGCTTCCGCACCGCCCGCACCACGGAGGCCTCCTGATGTGCCGCCATCTGGCGTACGTCGGCCCCCCGGAGCCGCTGGGCCGCCTCCTGGTGGAGCCGGAGCACGCCCTGTACCGCCAGTCCTGGGCCCCCCGGCACCAGCGGTACGGCACGGTCAACGCCGACGGGTTCGGCGTCGGCTGGTACGCGGAGGGCGACCCGGTGCCGGGGCGCTACCGCCGGGCCGGGCCGATCTGGGCGGACCAGTCCTTCGCCGACCTGGCCCGGGTGGTGCGCGCCGGCGCGCTGCTGGCCGCGGTGCGGGACGCGACGCTGGCGGGTGCCGACGCGGAGGCCGCGGCGGCACCGTTCGCCGCGGGGCCCTGGCTGTTCAGCCACAACGGCGCCGTGGCGGGCTGGCCCGGTTCGCTGGACCGGGTGGCGGGGTCCCTCCCGGCGGGGGACCTGCTGTCGCTGGAGGCCCGCAACGACTCGGCGCTCGTGTGGGCCCTGGTCCTGCACCGGCTGCGCGCCGGGGGCACCGGCCCCCGGGCACTGGCCGACACGGTGCTGGAGGTCGCCGCGGCCTCGCCCGCCTCGCGGCTGAACCTGCTGCTCACGGACGGCGAGACCATCGCGGCCACCGCCTGGGGCGACACCCTCTGGTACCTGGCCCGGCCGGGCGGCGGCACGGTCGTCGCCTCCGAGCCGTACGACGACGACCCGCACTGGCAGGAGGTCCCCGACCGCACCCTGCTCGCGGCGAGCGGCACGGACGTGCTGCTGACCCCCCTCGAGGACCCGCGCGAGAACACCCTGGTACCCGCGGCCACGGCCGCCCCGGCTGCGAAGGAGCCCCGCACGTGAGCCCGTTCCGCCTCACCCGCACGCTGCCCGAGGACACCACGGACGCCGCCCTGCGCGCCGACGTCCGGACGGGCCTGACGAGTGACCCCAAGTCACTGCCGCCGAAGTGGTTCTACGACGCCCGGGGCAGCGAGCTGTTCGAGGAGATCACCGGGCTGCCCGAGTACTACCCCACCCGGGCGGAGCGGGAGATCCTCGTCGACAGGGCCGGCGAGGTCGCCGCGGCGACCGGCGCCCGCACCCTGGTCGAGCTGGGCTCGGGCTCGTCGGAGAAGACCCGGCACCTGCTGGACGCGCTGACCGGGCTGGAGGCGTACGTGCCGGTCGACGTGAGCGAGAGCGCGCTCACACAGGCCGGACGGGCGATCGCCGCCGAGCGGCCGGGGCTGGATGTGCACGCGCTGATCGCCGACTTCACCGCCGGAATCACGCTTCCGGACACGCCGGGCCCCCGGCTGGTGGCGTTCCTCGGCGGCACGATCGGCAACCTGCTGCCCGCCGAGCGGGCCGCGTTCC
Source organism: Streptomyces sp. NPDC127100 (assembly GCF_042724095.1). NCBI lineage: Bacteria > Bacillati > Actinomycetota > Actinomycetes > Kitasatosporales > Streptomycetaceae > Streptomyces > Streptomyces sp. NPDC127100. The sequence goes on from NZ_JBHXFL010000004.1 coordinate 185,397, forward strand.
TGGCGTCCGTCCGTGCGCTGCTCGCGCCCGGCGACGCGCTGCTGCTGGGCACGGACCTGGTGAAGGACGAGCGGGTGCTGGTGCGGGCCTACGACGACGCGGCCGGGGTGACGGCCGCGTTCGACAAGAACGTCCTGGCCGTGATCAACCGCGAGCTGGAGGCCGACTTCGTGCCCGCGGCCTTCGACCACGTCGCGGTGTGGGACGCGGAGCGGGAGTGGATCGAGATGCGGCTGCGCTCGCGCACGGCGCAGACGGTGAAGATCCAGGCGCTCGACCTGGCCGTGGACTTCGCCGCCGGCGAGGAAGTGCGCACCGAGGTGTCCGCGAAGTTCCGCCGCGAGGGCGTGCGGACGGAACTGGCGGCGGCCGGGCTGGACCTCACCCACTGGTGGACCGACGGCGAGGGACGCTTCGCGCTGTCGCTGAGCCGGGCGCGCTGAGCCGGACGTGCCCGGGGCCCGGCGCCGCGTCAGCGGGCGTTGGGGTCCAGGAGCGCGGTGACGCGGTCGGAGGCCCGCTCGGCCTCCGGCCGTGGCTCGGCGCCCTTGAGCACCTTGGTCATGTACTCCTTGATGGGGTTGTCCGCCTCGACGGCACCCCACAGGGGGGTGCCGGGGGTCGCCCGGCCCCGGGCCGCGCCGGCGGCCATCGCCTCGACCCCGTCCTCGCCGGCGACGTCCGCGGCCAGCGACTTCTTGTTGGGGACGTAGTTCATGGTGCGGGCCAGGTCGGTGTTCCACTTGGCCGAGGTGAGGGCCTCCAGCACGGCGACGGCGCCGTCCCGGTCGTCGGTGTTCTCCGGTACGACGAGGTCGGATCCGCCGGTGAACACGGCCCCGGGCGCGTCGGCGCTCTTGCCGGGCACGGGGAAGAAGCCCAGCTTGTCCTTGAGACCGGGGTTCTCGCGCAGGATGGACTGGGCGAGCCCCGGCACGGCGATGATCTGGGCGACCCTGCCCTTGGCGAACACACCGGCCTGCGAGGGGTGTTCCTCGTCGGCGTCCACGGGTCCCTCGCCCAGGGCCTGGAGTTCGCGGTAGAAGTCCATGCCGCGCAGGGCGGCCGGGCTGTCCAGCGCGCCCGTCCAGGCGCCACCGCTCTCCTTGGCCAGGTCGCCGCCCTCGTCCCAGATGAACCCGGCCAGCGTGTACCAGTCCTGTCCGGCCAGGTAGATGCCCTGGTCGGTGCCGTGGTCGAGCTTCTCGGTGGCGGTCAGCCACTCGTCGCGGGTACGCGGCGGTCCGGTGATGCCCGCCTGCTCGAACATGTCCTTGCGGTAGATGACGACGCGGTTGGCGGCGTACCAGGGGATGCCGAACTGCTGGGACAGGTACTCCCCCGGTTCGGCGAGGCCGGGCAGCCAGTCGCGGATCCCCCAGTCCCGCATCGACTCCAGCGTCAGGTCCTCCAGCCGGCCGCCCTCGGCGTACTGCGGGACCTGGGTGTTGCCGACCTCGATGACGTCCGGCTGCCCGTCGCCGCCGTCGGACTTCAGCGCGGTCTGCACCTTCTCGCCGACGCCGGTCCACTCCTGGATGCGGATGTCGAGTTCGAGGCCGGGGTGTTCGCGCTCGAAGTCCTCGGCGAAGCGCTTGAGGAAGTCGTCCGAGGCGCTGCCCTTCATCAGCCACACGGTGACGGCGCGCCGCCCGCCGCCGCCGTCCGAGGACATCAGGCCGCAGCCGCCGAGCAGGGTGGCGGAGGCACAGACAAGGGCGAGGAGGCGACGTCTCACGAGGGGTCCTTCTGGTCGAACAGGTGTCGGTGACGGACCGGTGGGTCCCGCGCACGCGAAGGGAAACCCGACGTGGGGGGACGAGCGTGAGGCTCGTACGGGTGTAGGGGATTTTGGTATGGACCAATGCACAGGTCAAGGGGGAGGCCCCAACGGGACGGGGGCGGGGACGGCCGGAGGGGACGCCGACGTCTCGCGCTCCGTCGCCGCGTGGGGCACGGTGGAGTGACACACGGCACACGCGTCACCGCCACCGGCCCCCGGGAAGGGAGCACCCGCATGTCGAACCACACCTACCGGGTCACCGAGATCGTCGGCACCTCGCCCGACGGCGTCGACCAGGCCGTCCGCAACGCCATCGGCCGCGCCTCGCGGACCCTGCGCAACCTGGACTGGTTCGAGGTCACCCAGGTGCGCGGCCAGATCGAGGAGGGCGAGGTCGCCCACTGGCAGGTGGGGCTGAAGGTCGGTTTCCGCCTGGAGGAGTCGGACTGACGCCCCGGCGGACGCCGGCGAGGCGCGCGGCGACGGCGGGTGCCGGGGCGGTCAGGTACGCCCCTGGCGCTCCTGCGCGTCCTTCAGCTCGGCCGACCCGGTGGCCCAGTCCGCGCGGACGACGGTGAAGCCGGCCCGTTCGGCGTCGTCGCACACCAGCGCGTCGTCGTCGACCAGGACGCGGATCTCCCGGGTGCGGGCGAGCCGCCGCAGGATCTCCAGCTTGGTGCGCCGGGCGGGCCGGCGGTCGGCGTTGCCCCGCATGTACACCCGCCCCTCGGGGAGCCCCTGCGCGGCCAGCCAGTCGAGCGTGTCGCGCCGGCAGCGCTCGGGCCGCCCGGTCAGGTAGACGATCTCGCACTCCCCCGCGCTCGCGCGCACCAGCGCGATGCCCTCCGGCAGCGGCGGGTCATGGGGCGCGGCGGCGAAGAAGGCGTCCCAGTCACGCGGCCGGCGCTCCAGGAAGCGCTGCCGGTGCGCGGTGCCGGCGAGGGTGTTGTCCAGGTCGAACACGGCCAGCGGAGGCCTGCTGCTGTCGGTCACACCCCCACCGTAGGGCCGTCGCGCCCGGTGGGCCGAGCGCGCGCCCCGGGCCGGGAATCCTGACGCCTCGCACGCGTTGAACCCGGTGTGAGCTCAGTGATCGCGACGACCCGCTTCTCCGTCCTCGACCGCTCCCGCGTCCGCGAGGGCGGCACCGGCGCCGAGGCGCTGCGCGACACCGTGTCACTGGCGCGGGAGGCGGAGCGGCTCGGCTACCACCGGTTCTGGGTGGCGGAGCACCACGGCGTGCCCGGAGTGGCCGGCTCGGCGCCGACGGTGCTGGCCGCCGCCGTCGCCGCCGCCACGCGCCGCATCCGGGTCGGCACCGGCGGCGTGATGCTGCCCAACCACCGGCCCCTGGTCGTCGCCGAGCAGTTCGGCGTGCTGGAGTCGCTGTTCCCGGGCCGGATCGACATGGGCCTCGGCCGGTCGGTGGGCTTCACCGACGGCGTGCGCAGGGCGCTGGGCCGCGGCAAGGACGACGCCGAGGACTTCGACGCCCAACTGGCGGAGCTGCTGGGCTGGTTCCGGGGGACGTCCCCCACGGGTGTGCACGCCCGCCCCGCGGAGGGGCTGACCGTGCCGCCGTTCGTCCTGGCCATGGGCGAGGGCGCGGCCGTCGCCGCCCGCGCGGGCCTGCCGATGGTCATCGGCGACCTGCGCGACCGCGACCGGATGCTGCGCGGCATCGACCGCTACCGCGCGGCCTTCCGCCCATCCGGATGGAGCCGGGAGCCGTACGTCGTCGTCTCGGGCACCGTGGCCGTGGCCGGCACCCCGCAGGCCGCCCGGCGCCTGCTGCTCCCGGAGGCGTGGTCCATGGCCCACGCCCGCACCCGCGGCACCTTCCCGCCGCTGCCGCCGGCCGAGGACGTCGAGGCCCGGTCGATGACCGCCAGGGAGCGCGAGCTGTACGAGTCCGGCCTGGCCGGTCACATCGCGGGCACCGAGGAGCAGGTCGCCGCCGAACTGGAGGCGCTCCTGAGGGCGACCGGCGCCCAGGAAGTGCTGGTGACCACCAGCACCCACGACCGCGAGGCCCTGCTGGACTCCTACCGGCGGCTCGCCCGCGTCACCGGCGCGGGCACGCGAGCCGACCCGGCATAGAATCGCGGGGTTTGTCCCGCCGGCCGTGACCGAAGACCGTACGGAGAGTTCCCCGATGCACAGCCCCCACGACCCGTACGTCCGCGTTCGCGGCGCCCGTGAGCACAACCTCAGGGGCGTGGACGTCGACGTCCCGCGGGACGTGGTGGCCGTGTTCACCGGCGTGTCGGGCTCCGGCAAGTCGTCGCTCGCCTTCGGCACCGTCTACGCGGAGGCGCAGCGGCGCTACTTCGAGTCGGTCGCGCCCTACGCCCGCCGGCTGATCCAGCAGGTCGGCGCGCCGAAGGTCGGCGAGATCACCGGGCTGCCTCCGGCCGTGTCGCTCCAGCAGCGCCGGGCGGCGCCGACGTCCCGTTCGTCGGTCGGCACGGTCACGAACCTGTCCAACTCCCTGCGGATGCTGTTCTCGCGCGCCGGGGAGTACCCGCCCGGCGCCGCGCGGCTCGACTCGGACGCCTTCTCGCCCAACACGGCGGCCGGGGCGTGCCCCGAGTGCCACGGGCTCGGCCGGGTGCACCGTACGACCGAGGAACTGCTCGTCCCCGACCCGTCGCTGTCGATCCGGGACGGCGCCGTCGCGGCGTGGCCCGGCGCCTGGCAGGGCAAGAACCTGCGGGACGTCCTCGACGCGCTCGGCCACGACGTGGACCGGCCGTGGCGCGAGCTGCCCGCCGAGGAGCGGGAGTGGATCCTGTTCACGGACGAGCAGCCGGTGGTCACCGTGCACCCGGTGCGGGAGGCCGGCCGCATCCAGCGGCCGTACCAGGGCACGTACATGAGTGCCCGCCGGTACGTGATGAAGACGTTCTCGGACTCGAAGAGCGCGACGCTGCGGGCGAAGGCCGAGCGGTTCCTCACCAGCGCGCCCTGCCCGGTGTGCGGCGGCGGCCGGCTGCGGCCGGAGGCCCTCGCGGTGACCGTGGGCGGCCGCTCCATCGCCGAGCTGGCCGCGCTGCCGCTGACGGAACTCACCGGGCTGCTGCCGACGGGCGACGAGACGGCACGGGTGCTCACGGCCGACCTGACCTCCCGCATCACGCCCGTCGTCGAGCTGGGCCTCGGCTATCTGAGCCTCGACCGCCCCGCCCCCACGCTCTCGGCGGGGGAGCTGCAACGGCTGCGGCTGGCGACCCAGCTGCGCTCCGGGCTGTTCGGCGTCGTCTACGTCCTCGACGAGCCTTCCGCGGGCCTGCACCCGGCGGACACCGAGGCCCTGCTGACGGTGCTGGAGCGGTTGAAGTCGGCGGGCAACTCGGTGTTCGTGGTGGAGCACCACCTCGCGGTGATGCGCGGCGCCGACTGGATCGTGGACGTCGGTCCGCGGGCGGGCGAGCACGGCGGGCGCGTGCTGTACAGCGGTCCGGTGGCCGGGCTCGCCGAGGTCGCGGAGTCGGCCACCGCCCGCCACCTCTTCGACCGCTCCCCCGCTCCCGTCCGCGAGGTGCGCCGGTCCCGGGGCACCCTGACGGTGGGGCCGGTCACCCGGCACAACCTGCACGGGGTGAGCGCCGAGTTCCCCCTGGGCGTGCTCACGGCGGTGACCGGCGTGTCCGGATCCGGGAAGTCGACGCTCATCGGCGCCGTCACCCAGGAGGCGCCGGGTGTGGAGCGGCTGGTCTCCGTGGACCAGAAGCCGATCGGCCGCACCCCGCGGTCCAACCTGGCCACGTACACGGGCCTGTTCGACGTCGTGCGCAAGGTCTTCGCCGCCACCGACGCGGCACGCGAACGGGGGTACGGCGTCGGCCGGTTCTCCTTCAACGTGCCGGGCGGACGCTGCGAGACCTGCCAGGGCGAGGGGTTCGTCGGCGTCGAGCTGCTGTTCCTGCCGAGCACCTACGCGCCGTGCCCGGACTGCGGCGGAGCGCGCTACAACCCCGAGACGCTCGAAGTGGCTTACCGGGGGCGGAACATCGCCGAGGTACTGGACCTGACCGTGGAGGGTGCGGCGGAGTTCTTCACGGACACACCCACGGTGGCGCGGAGCCTGGCCGCGCTGCTCGACGTCGGTCTCGGCTACCTTCGGCTCGGCCAGCCCGCGACGGAGCTGTCCGGCGGGGAGGCGCAGCGCATCAAGCTGGCGAGCGAGCTCCAGCGCGGCCGCCGCGGCCACACCCTGTACCTCCTGGACGAGCCGACCACCGGTCTGCACCCGGCCGATGTCGAGGTGCTGATGCGTCAGTTGCACGGCCTGGTCCACGCCGGGCACACGGTGATCCTGGTGGAGCACGACATGACCGTGGTGGCGGGTGCCGACTGGGTGATCGACCTGGGGCCGGGCGGCGGCGACGCGGGCGGGCGGATCGTCGCCGCGGGCCCTCCGGCCGAGGTGGCGGGGGCGGCGGGAAGCGCCACCGCGCCGTATCTGGCCGAGGTCGTGCACGGCGGGCCGCGCCGGTGAGACCGTTCCACCGGCGCGCGCCCTGCCGGACGGTGGCGGCCCGCTACTCGCGGCCCCGCCGGGTGTCGTCCTCGGCCGTGCGCTCCGTCTCGGCCTCGATGCGCTCCTTGCGGATCCGGCCGCGCACGGTCTCGTTCTCGATGTGCTCCTCCGTGGTGAGCCGGACCCGTTCGACCGGCACCGTCTCGGTCTCCACGACGGCGCGTTCCTCGTGCAGCGTGACCTCGTGCTCGGCCTCGCCGAGATCCGGTCCGGCCATCGCCTCGTCCCGGTTGGCGTCGGTGATCGGCTCGCGTTCCACGCGGACCTCCTCGTGGCGCACCGGAACGGTCTGCTCGACCTCCTCGGTGACCACGTACTTGCGCAGCCTGGCCCGGCCGACCTCGTGCTCCTCGACGCCGACGTGCATCCGCTCCTCCGAGCGGGTCATGGCGTCGTCGCCGGGCATGCCCCTGCGGCCCGGTGCGCTCTCGCGCCCGGTGGTGTCCGCCGTGCCCGCGCCCGCCGTGCCCGCCACTCCGGCTGCCCCGGCCGCTCCGGCCGCTCCGGCCGTACCGGCCGTACCCGTGGTGCCGGGGCCCTCGGCCCGCCCGATGTCGTCGGTGCGCTCCGCCTCGGACAGCACGCTGTCCCAGTTGATGCCGTAGTAGTCGTACAGCCGGTGCTCCTCTGCCTCCGACAGATGGCCGCCCGCGTCGACGTCGACATTGGGCGCGCCCTTGACCTGGTCCTTGCGGTACGGGACCTCCAGGTGGTCGTGCACCAGCGAGGCGTCGCGGATGGGCACGAACGACTCGTTGGAGCCGAACATGCCGGTCTTCACGCTCACCCACTCGGGACGCCCGGTCATGTCGTCGAAGAAGACGTGCTTGGCGTCGCCGATCTTGTTGCCGTCCCCGTCGTAGACCGGATGGTCCAGGAGGTCGGCGATCTCTTCACGGGTGATCATCTGCCATCACCCTCCTTCCGGAGTGTCTGTACTCCGACTGTCCGCATCAGCAGCCCGAAAACGGCGCATACCTCACAAAGGGCACATACTTTTCGAAGGTGCTTTCCGCTGGTGACCGTGGCCGCCGGTCCCCGTCCCCGGGTCCGCGAGCTGGGCCGCGGAGGCCAGGGAGCGGCGGTCGCGGTGGCGGCCGGGCGGAACGGCCGGAAGCACCTCCACCTCGGCCGTCAGCCCGCGCGTCGTCGCCACCCGCCACAGGGAGGCGAGCAGCGTGTCCTCGCCGACGAAGGCGGGCGCGGTGCTCGGCGTCCGCCCTCCGGTGCGGTAACGGATGCGGACCGGCTGGACCGGCACGCCGGCATCGAGCGCGGCCTGGAACACGGCCCGGCGGTAGCGGCCCCGCGCGCGCCCGCACCAGGTGCTGCCCTCGGGGAACGCGGCGACCGCGGCTCCCCCGCGCAGCGCCCCCGCGACCACGGCGACCGTGTCCGGCAGCGCCCGCAGACGGTCCCGTTCGATGAACAGGGCTCCCCCGCGCGCGGCGAGCGGCCCGGCCACCGGCCACCGCCGTATCTCGCTCTTGGCCAGCATCCGGGCCGGGCGTACGGCGGCGAGCAACGGGACGTCCAGCCAGGAGACGTGGTGGGCGACCAGCAGCAGGCCGCCGGTGGGCACGGCGGCGCCCGTGACACGCACCCGGACGCCGGCGGCGCGCACGGTCCACCGGCACCAGCTCCGCACCAGGGCGGCCGGCACCCGCTCCCGCAGCGGCGACAGCGCGACCGCGCTCCCGGCGAGGAGGAGGACGGCGACCGCCGTCAGCCGCAGCACCGCGCGCGGTACGCCGACCGGGGTCCGGACGGGCTCCAGGCAGGCCCCCGGAGTGCAGGGCGCGACGGGCAGCCAGGCGCTCATCGGGCCGGCAGCAGCGAGCGGAAGTGCCGCAGGTAGCGCTGGTCGACGCGGCTCATCGGCAGCAGCACGTACAGGTCGGCCACGCCGAAGTCCACGTCGTGCGCGGGCTCCCCGCAGACCCAGGCGCCGAGGCGGAGGTAGCCGCGCAGCAGGGCGGGCAGTCGGTCGCGGGCTGCGGGCGCCGCGGCGCCGGGCGTCCAGGGCAGCAGCGGCCGGACGCGGTACTCCTCGGGTGCCAGGTGCCTGCTGCGGACCCGGTCCCATGCGGCGGCGGCGAGGGCGCCGCCGTCGGCGAGCGGGATCGAGCAGCAGCCCGCGAGCCACTCGTGGCCCCGCTCGCTCATGTAACTCGCCAGAGCTGCCCAGATGAGCCCGATCACCGCGCCGTCCCGGTGATCGGGGTGCACGCAGGAACGGCCGACCTCGACCAGGGAGGGCCGGATCGCGTCCAGTGCCGTGAGGTCGAACTCGCCCTGCGCGTACAGCCGTCCGGCGATCGCGGCGCGTTCCGGCGGCAGCAGCCGGTACGTGCCGACGACCTGCCCGGTCGTCTCCTCGCGCACCAGCAGGTGGTCGCAGTGGGCGTCGAAGGGGTCGATGTCGTACCCGGGCCGCGGGCTCGCCAGCAGGGCGCCCATCTCCCCGGCGAAGACGTCGTGCCGCAGCCTCTGGGCCTCGCGCACCTCCTCCTCGTCGCGGGCGAGGCCGACGGTGTAGCGAGGGGGTGCGGCGGGCGCCGGAGCGCGGTCTGCGGTCAGTACACCGGTCATGGGTGCTCTCCTGGTGACGGGGCCGGGTCCGCCACAGTTCTTCCGACGCGGGCTGTCCTGTGCGTGACCGGTGCCGGGAGAGCGGGTGTGGGGTTGCTGAATGCCAGGGGCGGGACAGCGAGACGGGGCCGGGAGGAGCACCTCTCCCGGCCCCGCCCGTCCGCACCTTCCGGCGAACGTTCACTGGGCGCGCCCCATGGACGGGCCGCGGGGGCGTGCGCGGCGGGCCACGAGGTACCCGCGGCCCGCGGGGGCGACTACCGCTTCGTCACCTTCCGCGTCGCCCGCAGCCACTCCTTGTTCATGCTGGTGATCGACATCAGCGGGATGCCCTTCGGGCAGGCCGTCGCGCACTCGCCGGCGAGCGTGCAGCCGCCGAAGCCCTCGTCGTCCATCTGCGCGACCATGTCCAGCACCCGCGTCTCCCGCTCGGGCGCGCCCTGCGGCAGGACGTTCAGGTGGTTGATCTTCGCGGAGGTGAACAGCATCGCCGCCCCGTTCGGGCACGCGGCGACGCAGGCCCCGCAGCCGATGCACTCGGCGTGCTCGAAGGCGAAGTCGGCGTCCGGCTTGGGCACCGGCGTCGCGTGCGCCTCCGGCGCGGCACCCGTGGGCGCGGTGACGTAGCCGCCGGCCTGGATGATGCGGTCGAAGGCCGAGCGGTCGACGACCAGGTCCTTCACGACCGGGAAGGCGGCGGCCCGCCACGGCTCGACGTCGATGGTGTCGCCGTCCTCGAAGGACCGCATGTGCAGCTGGCAGGTGGTGGTGCGCTCGGGGCCGTGGGCGTCGCCGTTGATGACCAGCGAGCAGGCGCCGCAGATGCCCTCGCGGCAGTCGTGGTCGAAGGCGACGGGGTCCTCGCCCTTGAGGATGAGTTCCTCGTTGAGGGTGTCGAGCATCTCCAGGAACGACATGTCCTGCGAGATCCCGTCCACCTCGTACGTGGACATGGCGCCTTCGGCGTCGGCGTTCTTCTGGCGCCAGACGCGCAGGGTGAGCTTCATGCGTAGCTCCGCTGGGTGGGGTGGACGTACTCGAAGACCAGGTCTTCCTTGTGCAGGGCGGGAGCCTCGCCGGTGCCGGTGAACTCCCAGGCGGCGGCATACCCGAACTCGTCGTCCTTGCGGGCCGCCTCGCCGTCGGGGGTCTGGGACTCCTCGCGGAAGTGGCCCCCGCAGGACTCGGACCGGTGCAGCGCGTCGAGGCACATCAGCTCGGCGAGCTCCAGGTAGTCGACGATGCGGTTGGCCTTCTCCAGCGACTGGTTGAACTCCTCGCCGGTCCCCGGGACCTTGATGCGCCGCCAGAACTCCTCGCGGATCTGCGGGATGCGTGCGAGGGCCTTGCGCAGGCCGGATTCGGTGCGGGCCATGCCGCAGAACTCCCACATCAGCTCGCCGAGTTCGCGGTGGAAGGAGTCCGGGGTGCGGTCTCCGTCGACCGAGAGGAGCAGGTTGAGCCGGTCCTCGGTCTCGGCCAGCACCTCCCGCACCACCGGGTGGTCGTCGTCGACCTCGTCCTTGTGCGGGTGGCGGGCGAGGTAGTCGTTGATGGTGGCCGGCAGGACGAAGTAGCCGTCCGCCAGGCCCTGCATCAGCGCGGAGGCGCCGAGCCGGTTCGCGCCGTGGTCGGAGAAGTTGGCCTCGCCGACGGCGAACAGGCCGGGGACGGTGGTCTGGAGGTCGTAGTCGACCCACAGGCCGCCCATCGTGTAGTGCACGGCCGGGTAGATCCGCATGGGCACCTGGTACGGATCCTCGTCGGTGATCCGCTGGTACATGTCGAAGAGGTTGCCGTACTTGGCCTCGACGGCCTTGCGGCCCATGCGCCGGATCGCGTCGGCGAAGTCCAGGTACACGCCCTGTCCGCCGGGGCCCACGCCCCGGCCCTCGTCGCAGACGTTCTTGGCGGCGCGGGAGGCGATGTCGCGGGGCACCAGGTTGCCGAAGGACGGGTAGATGCGCTCCAGGTAGTAGTCGCGCTCGTCCTCGGGGATCCTGTTCGGCGGCCGGTCGTCGCCCTTGGCCTTCGGCACCCAGATCCGGCCGTCGTTGCGCAGCGACTCGCTCATCAGCGTCAGCTTGGACTGGTGGTCGCCGGTGCGCGGGATGCACGTCGGGTGGATCTGGGTGAAGCAGGGGTTGGCGAAGTACGCGCCGCGCCGGTGCGCCCGCCAGATCGCGGTGGCGTTGGAGTTCATGGCGTTGGTCGACAGGTAGAAGACGTTGCCGTAGCCGCCGGAGGCGAGGACCACGGCGTCCGCGAAGTACGTGTCGATCTTCCCGGTGATCAGGTCCCGGGCGACGATGCCGCGCGCCCGCCCGTCCACGACGATCAGGTCGAGCATCTCGGTGCGCGGGTGCATCTCGATGTTGCCGGCCGCGATCTGCCTGCTGAGCGCCTGGTAGGCGCCGAGCAGGAGCTGCTGGCCCGTCTGGCCGCGGGCGTAGAAGGTGCGCGAGACCTGGACGCCGCCGAAGGAGCGGGTGTCGAGCAGGCCGCCGTACTCGCGGGCGAAGGGCACGCCCTGGGCCACGCACTGGTCGATGATCTCGACGGAGATCTGCGCGAGCCGGTGCACGTTGGACTCGCGGGAGCGGAAGTCGCCGCCCTTGACGGTGTCGTAGAACAGCCGGTGGACGGAGTCGCCGTCGTTGCGGTAGTTCTTCGCCGCGTTGATGCCGCCCTGCGCGGCGATGGAGTGGGCGCGGCGCGGCGAGTCCTGGTAGCAGAACTGCACGACGCGGTAGCCCTGTTCGGCCAGGGTGGCGCCGGCCGAGCCGCCCGCCAGGCCGGTGCCGACGACGATGACCGTCTGCTTGCGCCGGTTGGCGGGGTTGACCAGCTTCGCCTCGAAACGGCGCCTGTCCCAGCGCTCGTTGACCGGCCCGGCGGGGGCCTTGGTGTCGGCGACCGGCTCTCCGGTCGTGTAGTCGGCGTAGGTTGTCATCTCAGCTCACCACTCCGGTCATGACGCCCACGGGAACGGCGACGAAGCCGGCCGTGAGCAGCAGCGCGAGGACGTTGGCGACGGTCTTCAGGGCGCGGTCGCGCGTGCGGCTGCCGGCGCCGAGGGTCTGGGCGGCGGACCAGAAGCCGTGCCGGATGTGCAGGCCGAGGGCGAGCATCGCGACGATGTAGACGACGTTGCCGTACCAGGTGGAGAAGGTGTCCACCACGTTCTGGTAGGGCTTGCCGGTCTCGAAGCCGCCGGAGTGCACGGTGCCCGTGGTCAGGTCCAGGATGTGCCAGACGATGAACAGGCCGAGGATGACCCCGCCCCAGCGCATGGTGCGGGTCGCGTAGCTCGAGCCCGCTTTTTTGTGCACGTACTTGCTGGGCCGCGCCTTGATGTCGCGGCGGCTGAGCTGGTACGCGGACGTGGCGTGGGCGACGACGGCGACGACCAGCACGACGCGGATCAGCCACAGCGTCCACTCGTAGTGCATGAACGGCTCGCCGACCGTGCGCAGCCAGTGGGCGTAGTGGTTGAACTCGCTCGTCCCGAAGAAGATCTTCAGGTTGCCGATCATGTGGGCGACCAGGTAGAGCAGCATGACGAGACCACTGACCGCCATCACTGTCTTCTTGCCGACGGACGAGTCCCACACGGTGCGCGCCATGGACGGCCGTCGGTCCGTCCGCGTTGCCAGAGCCATGCCACCAGACGCTACGGGGGTGAGGGGTCATCGGTCCAAGACATGGTCCGCCTCGTTTCCATAGGTTCCGCCTATCGGGATCTATGCTGGGGGCATGCAGTTCCAGCAGCTCCAGTACTTCGTGGCGGTCGCCGAGACCCGGCACTTCACCCGGGCCGCCGAGACCGTCCACGTGGCTCAGCCGTCGCTGTCGCAGCAGATCAAGGCGCTGGAGCGGGAGCTGGGCGCGGATCTCTTCCTGCGGGCGCGGGGCAACATCACGCTGACGGACGCCGGGGAGGCGCTGCTGCCGCTGGCCCGGCGCATCCTGGCCGACGCGGACACCGCGCGGCACGAGGTGCTGGAGCTGGTGCAGCTGCGCAGCGGGCGGGTCCGGCTCGGCGCGACACCGAGCCTGTGCACCGGCCTGCTCCCCGACGTGCTGCGCGCCTTCCACGACCGCTATCCCGGTGTCCGGCTGCTGATCGAGGAGGGCGGCTCGCACGACCTGGTACGGGAGCTGGCCCGCGGCGCGCTCGACCTGGCGCTGGTCGTGCTGCCGCTGCCCACCGCGTCCCCGGCCCTCACCACGGTGGAGCTGCTGCGGGAGGACCTGGTGGTGGTGTCGTCGCCGGAGGCGCCCCGGCCGGGCGGCGGGCGGCGGACGGTACGGATCGCCGACCTGGAGGGCGAGCGGCTGGTGATGTTCCGGCACGGCTACGACCTGCGGGAACTGACGGTGGCCGCGTGCCGCTCCGCGGGGTTCGAGCCGGACTTCGCGGTGGAGGGCGGGGAGATGGACGCGGTGCTGGGCTTCGTGCGGGCGGGGCTGGGGATGGCGGTGGTGCCCCGGATGGTGGCGGCGCGGTCCGGGCGGGGCCTGCGGGTCACGCCGCTGGCCCGGCCCGGACTGCACCGGACGATCGCGCTCGCGCACCGCAGCGACGTCGCTCCGCCCCGGGCGGCACGGGAGCTGCAGCGGATGCTGCTGGAGCGGTGACGGCCCCGCACGGAGCCGGCCCCCCGCGGAACCGGCCCCGCACGGTGACGGCCCCGCACGGAGCCGGCCCCACGCGGAGCCGGCCCCTGTACCGGCGGCCACCGGGGCCCACGGGCCACCGCCCGTCCGGGGTGCCCCCGGTCAGCCCGTCGCGTCGACCAGGGCCAGGTCGTGCAGGCGGTCCGGCGGGCCCGGCCGGGCGTAGTACCAGCCCTGGGCCGTGTCGCAGCCCAGGATGCGCAGCTGCTCGGCCTGGGCGCCGGTCTCCACGCCCTCCACGGTGACCTTGAGGTCCAGGCTGTGGGCGAGGGCGACGATGCCGTCCACGATCTTGAGGTCGACCGGGTCGGCCGGGAACTGCTGCATGCTCTGGGTGAAGGAGCGGTCCAGCTTGAGGACGCTCACCGGCAGCCGGCGCAGGTTGGCGAGGTTGGAGTAGCCGGTGCCGAAGTCGTCCAGGGCGATGTCCACGCCCATCTCGGCGAGCCGGCGCAGCGGCTTCAGCAGGTCGTCGTCCGCGCCGATCAGCGCGGACTCCGTCACCTCCAGGCAGAGCGCGTCGGGTGCCACGCCGGTGCGCTCCAGGATGTCGACGGTGTCCTGGACCAGGCGGGGGTGGGTGAGCTGGCAGGGCGAGAGGTTGACGTTGATGCGCAGCGGCCCCGCCGCGGTCGTCCCGCCGTACCGCTCCCGCCACACGCGGGCCTGCCGCACGGACTGCTCCAGCACCCAGCGGCCCAGCGGGACGATCAGCCCGGTGTGCTCGGCGAGCGGGATGAACCGGTCCGGGCCGAGGACGCCGTGCTGCGGGTGCAGCCAGCGCACCAGGGCCTCGGCGCCGTGCACACTGCCGTCGCCGAGGTGCACCAGCGGCTGGTACTCGATGAAGAACTCGCCCCGCTCCAGGGCCGCCGGCAGCGCGGTCGTCAGCCCGTGCCGGGTGATGACCCGGGCGTCGGCCTCGGGGTCGGCGAGCTCGAAGCGGTTGCCGCCCGCCGACTTGGCCCGGTACATGGTGATGTCGGCGCTGCGCAGCACCTCCGCCGGGCTGCGTTCGCCCGCCGGGCCCTCGACCACGCCTATGCTGCCGCGCACCGTCAGTTCGCGGCCGTCGACGCTGATGGGCGCGAGCAGCGCGTTCATGATGCGCCCGGCGAGCTCGTCCACCTCGTGCCGGGTGTCCGGGCCGGTGGTCAGCGCCACGAACTCGTCGCCGCCGAGCCGGGCGACCATCTCGCCGGGCGCGGTGGCGCAGGCCTGCAGCCGGTCGGCGACCTCCACGAGCAGCCGGTCGCCGGCCGCGTGGCCGAGGCTGTCGTTGACGGTCTTGAAGCCGTCGAGGTCGAGGTAGCACAGGCCGAACCGCTGGCCCGGTCCCGCGCCGAGGGCCTTCTCCAGGCGCTCGAAGAAGAAGGCGCGGTTGGGCAGGCCGGTGAGCGCGTCGTGGGTGGCCTCGTAGCGCAACCGCAGATTGAGCAGGCGGCGCTCGGTGGTGTCCTCCATCAGCGCGAGCTGGTACTGCGGGCTGCCGTCGGCGTCGCGCAGCAGGGAGACGGTCAGGTTGGTCCACAGCACCGTGCCGTCGGGCCGGTAGAAGGCCTTCTCGCAGTGGTAGGCCTCGCGCTCGCCGCGCACCAGCTCCTGGTAGAGCCGCCAGGTCTGCGGCGCGTCGTCGGGGTGGGTCCACTCCCTGACGTTGCGGCCGCGCAACGACGGGTCGGTCAGCCCGAACATACGGGTCAGGGCGCCGTTGACCTGAAGGATGTTGCCGTCGAGGTCGGCGATGCCGATGCCTATGGCGGCTCCCTCGAACACCGCGCGGAAGCGGGCCTCACTGGCGTGCAGGGCCTCGGCCACCACGCCCTGTGCCTTGAGCGCGGCCTGCGCGATGGCCTCCTGCTCGGCCAGCGTCCGGCGGCGCAGCGCCCCGGCGTACCCCGCCGCCATGGCGTGCTGGATGCGCGCGGAACGTGCCCGCAGGTCCTCGGGGTCGCCGCCCTCGCCGCAGTACAGCACCAGGTAGGCGTCCACGCAGTCCAGCGTGCGGGCGAGCGCGTCGGGGTCGGTGCAGTGCACGTCCACGAGCGCGGCGCCGACCGCCTTCGCCTCGCCGGTGTCGAGGCCGTGGGCCCGCAGCAGCGCGCTCAACCGGCGGGCCAGCGGGAGCAGTTCCTCCTCGAACTCGGGACGGGTCGAAGACGTCGAGGTCACCGGGAACACCGCTCGGCTCCAGATCGTCGCGAACCTGCGGAGTCTGTCCTCCGGTCCGTCCGGTGCCGCGGTCACGCCGTACGCCCCACGCCCGCGATGCCGGAGAAGGCGTACGGGTCCTCGTCCTCCGGCGCCGTCTCGGGCCGCCAGTGCGGCAAGGGAACCAGTCCGGGTTCCACCATGTCGTACCCCTCGAAGAACCGGGCGATCTCGTCGCGCGAACGCATGATCAGCGGATTGCGGATGTCCTTGTACACGTCCACCGCGCCCGCGGCACGCTCGGCGGGCAGCGGGATTCCCTCGTACGTGGCGTGCGTGAGGACGAGCATGCTGCCGGGTGCGAGCGCGTCGCGCAGCTCGGCCACCGCCGCGCAGGGGTCGTCCGCGTCTTCCACGAAGTGCAGTATGGCGACGAGCAGGAGGGCCACCGGCCGATTCAGGTCGATCAGCCGCTCCACCTGGGGGCTGGTGAGGATGTCCTGCGGCTTGAGCAGGTCGGCCGCCACCACGTCCGCGTCCTCGGCGCCCTCCAGGACCGCCTGGCTGTGCGCGACCGCGACCGGGTCGTGGTCGACGTACACCACACGGGCCCCGGGCCGGGCCGCCCGGGCCACCTCGTGGACGTTGCCGAAGGTGGGGATGCCGGAACCGATGTCGAGGAACTGGTCGATGCCCTCGGCGGCCGCGAAGCGCACGGCGCGGCGCATGAACGCCCGGTTCGCCTGCATGATCCTGGGGAGTCCCGGCATGAACTCCATGGCCCTGCGGGCCGCTTCGCGGTCGACCTCGAAGTTGTGCGAACCGCCCAGGTAGAAGTCGTAGATGCGGGACACGCTCGGCACCGAGATGTCGATGCTCCGTGGGGCCCAGGCGGGACGCTCCATCTATCTCTCCAAGGCTCGGGCGATCCGGTGTTCGAGCTGAGGCTACTGATCGCCCGTCAATGGGGCGAGCCCGAGCGGAGACCGACCGTCCGTTCCCGGTCACTGCCTGCGGCACGTGCCGGGCGCCAAGGCACGCCAAAGCGCGCGAATGGGGCCGTCCCCTCCGAGTGCGGGCGGAGGGGACGGCCCCGGGGAGGGTGCCGTCACTTCTTCGGGGCGCCGACCGGCTTCCCGTCGGGGGCGACGGCGTACCAGGTGCCGCCGACGCCCTGGCCGTTGGTGTCGCCGGCCTTCTTGTCCCCCGCGAAGGTGTAGATCGGCCAGCAGTCGACCGTCTGCTGCGCGGCGCCGTCGGGCCGGGTGAAGCTCATCAGGCCCTTCTTGACGACGCCCTTGGTGTCGTTCGCCTCGACGGGGGCCACGACCGGCCACTTCTCCAGGCAGGCCCCGGTGCACGCGGAGACCGGCTTCGGCCACGCCTCGTCCTTCATGAAGCGGTAGACGGTCATGCCGTTCCCGTCGACGACGATCTCGCCGAGTTCGGGGTCGTTGCGGGTGGACAGTCCCGCCGCGTCGGCGGCCTTCGCCTTCTTGCCGTCGGGGGCGAGCGCGTACCACTTGCCGCCGACGCCCTGGCCCTTGACCTCCCCGACGGCGTCCTTGGCGTAGCGGTACGCCGGCCAGCCGCCGATGGTGAGCTGCTTGGTGCCGTCGGCGCGGGTGACCTCGCCGAGCAGCGACTTGTCGATGCCCTCGCCGGCGATGGCGTCGTCCGCCGCCACCGGCGGCCAGGCCGTCGCGCAGTCGGCTTCGCACGTCGTCTCCGGCGGCTGGGCGGTGTCCTCGTCGAACCGGTACAGGGTGCGGCCCGCGCCGTCGGTCACGACCTCGCCGAGCTCGGCGTTCGCGGTGGCGGACAGCTTGCCGGCGGAGGCGGGCGGAACCGCGGAGGCCTGCCCTCCCTTGGCACCGAGACCCTCGCCGGTCCCGGCTCCGGCCCCGATGCTGCCGACGTCACCGGGAGCGGCCGTCGCACCGACGTTCTGGCTGCCCGTGGTGCTGCCGCCGTCCTGGCCGCACGCCGTCGTCAGTGCCAGCACCGCCGCAGCGCTCGCCGCGAGTGAGGCGCTCCGCCAGGAGGTCTTCATGGTCAATCCCCGATCATCGCAACGGTGTTACGGCGCCCTGCTGGCCCGCCGCACGACACTGGGTACGCACGACGGTGCGGGTTGTGTTCAACCGGGACGCGGAATTCTTCGCGGCCGCCCGCCCCGGGTGCGGCGGGCGGAGGGACACCTCCCCCCGGAGTGCGCACGTGAGTACGCATCCCGGCGCGGCGGGCCGGCGGCCGGTCAAACCGCCGACCGGCTCATGTCCCTCCTTCGGGGCAATCGCCGGGTTCTCCCGCGTGGCACCGCGCGCCAAACCCGATGATCTCGTCGTGCAAGGACCTGAACCGACCCGATCCGGCGTCGCAGGCCGGGTGTTGGCCCTGGTGACGCTGACGTTCACGCTCGTCGGCGTGCCGGTCGGCACGGCGCGGGCCGACGCCTGCGCGTGGGCGTCGACGGGCCCGGGCGGCACCGAGGCGGTGGCGGTCGCCGGGAGCTTCTCCTGGCCCACCTTCCCGCCGTGCCCGGAGCCCACGCCCCCGCCGCCCACTCCCACCCCGACACCGACACCGACACCACCACCGCCGCCGCCACCGACGCCGAAGCCCACTCCTCCGCCCCCGCCCGCCCCGAAACCTCCGCCGCCGCCCGCCCCGAAGCCCGAGCCGCCGCCTCCGCGCCCGGCCCCGGCCCCGGCCCGCCCGACGCCCACCCCCACACCGGCACCGGCGCCCCCACGGACGCCCGACCGGCCCGCCCCTCCCGCGCCCGCCCCGTCGGCCACGCCGGCGCCGCGCCCCTCGCTCACCCCGGTGCACTACCCGCGGTACCGCACCGCCCGGGTGCAGCAGCGGTCCTCGCGCGGGACCACCTCACCGCTCGTCTTCGTCCTGCTCATCACGGTGCCCGCGGTGGTAGCCGTCGCCGCGCTCCGCGCGCGCTGACCCCTGGAGGCTTCTCTTGCCGGAATGGCTTGTTCTCATCCTCGCGATGCTGGCCGCCTGCGCCGTCGTGGTCGTCGTGACCTTCCTGCGGCACCGCGCGGCGTCCGACGACGAGGACATCACCGAGACACCGGACGTCATCGAGTACATGACGATGTGGATCGGTGTGGTGTACGCCATCGTCCTGGGCCTGGCCATCGCCGGTGTCTGGGAGGCGCGCAGCGCGGCCGAGGACCACGTGCAGGCGGAGGCCGTGGCGCTGCACGAGATCTCCGAGCGCGTCCGGGTCTATCCCCCCGAGGTGCGTGACCGCATCCGGGAGGATGTCAACGCCTATGTCGGACACGTCGTCACCACCGAGTGGAAGTCCATGGCCGACGACGGCGAGGTCACCGAGCGCGGCACCGAACTCCTCGACCGGGTCCGCGCGGACGTCACCGACTACGAGCCCGCGTCGGACTTCGAGGCCCAGGCCTACCAGCCGCTCGTCGACCAGGTGGCCGTCGCGGACCAGGCCCGCACCGCCCGCGCCGACTCCACGGGGGCGACGATGCCGGGCGTGGTGTGGTTCGGGCTCATCGCCGGTGCCGTCATCACCATCGGCATGGTCTTCGCCCTGCAGATCCGGCGCACGCCACGGGAACTGGTCCTCGCCGGGCTGTTCTCCGCACTGATCGCCTTCCTGCTCTTCCTGATCTGGGACTTCGACGCGCCCTACAGCCGCGGGGTCGCCGCGTCGACGGAGCCGTTCCTGAGCCTCTTCCCGGGCGTCGAGGGCTGACGGTCCGCACGGGCCGCCCCCGGCCGCTCGTACCCGGGGGCCGCCCGCCGGCGCGTCGACACGCCGTCACCGTCCCACGGCCGCCACGGCACCGTCCCCCGGTCGGCCCACGCACCTGCCCCATTCGCGCGACTGCGATCGCGCCCCCGGGCCGGGCTTCCTAGCGTTTCGGGCATCGAGGTGCATTTCCGGCGCGAGCGGAACAGGTCCGCAGCTGCTCCTCGGGACCCGGAGGATTCACCATGCGCGCGATACCCGTCGCCTCGGCCGCGCTGCTCGGCGTCGCCGCTCTCTCTTCCTGTGTGCCGGCCGGCGCGGCCGTCGGCGGCAGCACGCCGTTCGGCTTCAGCGTCCGGCCGTCCGTCGTCGCCCCGGGCGGGGAGGTCACCCTGCGGGTGGACCGGAACGACGGCGACTGCCGGGGCCGCGTGACGGTCTCGTCCCCGGTGTTCGACACGGTCGTCATCCCGCGCCAGCACGTTTCGGCGCAGGCGGAGGTAGACCGGGACGCCCGCCCCGGCGCGGTGTACAAGGTGTCGTTCACCTGTGACGGGAGGACGGGGACCACCGACCTGACCATCGCCGGCGGCCACTCGCACCGCCCGGGCACCGTGCCGCCCAAGGGCGTGCACGCCGGCGAGGGCGGCAGCATCGCCGGCTTCGACCTCAAGGAGATCGGGCTCGGTCTCGCCCTCGTCGCCGGCTCCGTCGGCGCGGCGTACCACCTGTCCCGCCGCCGCTCCGGCGAGGGGCGCGCCTGACCTCCCCGACCCGCTCACAGGGCTTCGCCCCGGATCTCCTGAAGGAAGGATCCGGGGCGAAGCCCTGCCGGCGTACGCCGGCCCGGGGGCGGCGGAAGGCGGGCCCGCTCCCCCGCGGCGGTGCCCGCACGGTCCCGCTTCGGGCGCGGTCAGATCCGGCGCTCGGAACGGCGGCGCAGCCAGAACAGACCGCCACCGGCGACGGCCGCGGCCACCAGCCCGCCGCCGATCGCGATGTCCGTGGGCGTGGCCCCGTTCGAACTGCTGCCCCCGAGACCGCCGCGGACACCGCCGATGACGGTGAAGGCCGCGGGCCGGGTCAGCGTCCTGCCCGAGCAGTTGACGGTGATGTCGTAGGACCCGGGCCGCGCCTCGTCCCTGATGGTGGCGGTGCCCCTGGACGTCTCGTTGGCTCCCCTCACCGGCGTCAGGTGGGCCCGGCCGAACGCGCTCGAGGTCATCGTCCCGCCCTGCGGGCAGCCGTCGACCGTGACGGTCAGCTCACCGCCGCGGGCGACGACGCTGGGCAGGGCGACGATGTTGCTGGGCGTGTTGTGGTCGCCGCCGGCGGTGGCCGTGGGAGCGGCTACCCCCAGAACGGCGACCGCGGCACCCGCGGCCGCCAGGGCACGGAAGTTGCGCATGTGATCCTCCGCGGAAGACGCCCCGGGACCCGTCCCCGGTCGATCGGCGAGAAAGCGCCTCCCGGAAAGACCCTCAGTTGCCCTGCTCGCAGCCGCATTTCGGGGCTGGTCCGTCCTGGTGAGCGGGCATGCCGGGCCGGAACCGGGCGAGCGGATATCACCGCAGGTCACGGACCGTCAGGAAATTTCCGCCGGGCGTGTCCCGGATGGCTCACCGCCGGGTGCGCGCGCCACCCGTTCGCATGCGCCCCGTCGCCGCCCGGACGCCCCGCGCTTAGCGTGCTCGTATGCGCGACGGACACGGCGACGGCCGGGTCGAGAGGGGAAGGCGAATGCACGGGTCCGAGGAACTGGCCGAGGAGGAGCGGAGGAGGAAGCGCGCTCCCTGGGGCGTGATAGCGCTGGTTCTGCTGACCGGGCTCGCGCTCATCCGCAACGGTTCGGGTGAGTTCGACGTGGGCCCGCCGCAGCCCGCCTCGGCGGCCGCGTCGGACACGCGCGTCGCCGGAGGGGAGAACGCCGTCGCGGGACTCGCGCCGCTGGCGTACGCGGTCCCCGACCGGGTCGTGATCCCCGCCATCCAGGTCGACGCGCCGATCATGCCGGTCGGCCTGGACGCGGACGGCTGGGTCGGCGCGCCGCCGCCTGAGGACCCGAACCTGGCCGGCTGGTTCACCGGCGCGGTGTCCCCCGGGGAGAACGGCACCGCGGTGGTGGTCGGCCACGTCGACAACACACAGGGCCCCGCCGTCTTCTACGGGCTCGGGGCGCTGAAGAAGGGCAACAGGGTCGAGGTGTCCCGCCAGGACGGCAGGACGGCGGTGTTCGAGATCTACGGCGTCGAGGTGTTCGAGAAGGACGACTTCCCCGGCGACCGGGTGTACGCCGCCAAGGGCGGCCCCGAGCTGCGGGTCATCACCTGCGGCGGCGGCTTCACCAAGCAGAACGGCTACGACGGGAACGTCGTCGCCTTCGCCCGCCTGGTCCAGGTCCGCTGAGCGGACCCGGCCGGGCGGGCTCGGCCCCCGTCACACCTGCTGCCGCCGGGGGACGGTGAGGTGGTAGCCGGAGTCCAGCAACTGCGGCAGATAGGTCCGCAGGGCGCGCACGCTCTGCGAGCGATTGCCGCCGGCGTCGTGCGAGAGCACCACGACGCCGGGGGCTGCGCCGCCCTCGACCCGGTCGATGATGGTGGCGGTGCCGGGGGTGGTCCAGTCGAGGGTGTCGACGGTCCAGGCGAGGGGTTCCATGCCGAGTTCGGCGCCGAGCTGGAAGGCGGCGCGGTTCCACGCCCCGTACGGCGCGCGGAACCAGCGGGGCGCCTCGCCGTAGGTCTTCTCGACGATCTCGCTGGTGCGTTCCATCTCGGTGCGGATGCGGCGCCGCGTGAGCTTGGTCAGCAGGGGGTGGGACCAGGTGTGGTTGCCGACCACGTGCCCCTCGTCGGCCATCCGGGACAGCAGGCCCTTGTTGTAGTCGGCCATCTCCCCGCACACGAAGAACGTCGCGCGCACGTCGTACTCGGCCAGCGTGTCCAGGATGCCGGGGGTGTAGCGGGGGTCGGGTCCGTCGTCGAAGGTGAGCATCATCGTGCGGCCCCGTCCGGACATGCGCAGGATCGGCTCGCTGCGTACCGGGGGCCGGTCGGGTCCGCCCGCGGGCGTGCCGTATCCGGTCAGGGGCTGGAGGCGATAGGCGGAGGGCTCGAGCGGGCGCCGCGCCGGGGGGCCCGGGGCGGGGGCGGCCACCCGGCCGGGGCCGTGGTCCCCGCCCACCGCCAGCACGCCGGCGGTGCCGGCCGCTCCGGCCGCCGCGACGCCGGCGAGCAGGGCACGGCGCCGCGTGAGCAACTGATCCTTCTTCATGACTCATGACTCGCCCGGACGGCGGCCGACGCCCGCGAACGCCACCGGTGCGGCGGCACGGAACCACCCGGCCGGCCCATTGGGGCCGCTCCCCGGTGCCGTCCGCCCCGCGGCCGGCGCGAGGCGAACGGCCGGGGCCGGGCGGGTCCGGGGGGTCCGATAGCCTCGCCGCGTGACGCAACAGCACTCCCATCAGTTCGAACGGGGCACGGACGGGCCGAAGGTCATCGTGGCCGGGGTGGACGGCTCCGACTCCTCGCTGCGCGCGGCGGCCTACGCCGGTGGTCTGGCCCGGCGGCAGGGCGCGCTGCTCGCCGTGGTGTACGTGCAGCCGGTGCTGGCGGCCGGCGCGGCGCTCGGCGCACCGGTGGCGGACACGACCGACGAGATCGCCGAGGGCCTGGTGGCCCAGATCCGGGAGGCGGCCGAGCGGTCCAAGGGGATATTCGACGTGCGCTGGGAGTTCCACACCTTCCGCGGCGACCCCTACAACGGCCTGGTGAAGGCGGCCGACGAGCTACGCGCGGACGCCGTGGTCGTGGGGGCGTCCGAGCAGGCCGGGCACCGGATCGTCGGTTCGGTCGCGGTGAGGCTGGTGAAGGCGGGGCGCTGGCCGGTGACCGTGGTGCCGTGACATCGGCCGGTCCGGTGCGTGCGTCGTGCCTTCCGTCGGGGACGCGAGTGAGTCATCATGATCCACCGTCAGCCGTTTGCCGATCACGAAGAGGTGGGGCGCATGGCCGGATTCCGCATGGGTGAAGGCGTTCTCCGCCGCAAACCCATCGAGCACATCGAGGACACGGAGGCCGGACAGGGTGCCGGCCTGGTGCGGTCGCTGGGGTTGTGGCAGCTGACGGCCATCGGCGTGGGCGGCATCATCGGTGCCGGCATCTTCACCCTGGCCGGCACGGTCGCCAACGGCACCGCGGGTCCGGCGGTCCTGATCTCCTTCCTCATCGCCGGTGTCGCGAGCGCGGCGGCTGCGCTGTCCTACGCGGAGTTCGCCGGCCTCATCCCGAAGGCCGGTTCGGCCTACACCTACGGCTACGCGGTGCTGGGTGAGCTGGTCGGCTGGTTCATCGGCTGGGACCTGCTGCTGGAGTACACGGCGATCGTGGCGGTGGTCGCCATCGGCATCTCCGGCTACTTCAGCTTCCTGATCGGTGAGATGGGGGCCGACCTGCCGAACTGGATGCTCGGCGCGCCGGGCACCGGCGACGGGCACCGGGTCGACCTGTTCGCGGCGGTGCTGTGCCTGCTGATCGCCTATCTGCTGACGCTCGGCATCAGGAACGCGGCCCGCTTCGAGATGGTGGTGGTCGTGCTGAAGGTGCTGGTGGTGCTGCTGGTGATCGGCGTCGGCTTCTTCCACATCAGCACCTCGAACTACCAGCCGTTCTTCCCGTTCGGGGTCGGCGGTGCCTTCACGGGTGCGGCGACGGTGTTCTTCGCGGTCTTCGGCTACGACGCCATGTCGACGGCGGCCGAGGAGTCCAAGGACGCCCAGCGGCACATGCCGAAGGCGATCATCTATTCGCTGATCATCTCGATGGTGCTGTACGTGGCGGCCTGTCTGGTGCTGACCGGCATGCAGGACTACAAGGAGATCGACCCCGAGAGCGGCTTCTCGACGGCCTTCAAGTCGGTGGGGCTCAGCGGTCTGGCCGACGTCATCGCGGTGGGCGCGATCATCGGCATCCTCACCGTGATGTTCACCTTCATGCTGGGCGTCACCCGTGTGTGGTTCAGCATGAGCCGGGACGGGCTGCTGCCCAAGTGGTTCGCCAAGACGCACCCGACGCGGCACGTGCCGACCCGGGTCACCTGGATCGTCGGGGTCGCGTCCGCCCTGATCGCCGGCTTCCTGCCGATCGGCGAGGCGGCGGAGCTGACCAACATCGGCATCCTGCTGGCGTTCGTGGTCGTGTGCGCGGCGGTGATCGTGCTGCGCTACCGGCAGCCGGACCTGCCGCGCACCTTCCGTACGCCGTGGATGCCCTTCGTGCCGGCGCTGGGCATCGTCTTCTCGATCTGGCTGATCACGTTCCTGCAGTGGCAGACCTGGGTGCGCTTCGCCGTCTGGTTCGTGATCGGCCTGGTGATCTACTTCAGCTACTCCTACCGGAAGTCGGAGCTGGCGGGCCGTTAGAGGCCGCGCAGGAAGTCGAGCAGGATCCGGTTGAACTCCTCGGGCCGCTCCATGTTCGGGTAGTGCGCGGTGCCCTCCATGGTCACGGAACGGCCGTCCCGGACCGTACGGGCGAGCCGTTCCGCCTCCGCGATCAGGTCCGGGGCGTCGAGGGCGCCGTTGACGGTGAGGACCGGGACGTCGATCTTCGGGACACGGGCCCAGGTGTCGGTCACGGGCACGTGGTGGTTCTTCTCTCCCGGTGTGTGCTTCGAGAGGGTGCCGACGGCCATCTCCCGCACCCGGCGCAGGATGTCCGGGTCGATGTCCTCGACCGTGCGGTGCTCGCCGGGCACGAAGCGCAGGAAGGCCGCGAGCCAGCCCTCGAGGTCTCCGGCGGCCAGGGCCCTGCCCTGCTCGGCCTGCACCGCGCGGGCCCAGGGGTCGGTGTACTCGAACTCGCTGGTGGCCGCGCCGCACACGACGGCCGCGCGGACCAGCTCGGGGTACTCCAGCGCGGTGTCGGTGGCGATGGCGCCGCCCATCGAGACACCGACGAGGACCGCGGGGCCGGCGTCGAGGTGGCGCAGCAGGACGGCGAGGTCGTCGGCCCAGCGGAACGGCTCGGTGGCGTTGGCCGAGGAGCCGTGGCCGCGGACGTCGGGTGCGATCACGCGGTGGGTGGCGGCCAGGGCCGGTACCTGGGCGTCGAAGACCCGGTGGTCGGCGAAGCCCGAGTGCAGCAGGACGACCGGGTCGCCCGTGCCGGTGTCGCGGTAGGCGAGGTCGCCGTCGGTGGAGGTGAAGAAGCGCAGATCCGAGGGAGCATTCATGACAACCAAGGTGTCATTCTGGCGGAGATTTGGCAACCTGGGTGTCATGATGAGGGGATGGACGACACCACCGCTCCCCTCGCTCCGGACGAACTCGGCCACCGTCTGGCCGAGGTGTACGACCTGGTCGGCCCCCTCTACCGGCGCACCCAGCGCAGCGTCGAGCAGGGCCTGGCCCGCGACGGCGTGTCCGTCGGGGTCCGTGCCGTGCTGACCCTGCTGCACCGGGGCGGGCCGATGACCGTGCCGCAGATGGGCCGGGCGCAGGCGATCAGCCGTCAGTTCGTGCAGCGCATGGTGAACGACGCGGCGGCCCGCGGTCTGGTGGAGAGCGTCCCGAACCCCGCCCACCGGCGGTCGTCGCTGATCCGGCTCACCGACACGGGCCGGAGCACGGTCACCGAGGTCCTCGGCCACGAGCACGCCGTGCTCCGCGAGGTCGGCGGCGCGCTCACGGCGGCCGACGTGACGGCCTGCCTCCGCGTACTCGGCGAGATGCTGCACGCCCTCGACCACGTGGACGTCGGGTGAGCCCGGGAGGACGGCCGGACGGCGCTACTCCCCCATCACCAGCCCGTCCTCGGCGGCGCCGCGGCTGAGCACCACGTCCCGGATCCGGTCGCGCACGGCGCGCGCCTCGGGATCCTTCTCCAGGCGGCCGAGGTCCACGATCCGGCCGGCGGCGGGGTCGAAGAGCTGCGGGACGAACTCGGCCTTCGTCACCCGCCACCGCTCACCGGGACGGGCGGGCGGGGCGAAGGTGAAGCGGCCGATGCTCGACTGGTTGCCGCGCGGATCGCGCTCGCCCTCGTCGTTGATCATCTCGCCGGCGATCTGGTCGCCCATCCCGTAGACCACCCAGGTGCCGTTGACCTTCTCGTACGCCTGCGGGACATGGGCGTGGGTGCCGAGGATGAGGTCGACGGCGGGGCGGTCGCCGCTGCGCGCGGCGGTCAGGCGGTCGGCCAGGGCCAGCTGCTCGTCGTCGGGTTCGTCCTGCCACTCGGTGCCCCAGTGCAGGGACACCACGACGACGTCGGCGCCGGCCTGCCGGGCGGCCCGCGCGTCCGTGACGATCCGGTCCTCGTCGATCAGCTGGACCGCCCACGGCTGCCCCTGCGGCGCCGGGCGGCCGTTGGTGTCGAACGTGTAGGCGAGGTGGGCGACCCGGGCCGCGCCCGCGCGCAGGATCGTCGTGGTGCGCGCCTCGCCCTCGGTCCGGGCGGAGCCGGCGTGCCGCACTCCGGCGCGGTCGAGGGCGTCGAGGGTGTGGCGGATGCCGTCCGCACCGGCGTCGAAGGTGTGGTTGGAGGCGGTGGAGCAGCCGTCGTAGCCGGTGGCGGCGAGGGCCGCGGCGACCTCGGGCGGGGACTTGAAGAGGGGGTAGCCGCTGTAGTCGCCGTTCGCCCCGTACACCGTCTCCATGTGGCACAGGGCGAGATCGGCGCGCGCCACGACGGGCTTCGCGCCCGCCAGCATGGGGCGGAAGTCGTAGCCGGTGCCGCCCGCGTCGAAGCGCGCCCGCTCGTTGATCGAGTCGTGCGGCAGGACGTCGCCGGAGGCGACGAGCGTGAAGGCTCCGGCGGGGGCGGCGGACGGGGCGGGGGCCGGCCGCGCCGGCGGCTCGTGGTCGCGGGCCTGACAGGCCGCGCCCGCGGTGAGGAGGACGGTCAGGGCCAGTGCCACCTGCCGACTGCGTGTGATCATCCGTTCACTCCGCTGGGATCGCATGCACGAGGAAAAATCACATTTACGCATAAACAGGTAAAGAGATCGATACGGTCACAGAGGGCTCCGACACGCCCATTAGCCCGTCCGGTGTGCGCGGAAGGAGGGCCGCCGACCGTTCGTCGGACCGTTCACCGACGCGATCGACCGTCCGTCGCAGACCCGTGCGCGCGCCCTGTCCCCGCACGGGGCCCTGCGATGCCATACGGCCATGACGGCCGGAATCACCCTCCCCGACGCGACGACCGCCGAGCACGAGCTCGCCGCACTGCAGCGCGAGCACGGCCGGCCGCTCTTCGCCCTGTTGCTGCGGCTCAGCGACGGCGACCGCCAGCGCGCCGAGGACCTCGTGCAGGAGACCCTGGTGCGTGCCTGGCAGCACCCCGAGGCGCTGCGCGCCGACGCCTTCGACTCGGTGCGGCCCTGGCTGCTCACCGTGGCCCGGCGGCTGGCGATCGACGCACGCCGGGCCCGCCAGGCGAGGCCGGCCGAGGTCGGCGACGCGGTGCTGGAGAACGCTCCGGTCTGCGCCGACCACGCCGAACGGGCCGCCGCCGCCCTCGACGTGCGGGAGGCTGTGAAGACACTCACGCCGGAGCACCGTGACGTCCTGGTGCTCGTGTACTTCCAGGGGGCGAGTGTGGCGGAAGCCGCGACGGCCCTCGGCATCCCGCCCGGTACCGTGAAGTCGCGCGCTTACTACGCGCTGCGCGCCCTGCGCAGGGTGCTACCGGGATACGCCGCCGACCTGCGGTGAAACCGACCCTTGGGTCAAGCCTCCGTAAAGCGCCTTGCCGTGGACCCCGGTTGAGTAATCGGCTGTCCTCATCCGTGTTCCGGACGGGGGCCCATGACCCGGGCCGGGCGACGCGTACGCACCGGAGGAAGGCAGGAAGGGATGCCGCACAGAGGGCAAGAGAGCACGGACGGCACCGGCGGAGGCGAACTGACCGTCCCGATGGCGTGGCTCTACGCCGAGTACATCGCCGACGAGTTGCTGCGGACCGGCGACCTGATGCCGCCGACGTCCTTCGAGTTCCGCGCCGGACGCGACGCGCTGGCGCTGACCGTCTTCCTCTCCGACACCGAGAACGAGCTCAGCGGCATCCGTGTCGTCACCCACCTGGAGACGTGGCTGTCCCTGACGGCCTACGACCAGCCGTGGCAGACGTGGGTGCGGGAGCGGCTGGCCGAGGTCACGGCCGACACCGCCGGGCGGCACTCGCCGGACCTGGAACTGGCCCGGGCGGCCTGGCGCTGGCTCGAGGAGACCGAACTGCTCGCCCCGGACCTGAACGCGGTGCCCGGCGGCGCCCCGGGCGGCGGGGAGGACGAGGGCCCGAAGGTGTGGACCCCGGCCTGGCAGCTGGGGCTGCCCCTCGGCCACCTCGCCATCCACCTCTTCTGACCGCCTAAGCGATTTCTTCGCGCACGGACCAATCCACGGGCCCGGCCGCTCCGAACTCCTGGTGGCGATTCCGTGCGTGGCTTGAGTGATTCGGCTGTCCGGTGCGTACCGGTGGGGGCACGGAGCACCCCCCACCCGCACCCGACGGCACGAGGATTCGGCATGAGGTCCCTGGAGAGGCATCGCGACGTCGGCGCCTACGCGCTCGGCGTGCTGGACGAGGCGGACGCGTTCCGCTTCGAGGACCACCTCATGGAATGCCCCCGGTGCACGGCGCAGGTGACGGAGTTCGGTCCCACCGCCCGTCAGTTGATGCTGTACCGGGGGGCGACGCCGCGTCTGGTCCACCCCCTGTCCCGGCCCGGGCCGAAGCTGCTGGACCGCCTGCTGTCGCAGGTGGCGGCGCACCACCGGGCCGGCCGCCGGCGACTGCTGTACGCGGTGGCCGCCGCCGTGGTGTGCGCCGTGGCCGGCCCCGCCCTCGCGCTTAAGGCCCAACGGGACGCCCCGGGTGTCCGGGTCACCGCGACCGACGAGCGGACGGGGGTGTGGGCGCAGGTCACGGCAGAGGACGAGGCCTGGGGCAGCGACGTGGAGCTCGAGGTCAAGGACGGGGCGGGCCCGCGCTCCTGCAGGCTCGTCGCCGTCGGCCGTGACGGAGCCGAGGAGACGGTCACCACCTGGAGCGTCCCGGACCACGACGCCGGGCCCAGCACCCTGCGCGGCGGCGCGGCGCTGCGCCCCGGCCAGACCGCCCGCTACGAGGTGCGGACCATGGACGGGGAGCGCCTGGTGACCCTCCCCGTCGGGTGAGCGGCCAGGAGGTGCCGGGTCCGTCACTTCAGCAGCCGCGACAGTCTCCGGTCGGCCAGCGGCCTGCCGCCGGTCTGGCAGGTCGGGCAGTACTGGAGGGAGGAGTCGCTGAAGGACACCTCGCGGATGGTGTCGCCGCAGACCGGGCAGGGCTCGCCGGTACGGCCGTGGACGCGCAGACCGCTCTTCTTCTCGGCCTTGAGCCGGCCGGCCGCCAGTCCCCGGGAGCGTTCGACCGCCTCGGTCAGCGTGGTGCGCAGCGCCGTGTACAGCCGTGTCGTCTCCTCGTCGGTGAGCGAGGCGGTCGGCTTGAAGGGGGACATCCTCGCGGCGTGCAGGATCTCGTCGCTGTAGGCGTTGCCCACGCCCGCGATCAGGCCCTGGTCGCGCAGGGCGCCCTTGAGCTGCCGCCGCTCGCCGGCGAGGAGCGCGGCGAGACGCGCCTCGGTGAAGTCGTCGGCGAGCGGGTCCGGGCCGAGCCTGGCCACGCCCGGCACCTCCTGCGGGTCGGACACGACGTACACGGCGAGCCGCTTCTGCGTGCCCGCCTCGGTCAGGTCGAAGCCCGCGCCGGTGTCCAGCGCGACGCGCAGGGCGAGGGGGCCCTTGCCGGGCCGGGGCATGCCGTCGGGGAGGCTGTCCTTCCAGTGCAGCCAGCCGGCGCGGGCCAGATGGGTCACCAGATGGAGGCCCCCGGCGGTCTCGACGTCGAGGAACTTGCCGTAGCGGTGCACGGCGGTCACCCGACGGCCCTCCAGGGCGGTGGGCGGGGGGTCGTACGTCTTCAGGACGCTGATCGCGACGGGCAGCACCCGGACGATCTCGCGGCCGTCGAGATGCTCGGTCAGGAAGTCCCTGAGCGCCTCGACCTCGGGCAGTTCGGGCATGTGTCCAGGGTGCCACCGCCGGCCGGCGGCGCCGGGCCACGGCACGCGCCCTCGACGGTGCGGTCTCGGGCCTGCGCTCTCAGGCGTGCGGCATCAGGCGTGCGGCGTCAGGCGTGCGGCATCACGAACTCCGACCACACGCACTTGCCGCTGCCGCGCGCCTCGACGCCCCACGCGTCCGCGAGGGTCTCGACCAGGCACAGTCCCCGTCCGGAGACCCCGGAGTCCCCGGCGTCGCGGCGGCGCGGCAGCGCGCTGGAGGTGTCCTCGACCTCGACCCGCAGCCGGCGGTCGGTGCCGGAGAGGAAGCGCAGGGTGACGATGGCGGAGCCCTCGGTGTGCATGAGGGAGTTGGTCAGCAGCTCGTCGGCGACCAGCTCGATCGCGTCGGCGTGGTCCTCGTCGCCCCAGCCGCGCACCGCGGCGCGGATCGCGTGCCGGGCCCCGGCGAGGGCCTCGGGGTCGCCCGGAGCGACGTACCGGCGGACCCGGCCGCCGATCCGGGGCGAGTCCGGGGCCCGGCGGCGCAGCACGAGCAGGGCCATGTCGTCGTCGCCGCGGCGCTGCTCGGCCGCCTCGATCAGCCGGTCGGCGAGCCTGCCCGCGTTCTGCGGGCCGGAGGCGACCAGCTCCGCGAGGGCCCGCATCCCGTCGTCGAGGTCGGCGCCGGGCTCCTCGACCAGCCCGTCGGTGCACAGCAGCAGGGTGTTGCCCGGATCCAGCTCGACGGTGCCGACCGGGTAGGCGAGGCGCCCGAACTCGGCGGACAGGCCGAGCGGCAGCCCGCCTTCCACGGGGACGCGGCGGCAGCTGCCGTCGGCGTGCCGCAGCAGCGGGTCGAGGTGCCCGGCGCGGACCACCTGGACCACTCCGGTGACCGGGTCGGCCTCCGCGTACAGGCAGGTCGCGAAGCGGTCGGTGTCGAGCTCGTGGAGGAAGACCGAGGCCCGCGCCATCACCGTGGCCGGCGGGTGGCCCTCCGCGGCGTAGGCGCGCAGCACGATGCGCAGCTGGCCCATGACGGCGGCGGCGTGCGTGTCGTGGCCCTGGACGTCGCCGATCACGGCGCCGACGCGTCCGCGGGGCAGCGGGATCAGGTCGTACCAGTCGCCGCCGATGTCGCGGCCGAGGGAGCCGCCGATGCTGGCGGCCCGGTAGCGGACGGCGACGTCGCAGCCGGGGACGTCGGGGATGGTGCGCGGCAGCATGGCCTGCTGAAGGCCCTCGGCGAGGTCCATCTCCTGCTCGTAGAGCATGGCGCGCTGGAGGCTCTGCGCGATGCTGCTGCCGAGGGCCACGAGCACGTTGCGGTCCTCGGGCGAGAACCCCTGCCGGTCGCTGTACAGCAGGCCGAGGGCGCCGATGGGCCGTGCCTGGGCGATCAGCGGCAGATAGGCCGCCGCGGTGATGTGCAGACCGGTGAGGTGCGGCCACAGGATCGGATAGCGTTCCGCGAACTCCTGGGGCGACTCGATGAAGCGCGGGCTGAGCGTGCGGACGGCCTCGCTCATCGGGTAGGCCTCGTCGACGCCGGTGACACGGGTGCCGTGGACGAAACTGCCGTCGGGCCCCTCGGCGACCAGCAGGATGCGGTCGGCCTCCACCAGGCCCATGACGACGCTGGTGGCGCCCAGGTGGGTGAGGCCCTGGGTGTCCTTGAGGGTGCCGATCACGTCGTCCACGGTGCGGGCGTGCGCGAGGGCGGCCGTGGCGAGCTGCACGACGTTGGTCTGCTGCCGGCGGGCCTCGTCCTGGGCGGCCTGCTCGCGGCGGGCCTCTATGTCGCCGAGTTCCTGGGTGGCGTCGCGCACGATGCCGATGATGCGGCGGGGCCGGCCGGTCCCGTCGCGCCGGATGTAGCCCTGGGTGTGGGCCCAGCGCAGGCTGCCGTCGCGGCAGCGCATGCGGAAGTAGGTGCCGTAGTTCTCGCTGCCGTCCTTCATCGCCTGGGCGACCAGGGTGTCCAGGCGGTGTCCCTCGGCCGTCGGGACCCGGACCGCCAGGGATTCGGGGCGACCGTCGAACTCGTCCTGGCGCAGGTCGAACACCTCGTGCGCCTGGGCGTCCATGTGCAGCAACCCGGCGTCCAGGTCCCAGTCGAAGCTCCCCATGCGGTTCAGCGCCAGGATCGGCTCCGGGTGGGCGGGCCAGTCGTCCGGGAGTGCCAGGGCGCTCGCTCCCCGATCAACCATGCGCCCCACCTTGCCAGCATTTGCCCGATTATTCGACTCCTGATCCGCTGCCGGGACGCCGGGCGGCCGGGGTACCCGGGGCGTGGCACGAGAGGAGCCCGCCGTGGAGTGGTTCACCGCACCCGACTACTGGCTGACCCGGCTGGTCTTCCAGCGGGCATTGGCCGTCATGTACCTGGTCGCGTTCGTGACGGCGGCCCTGCAGTTCCGCGCGCTGATCGGAGAACGCGGCATGCTGCCGGTGCCCCGGTTCGTCGAGCGGGTGCCGTTCAAACGGGCGCCGAGCCTGTTCCAGCTGCGCTACTCGGACCGCTTCTTCGCGGGCTGTGTCTGGGCGGGCTGCGCGGTGTCGGCGGCGCTGGTGGCGGGCCTGGACTCGTTACTGCCGCTGTGGGGGGCCATGCTGCTGTGGCTGGTGCCCTGGGCGCTGTACCTGTCGGTCGTGAACGTCGGACAGACCTGGTACTCGTTCGGCTGGGAGTCCCTGCTGCTGGAGACGGGGTTCCTCGCCGTCTTCCTCGGCAACGAGGAGGTGGCCCCGCCGATCGTCGTCCTCTTCCTGCTGCGCTGGCTGCTCTTCCGCGTCGAGTTCGGGGCGGGACTGATCAAGATGCGCGGCGACGAGTGCTGGCGGAAGCTCACCTGCCTGGATCACCACCACGAGACCCAGCCGATGCCAGGTCCGCTGAGCTGGTACTTCCACCACCTGCCCCGGCCGGCGCACCGCGTGGAGGTGGCCGCGAACCACGTCACGCAGCTGGTGGTGCCCTTCCTGCTGTTCACACCGCAGCCCGTCGCGACCGCCGCCGCGGCGCTCATGATCGTCACCCAGCTCTGGCTGGTGCTGTCGGGCAACTTCGCCTGGCTGAACTGGATCACCATCGTGCTGGCCCTGTCGGCGATCCGGTTCCCGGCCCGTCCGCCGTCCGTGCCCGGCGCTCCGCTGTGGTACGTGGTCGTGGTCCTCGCGGTGGCGGCGCTCCTGGTCTTCCTCAGCCACCGGCCGGTCCTCAACATGATCTCCCGCCGGCAGGTGATGAACCGGTCCTTCGACCCGCTGCACCTGGTCAACACCTACGGCGCGTTCGGCAGCGTCAGCCGGGTCCGCTACGAGGTGGTGATCGAGGGGACCGCCGACGAGGTGGCGCGCGAGGACTCGGACTGGCGGGAGTACGAGTTCCGGGGCAAGCCCGGGGACCCGCGGCGCCGGCCGCGCCAGTTCGCGCCCTACCATCTGCGGCTGGACTGGCTGATGTGGTTCGCCGCGCTGTCGCCGTCGTACGCCGGACCGTGGTTCGGCGCCTTCGTGGAACGGCTGCTGGAGGACGACCGGGCCACGCTGGGACTGCTGCGCCACTCCCCGTTCCCGCCCGGCGCGCCGCCCCGCTTCGTCCGGGCGCGCCTGTTCCGCTACCGGTACACGACCTGGCGCGAGCTGCGGGAGACGGGCGCCTGGTGGGAGCGGACGTATGTCCGGGAGTTCCTGCCGCCGACCCGGCTGGTGTGAGCGCCGGTGCCGTCAGGCGCGTTTCAGCCGCAGGGTCATCAGCTGGAACGGCCGCAGCCGTACGGCGATCCGGCCGCCGTCCGGCCTGGGTGCCTCCGCGTCCGCGAGCGGGCGTTCCAGCAGGTCGGTCACCTGGACGTCCGTGGCCGCGAACCCGGTGGTGAGCGTGGCGCGGGCCCGGCCGCCGTGGGCCTCGTGGAAACGGACGACCAGGTCTCCGCTGCCGTCGTCGGCGAGCTTGACGGCGGTCACCACGACGGCGTCCCCGTCCACGGTCACCAGCGGCGCGACCTCCCGGGCGCCGGTGACCCGCCGCTCCGGGAGGTTGATCCGCCAGCCCTCGCGCACGGCGTCGCCGATGCCCGCGCCCGGCACCAGCGCGTGCCGGAAGCGGTGCACGCCCTGGTCGGTCTCGGGGTCCGGGAAGCGCGGGGCGCGCAGCAGGGACACGCGGACCGTGGTGGTCGTGCCGGCGTCGCCGTCGGTGCGGACGGTCCGGGTGACGTCGTGCCCGTACGTCGAGTCGTTGACCACGGCGACGCCCCAGCCGGGTTCCTCCAAGTGGACGAAGCGGTGGTTGCAGGCCTCGAACTTGGCGGCCTCCCAGCTGGTGTTGGTGTGCGTGGGCCGGTGGAAGTGCCCGAACTGGGTCTCCGACGCGTACCGTCCGGCGTGCACGTCGAGGGGGAAGGCGAGCTTGAGGAACTTCTCCGTCTCGTGCCAGTCGACCTCGGTGTCCACGTCCAGCCGCCGCTCCCCCGGTGCCAGCGTCAGCAGCTGGGTGACGCGGGAGGAGCCGAAGGAGCGGACGATCCGCACCGATGCGCCGTCGTCGCCGGGGGCGACCTCGTCGGCGTCGGTGAGGTCGGTGACCGTGTTGCGGTAGAACTCGTCGACGTCCCAGGCGTCCCACATGTTGGGGAGGTCCTGGTGGAGCTGGAGCAGGTTGCCCGCCCCGCCCGGGGCGATGGTCTCGCGGTCGGCGGCGATGTCGTACGCCGACACGACCAGGCCGCGCGCGTCGATCTCCACGCGCAGCAGACCGTTGTCGAGGACGTGCCCGCCGCCGGGGCGGGGCGTGAGGCCGGTGCGTCCCTCGACGGCGGGCGTGGCGGCGGCGCCCGCCGGGACGCCGGCGCGGGTGTGCGGGGCGGAGTTGAAGAGGAGCGGGGTGCCGCCCTCGCCCGCGAGCGCGCGCTGGGCGGCGTCGACGATCCCGTTCAGCTCAGCGGCGACGCGGTCGTAGGTCGCGCGTGCCTCGCGGTGCACCCAGGCGATGGAGGAGCCGGGCAGGATGTCGTGGAACTGGTGCAACAGCACCGTCTTCCAGATGCGGTCCAGGTCCTCGTACGGATAGGGGAAGCCGGCGCGCACGGCGGCCGTGGCCGCCCACAGCTCGGCCTCGCGCAGGAGGTGTTCGCTGCGCCGGTTGCCCTGCTTGGTCCTCGCCTGGCTGGTGAGGGTGGCGCGGTGGAGCTCGAGGTAGAGCTCGCCGGCCCAGACGGGCGGCCGGGGGTTCTCGGCCTCGGCCTTCTCGAAGAAGGCGTGCGGGGTCTCCCACTCGACCGTCGCCGAGCCCTCGAGGTCGCGCAGCCGGGCCGCCTTGGCGATCATCTCGCGGGTGGTGCCGCCGCCTCCGTCTCCCCAGCCGGTGGGGGCGAGGGAGTGCCGGGCGACCCCCTTGTCCTTGAAGTTCCGCGCCGCGTGGGCGATCTCGCTGCCCTTCATGGAGCAGTTGTAGGTGTCGACGGGCGGGAAGTGCGTGAAGATCCGGGTGCCGTCGATCCCCTCCCAGCGGAAGGTGTGGTGCGGGAAGGCGTTCGTCCGTGACCAGGAAATCTTCTGCGTCAGCAGGTACCTGGCGCCGGCCGCCTTGATGATCTGCGGCAGTCCGGCGGCGAAGCCGAAGGTGTCCGGGAGCCACGCCTCGTCGTTCTCGACGCCGAACTCGTCGAGGAAGAACCGCTTGCCGTGAACGAACTGCCGGGCCATCGCCTCCGAGCCGGGCATATTGGTGTCGGACTCGACCCACATGCCGCCGGCCGGCACGAAGCGCCCGTCCGCGACGGCCTTCTTCACCCGCGCCCACACCTCGGGCCGGTGGTCGCGCACCCACGCCCACTGCTGGGCCTGCGACATGGCGAAGACGAAGTCCGGCTCGTCCTCCAGGAGGGCGGTCACGTTGGAGACGGTGCGGGCGACCTTGCGCACGGTCTCGCGCAGCGGCCACAGCCACGCCGAGTCGATGTGCGCGTGGCCGACGGCGCTGATGCGGTGCGCGGAAGCGACGGCGGGGGCGGACAGCACCTCGGTGAGGCGCGCACGGGCCCGTTCCGCCGTGCCGTTCACGTCCTGGAGGTCGATGGCGTCGAGAGCCCTGTCCACGGCGCGCAGGATGTCCCAGCGCCGCGGCGACTCCACGGGCAGCTCGGCCATCAGCTCGCCGAGCACCTCCAGGTCGAGCACGAGATTCCACACCGTCTCGTCGAGGACGGCCAGGTCCATGCGGGCGAGCGTGTACTGCGGCTCGTCGCCCGCCGTGTCCTTGTCGCCGAGCGGGGTGGGCACGAAGGGGCGGGGGCCGAAGACGACCGGGTTGGACGCGGCCTCCACGTGCAGGCGCACCTCCTCGCCGCCCTCCACGGGGGAACCGATCCGCACCCACTGGTTGCGCGGGTTGAGGCCCTTCACCGGGGTGCCGTCGGGCCGGTAGACGAGGCCCTCGCACTGGAAGCCGGGCATGTTCTCGTCGAAGCCGAGGTCGAGGACCGCCTCGACGGTCCGGCCGGCCCACTCCTCGGGCACGGTGCCGGTGACCCGGAACCAGCTGGTGCCCCAGGGCGCGCCCCAGCGGGCGCCCACCTCGATGGGCGCGGGTTCCGCCGCGAGTCCCTCCGCGACCGGGACGGGCTCGCCGGGCGCGTGCCAGACCGCCACGTCCAGCGGCACGGAGTCGGGGTACACGGCGGGGCGGACGCGCTCGTCGAGGACGCGCCTGAGGCGGGCTTCGACCAGGCTGCGGTCGTCATGCATGCGGGGCGCTCCAGGGTTGGCGGGGCGGGGGCTGCCAGGGGTGGGTCGCGGTGACGGGGCCGGCGTGGTGTGAAACTCCCCCACGGCCGGCCCTTCGAACCGTGCGGCGTGCCCGGCCTGTCCGGGGCGGGGCCGTCGCCGGGCGGATCCGAACGGGTGGCCGACGGGCACCGGACTCTCGACGCGGAGGCGTCCGGACGGGCAGAGTGCTCTGTGCGTACTCGCCAGTAATCCCGTCCCCGCACCGCACGCACGACACCGAGGAGCTCCCGTGACCGACTGGGCCGGCCGGACCGCCGCCGAGATCGCCGCCGCCGTACGCGAGAAGCGGGTCACGCCGCGCGAGGTGGTGGCGTCGTACCTCGCCCGGATCGAGCGGCTCGACGGCCGCGTCGGCGCCTTCCGGGCGGTGCGCGCGGAGGCGGCCCTCGCGGAGGCCGATGAGGTGGGTGCCCGGGGCGATCTGGCCGAACTGCCGCTGGCCGGCGTCCCGGTGGCCGTCAAGGACAACCTCGCGGTGCGCGGCGAGTCCACCCGGGTCGGCTCCGCGGCGACGCCGGACACGCCCGCCGCGGCCGACCACGTCACCGTGGCCCGGCTGCGGGCGGCGGGCGCGGTGGTCGTGGGGCTGACGAACGTGCCCGAGCTGTGCGTGTTCGGCACCACCGAGGGCGTGCACGGCACCTCTCGCAACCCGTGGGACCCGACGCGCACCGCGGGTGGTTCGTCGGGCGGCAGCGCCGCGGCGGTCGCGGCCGGCCTGGTGCCACTGGCGCTGGGCAACGACGGCATGGGCTCCCTGCGCATCCCGGCGGCCAACTGCGGTCTGGTCACCATCAAGCCGGGCCACGGCGTGGTCCCGGCCGGCATCGGCGAAGGCGACTGGTTCGGCATGTCCGAGAACGGACCGCTGGCCACCACGGTCGAGGACGCCCGCCTGATGCTCTCGGTGCTCGCCGGTGATCCCGGCGCCGGTCCCGCGAGCGACGCGGCGGAGGTCGGACGGTTCCGCCGCGCGGAGTCCGGCAGCCTGCGGGTCGCCGTCTCCCCGCGCAGCCCGCTCGCCGGGGTCACCGTCTCCCGCCCGTACGCGGACGCCGTCCGTGAGGCGGCCGGGGTGCTGATGCGGGCCGGGCACCAGGTGCGGCGGGCCGACCCGCCCTACCCGGCGTCGCTGGGCGTGACCGCCGTGACCCACTGGACGGCGGGGACGGCGGTGGACGCGCGGGGTCTCGACACACGCGGGCTGGCCCGGCGCACCCGGGTGCACGCGGGCATCGGGCGGCGCTTCGTGCGCACGGTGACGGCCGGCGGAGGCCGCGAGCGGCTGCGCGAGCGCCTGGAGCCGTTCTTCGCCGAGTACGACGTGCTGCTCACCCCGGCACTGGCCCGCCGCTCGCCCAAGGCCGGCCCGTGGCACGAGCGGGGCTGGCTGCGCAACGTGGCGGCCAACTCGGCGTACTCGCCCTTCACGCCGCCGTGGAACCTGACCGGCTGGCCCGCGATGTCGGTGCCGTTCGGCACGCTGCCCTCGGGCGCCCCCTGCGCCGTGCAGCTGGTGGGGCGCCCCGGGTCGGAGGCGACGCTGCTGGAGCTGGCGGAGCGGATCGAGGCGCTGCGTCCGTGGCGGCGGACGGCTCCGCTGGACTGACCGCGGCCCCTACAGGGCGCGGTACATGATGTGCAGGCCGACCGGGCCGTGCCGAGGATGGTCGAAGGCGTCCGGCACCGTGCCGAGGACGGTGAAGCCGAGGGAGGTCCACAGGCCGACGGCCGGGTTGGTCTCGACGACGGCGTTGAAGACCATGCCCCGGTACCCGTCGGCCCTGGCGGTGGCCAGGACGTGTTCGGCGAGGGCCCGGCCGGTGCCCCGGCCGGCCCGGTCCGGGTCGACCATGAAGCCCGCGTTGGCGATGCGGGCGGCGGGACCGCCGTAGTTGGGGGTGACGTAGGCGGACCCGACGACGGTACCGGTGTCGTCCTCGGCGACGAGGACGTGCTTGGCGGGGTTCATCCACAGGTCGCGGGCGACGTCCTCGGGGGTGTCCGGGTCCCAGGCGTAGGTCTCGCCGGCCGCGACGATGCGGTGCCAGAAGGGCCAGATGTGCGGCCAGTCGGCGGCCGTGGCTTCCCTGATCAGCATGGGCGTGAGTCTGGCACGCCCACGCGTCCGGCGGGCCCTGCGGCGGGTCAGTCCACGCTGGGCAGGATGTGCGGCTCGGCGAGGTCCTCCTCGTAGCCCGCGAGGCGGATGGGGGCGGACCGTGCCCACACGTCGAGGCTGCCGATCTCTCCGGGCCGGCGCCCCCCGCGCTCGGCACGTTCCTCGGGACGTTGCTCGGGATTCGTCGTCGTCTCCGGTGTCACCGCGCACTCCTTATGTGTCGGGTCACCCTCGGGGCCTGTCGACCAGTCTGCTGTCCGGCACCTGGCGCACGCTCGGGTGTGGGTCGAATGCAGTTCGGACGCGGTGGCGCCGGTAACGCGTGCGGGCGCGGGCCGTTGTGGACCGGCCCGTCCCGCGACGGACCGTGGGTGCGGGTGCGCACCCGGTTACTGCTCGTCCGACCGCTCCAGACTAACCAAATGAGCGGGGGTGCGCTCTATGGGGCTCGAAAACATGGGGCAACCATTGCCCGCCGTCCCGCGCACAGTTGGGGCCAGTCTGCCGCGAAGCACCACATTTCGCCCGGTCTGCGTCTCACCCGTTCGGCCCATGTCGCGGGCCGGGCCTGTGCCCATCGGCGGCGCGGGCCGTGCCGTTCAGTCGCCGTTGGCTGCGCCGCAAGCTCGCCATGGTGCGCTGGCGGTCCGCAACGGCTGTCTCGTGGGAGGACCGGGGCATGGAACCGCGCAGCGTGGAAGAGCTGATGGACCTGTTGCACGCCTGCCGGGGCGCACGGCCGCGGACCGGTCACGACACCGGCCCCGCGGATCCGCTCGGGCACGCGCTCCGCACCGCGGCGCTGCTGCGCCGGCGGCGCCCCGCCGACAAGGAGCTCCAGGTCGCCGGCCTGGTCTCGGCCGTGGGGGCGCTGCTGTGGCCGGCCGCACGGCCGACGCGCTACGGCCGCTGCTCGGCCCACGCGTCGCCCACCTGCTGCACCGGCGCGACCTGCCGGACGGCCGGTCCCACGACGACGACCTGCTCAGCCTGCGCCAGGCCGACGAGGAGGCCCGCACCGCCGTCTTCGACGCCGGGGTACTGGAGGACTGGCGCACGCTGCTGGAACTGGTGGCGGCGCGCAACTCCCCGCTGCGGACGGTCGACTGACCGGATCCGCCGCGGGTGCGCGCGAGGCGTGCCCGAGATCGGGATGGCCCCGCGGTGCCCCCCGACGGGGCGACAGGCCCGGGGACGGGCCTGCTTGGGGTCGAACCACGAAGTACGCGGGGCCGGCGCACCGGGCACGCCGGCGCACCGTCCACGGTAGGGCGGTGCCCGGTGAACGGGCCGGCGGATTACGGCCGTCGGCCCGGTGCCGCCGTCACCACTTGCCGGGCGCGTAGTCCTTGAGGAAGACGCCGTACAGGTCCTCGCCGGCCTCGCCGCGCACGACCGGGTCGTAGACGCGGGCGGCGCCGTCGACCAGGTCGAGCGGGGCGTGGAAGCCCTCGTCGGCCAGGCGCAGTTTGTCGTAGTGGGGGCGTTCGTCGGTGATCCAGCCGGTGTCGACCGAGGTCATCAGGATGCCGTCGGTGTCGAACATCTCCTGGGCGCTGGTCCGCGTCACCATGTTCATGGCGGCCTTGGCCGCGTTGGTGTTCGGGTGGCCCGCGCCCTTGTAGCCGCGGGCGAACACGCCCTCCATCGCGGAGACGTTGACGACGTAGGCGCGCCCGGAGGCCGCCCTGCGCGCGGCCTCGGCCATCGCCGGACGCAGCTTGCTGATGAGGATGAACGGCGACGTGTAGTTGCACAGCTGGGTCTCGAGCAGCTCCACCGGGGAGATCTGTTCGATCGTCTGCACCCAGGTGTTGGTGTCGACGACGTCGGGGACCAGGCCGCCCGCGTCGATGGCGGTGCCCTCGCGGTGCCGGACCACACTGGCGTTGCCGGCGACCAGGGCGAGGTCGGCCACCTTCTGCGCGTCGAGCCCCGAGACACCGACAGGCAGTGCGGCCAGCCCGTCCACCGCGCCGGAGTCGAAGGCTCCGATGACGTGGTGGGCGGGCAGCTCACCGG
Organism: Streptomyces sp. NPDC127100; assembly: GCF_042724095.1. Lineage (NCBI taxonomy): Bacteria > Bacillati > Actinomycetota > Actinomycetes > Kitasatosporales > Streptomycetaceae > Streptomyces > Streptomyces sp. NPDC127100. The sequence continues at coordinate 226,873 of NZ_JBHXFL010000004.1, forward strand.
CCGGCAGCGGGGCGCTCTCGCCCTCGACGAGGGCGGCGTACGCGGAGGGCAGGCGGCGCACCGTCTGGGTGGCGTTGTTGATCAGGATGTCGAGCGGGCCCTGCTCGCCGACCCGGTCGGCCAGGGCCACGGCCTGGGCCGGGTCGCGCAGGTCGATGCCGACGACCTCCAGGCGGTGGATCCAGTCGGCGGAGTCGTCCATGGCCTTGAAGCGGCGGATGGCGTCCTTGGGGAAGCGGGTCGTGACCGTGGTGTGCGCGCCGTCCCGCAGCAGCCTGAGCGCGATGTACATGCCGATCTTGGCCCGGCCGCCGGTGAGCAGCGCGCGCTTGCCCGTGAGGTCGGCGCGCGCGTCGCGCCGGAAGCGGTTCTCGGCGGCGCACGTCTGGCAGAGCTGGTGGTAGAAGTAGTCGACCTCCACGTAGCGCTGCTTGCAGATGTAGCAGGAGCGCGGGCGCTGGAGTATCCCCGCGATCGTGCCCTCCTCGGTGCGGGAGGAGGGCAGGATGCCTTCGGTCTCGTCGTCGATGCGCTCGGCGGATCCGGTGGCGGTGGCCTCGGTGACCGCCTTGTCGTGGGCGGTCTTGGCGGCCCGGCGCTCCTGGCGGCGGCGCTGCTTGACCGTCCGGTAGATGTGCGAGGTGGCCCGGCGGACCGCGATCGCGTCGGGGTGGTCGACCTCGAGCCGGTCGAGTTCCTCGAGCACGCCGAGGCAGACGGCGAGTCGCTCCGGGTCGATGCCGGGGCCGTACCGCGTCCCGTCACCGGACCCGTTCGCCACCTCGTCCGTGGTCGCCGAGCCGTCCTGTGTCACCGTCATCGCCGCTGCCGTTCCTGGTCACCGTCGCGGCGCTCCGGTCGCGCCCGCTTTCGAACGGGGAATTTTACGGAGCGCGGGGCCGCGGACCAAACCCGGCGGGGTCAGGGACCGCAGGCAGTGATGAGCGTCTCCACCTCCTCGGACACGGCCAGGGCGAACCGGTCGAGGTCCGGCACGGCCCTGGCGTCGGCGACGAGCCCGTAGTGGACCCGTCCCCGGTACGTCGAGACGGCGACCGCCAGGGAGTGGCCGCGGGCCAGCGGCGCCAGGGGGTAGACCTCGGTGAGCGGGTGGCCGCCGAGCCGCAGGCCGAGGCTGGGCAGGGGCACGCTGGTGACCAGGATGTCGAACCAGAGCCGGGCGGCCTGTCCGACCAGGGGGCCGCCGAGCCGGTGGCCGAGCGCCGGGACGTGGTCGGCGAGCAGGGCGACCGCACCGGCGCCCCGGCCCGGCCCGGCGTCCTTGTTGCGGTCCATGGCGGCGCGCACCGTGCCGAGCCGGGAGAGCGGGTCGGGATCGCCGACCGGAAGCCGTATCAGGTAGCCGGAGAGCCGGTTGCCCTGCGGGTGGGCGGTGCGCGGGCGGCGCTGGGAGACGGGGATCAGGGCGCGGGGCGCGACGCCCTCGCTGCCGTCGCCCCGCTCGTCCAGCCAGCGGCGCAGGGCGCCGGCGACGACCGCGATCAGGACGTCGTTGACGGTGCCGCCGACGGTCTTGCGGATCCGGTGCACGTCGTCCAGGTCGACGACCACCCCGGCGGTGCGGCGGGTGCCGGAGGGCTCGGCGGTGAGGGCCGGCGAGGAGCGCACGTCGAGGGTGGACAGGGCCGCGGAGGCGCCGATGTCCAGGGCGCGCCCCGCGTCGGACAGGGCGCCGCGCACCAGGTCGGGGAGGTTGCGGACGTCCGGCAGGAGTCGGCGCCGGGGCTCCTCGGGCCGGGGGCGCGGCGCGGGCATGTCGATCGGGTCGAGGACGCCCGCCGCCAGGGCCAGGGCCCGCAGTCCGTCGGCCAGGGCGTGGTGGAACTTGAACAGCACGGCGAAGGACTCACCGTCCGCGCCGGGCAGCACGTGTGCCTCCCAGGGCGGCCGGCCGCGCTCCAGCGGGCGTTCCATCAGGCGGCCGGCCCGGGCGTGGAAGTCCGTCGTCGGGGCGTGCAGCCGGACGTGGTCGAGCGGGTCGAAGCCCGGGTCGGGCTCGCGGGTGGCCCCGCCGAAGGAGAAGGGCCGGCGCAGGGCGAGGGGCGGCTGCCACGAGTCCCGGATCCGCATCCGCAGCCCGGGCACTGCCGGCGCCCGGGCCGCGAGCAGGTCCGCCGCGTGGGCGCCCGCGGTGGGCGAGTGCGCCGGGAAGACCCCGAGCGCCGCGAGGTGCATGGGGTGCTCGGCGGACTCGATGTTCCAGAACGCCAGGTCGAGAGGGGCGAGCAGATCGGAAGTCAAGGGCGTGCCTCGCAAGGACGACGGGTGGACAAACAGTCAATCGCCCTCCGTCGATTACGGTCAAGTACGATCAAGCTACACACAGTTAACAACGGATTAAAGTCCGGCCCCTCGGGAAGAGGCCGGACTCCTGTGACTCATGGGGCGCTTGCGGTCGGATGGTCACCGACGGTGCCACCCGCCCCGCGCTTCCCCACCCGGACGGCTGCGGGCCGACCGGGGGCCGTGCGGGGTGTTCAGGCGGCCGGGCACCCCGCGGGGGCGGGCCGGGACGCGTCGCGGATCAGCGCCTCGTGGGCGGCCTTCATCCGGGCGGCGTCCGGCTTGAGGACCTCGCGGTCGTAGGTGGTCAGCCCGTTCAGCTCTCCTTCGACGTCGGTGATCTGGGTGTAGACGGCGCCGTTGCTCCCCTTGCAGACCAGGGCACGGACCTCGTCGAGTTTGGCCAGGTAGTCGTCGGTGTACGTCGCCGGGTCCACGTCGACGTAGGACTGCTGCACCGACCAGGCGTGTCCGGGCACCGCCAGGCCCAGGCCGCCGTACTCGCCGCTGACCAGCGCGCGCTCGCCGTCCGGACGGGGCGGCAGGGCCGGGCTCGGATAGCCGTGCTCGTCCATGATGTCGCCGGCGCCTCCGTCGGCCCCCAGGTTCAGGCCCGACTGGTTGTTCACGAGGCGGGTCGGGTCCCAGGCCTTGGCCTGCGCGGCGACGCGGCCGATGTCGTACTGGCCCCAGCCCTCGTTGAAGGTGACCCACATGACGACGGACGGGCTGCTGATGTGCTCGTCGATCATCTCCTTCATCTCGCGCTCGTACTCGGCGCGCGCGGCCGGGGCCGGGTTCACGCCGGCGGTCATCGCGGGCATGTCCTGCCACACCAGCAGGCCCAGCCGGTCGGCCCAGTAGAACCAGCGGTCGGGTTCGACCTTGATGTGCTTGCGCACCGAGTTGAAGCCGAGCTGCTTGTGCAGCCTCAGGTCGTACGCGAGCGCCTCGTCGGTGGGAGCGGTGTGCAGGCCGTCGGGCCAGAAGCCCTGGTCGAGCGTGGCCATCATGAAGACGGGCTCGCCGTTGAGGACGGTGCGGGGCACGCCGTCCACCTTCTCCACGGCGACGGAGCGCATCCCGAAGTAGCTCTGGACACGGTCGGTGCCGACGGTGACCTTCAGGTCGTACAGGAAGGGGTCGTCGGGCGACCACAGACGCGGGTCGCGGATCCTCAGGGTCAGCGGCTCGCCGGTGCGGCCGCTCACCGTGGCGGCCCTGCGCTGTCCGGCGTAGGCGGTCGCGGTGATCCGGAGGCCGTCGCGCACGCCCTTCGGCTCCACGGTCAGGGTGCTCGCGTCGACGTCCGGGGTGAGCTTCAGCGACTCGACGTGGTCGCGGGCGACCGGTTCCATCCAGACCGTCTGCCAGATGCCGGAGCTGGGCGTGTACCAGATGCCGCTCGGGTCCAGGCGCTGCTTGCCGAGCGGCGGGTTCTCGCCGTTCGCCGCGTCGGTCGGGTCGTACACGCCGACGATCAGCTCCTGGGTGCTGCCGGGCTTCAGCGCGTCGGTGACGTCGGCGCCGAACTTGTCGTAGCCGCCCTTGTGCTCCGCGACCTTCGTGCCGTTGACGTACACCTCGGACTGCCAGTCGACGGCACCGAAGTTGAGCTTCAGCCGCTGCCCGGAGCCGATGTGCCAGTCGCGGGGCACCGTGAAGGTGCGGCGGTACCACATCCGGTCCTCGTGCCGCTGGATGCCGGAGAGCTGGGACTCCACCGGGTACGGGACGACGATCCGCTCCTTCAGCCGCTTGCCCACCGGCGGCTGCTCGCCGGCCTCGGCGGCGGCGAACTGCCAGCGGCCGTTGAGACTGCGCCAGGCATCCCGCGCGAGCTGCGGGCGCGGGTACTCCGGGTGGGCGTGATCCGGGTCGACGTCGTCGGCCCACCGGGTGCGCAGTTCGTACGTGGAGTGGTTGGCGCCGCTGCTCCAGAACGCGTTGACAACGTTGCCGTCGGCGTCGGTGAGGCCGCCCTCGCCGTCGTAGCGGACGTCGGCGGCGCCGGGTGCGGTGCCGGTGCTGTTGCCTACGACGGGCTCGCCGAGGGCGACGCGGAGCACGGTGGGGTCGGCCGGGTCGAGCGCGGCCCCGCCCAGGGGCCACTTGGCGCCGCCGATCACCGCTTCGAGGTGGTCGGTGAGGCCGGCCGGGACCGCCGCGAGGGGCCGGGCGAAGTCCAGCTCGAGGGTGCGGCCCGTGGCGAGCACGGTGGTCGCCGTCGCGCCGTCGTAGTCGAAGCCGTCGGGCAGGCGGAACGCCGACTGCGGCACCGGCTCCTTGGTGCCGCCGGGCTCGGTCCAGCGCAGGTGCAGGTTGGAGCCTCCGTAGTGCTCGAAGTACTCCAGCTTGAGGTCGTAGGACTGTCCGGCCGTGAGCTCGACCGGCTCGGCGGTCTGCTCGCGGTCCCAGTCGTCGACCCAGTGGTCGATGGCGAGCCGTCCGCCGATCCAGAGGCGGAAGCCGTTGTCGCCGGTGACCGAGAAGGTGTGGGCGCCGGTCTTCTCCGGCACCAGCTTGCCGGTCCAGCGGACGCTGACGTCGTCGGACCGGCCGGTGGCGAAGTTCAGGCGGGGTTCCAGGGTGTCGAAGTCGATCCGGGGGTCGAAGCCGGTGGCCTTGAGCTCGTGGAAGTCGAAGGCGCCGGGGGCGGACTGGGTGTAGTACTCGCCCTTCAGACCGTGGATCTCGTCGGCGGCGTCCGCCGCGCTCGCGTCCGGTACGGCGGCGAGTCCCGCGACACCCAGCGCGGCGGCGAGCAGTAACGCCAGTCTGTCTCTGAGTCGTGTGGTGCGCACTGACCCTCTCCTCGGGAACGGGTGGTGGCTGATGGCTCAGGACATCGATGTCATCCATCGATGGAACAGCAGTGGAATGACAACACGGATTCCGTTTGACGTCCAGGGACATGACAACGGCCCCAGAGGCGACGCACGCCTCCCGGGGCCGCGGCCGACCCGTCCGTCACGGCACCCGCTGCCCCTTCCCCAGCGCGATCACGCCACCCTTGGAGACGGTGTACAGGTCGGCGTCCCGCTCCGGGTTGACGCCGATCGTCGCGCCCGGCGGCACCTCGACGTTCTTGTCCAGCACCGCCCCGCGTACCACCGCACCCCGGCCGATGTGCACGTTGTCGTGCAGCACCGAGCCCTGCACGACCGCCCCGGGGTCGACGACCACGCCCGGTGACAGCACGGACCGGGTGACCTGGCCGCGGATCAGGCAGCCCGCGCTGATGATCGACTCGCTGGCCATGCCGCCGGCGTTGAAGCGGGCCGGGGAGAGCTGGGTGGAGTGGGTGTAGACCGGCCAGTCGCGGTTGTAGAGGTTGAAGGCGGGCCGCTCGGCGATCAGGTCCATGTGGGATTCGTAGTAGGCGTCGAGCGTGCCCACGTCGCGCCAGTAGCCCTGGTCGCGGGAGGTCTCCCCCGGCACGTGGTTGGCGCTGAAGTCGTACAGCGCGGCCTCCCCCCGGTCGGTGAGCTGGGGCAGCATCGAGCCGCCCATGTCGTGCACGGAGTGCGGGTCCTCGGCGTCCCGGTGCAGGGCGTCGACGAGGGCCTTGGTCGTGAAGAGGTAGTTGCCCATGGAGGCGAAGACGCAGTCGGGCGCGTCGGCGAGCCCCGGAGGGTCGGCGGGCTTCTCCAGGAACCCGGTGACGGTGCGCCCGTCGGATCCGGGGGTGATCACGCCGAACGACGACGACTCGGCGCGCGGCACCCGTATTCCGGCCACGGTCACGCCCGCGCCGGACTCGATGTGCTGGGCGAGCATCTGCCGGGGGTCCATGCGGTAGACGTGGTCGGCGCCGAACACCGCCACGTACTCGGGCTGTTCGTCGTACACGAGGTTCAGCGACTGCAGGATCGCGTCGGCGCTGCCGAGGTACCAGCGCGGGCCGAGGCGCTGCTGGGCGGGGACGGGGGTGACGTAGTTGCCGAGCAGGCTGGACATCCGCCAGGTGGTGGTGATGTGCCGGTCCAGCGAGTGCGACTTGTACTGCGTCAGGACGCAGATCCGCAGGATGTCGCCGTTGACCAGGTTGGACAGCACGAAGTCGACCAAGCGGTAGGTGCCGCCGAAGGTGACCGCCGGTTTGGCGCGGTCCGCGGTCAACGGCATCAGGCGTTTGCCCTCCCCGCCCGCCAGCACGATCCCCAGCACCGAAGGACCACCACGACGCATGGCCGCTCCCCTCACCCTCGTTGGTGGCCCATGCCTGCCCGTGGGCCCGACCGCCTAAGCCTGTTTCAGGATCTCCTCGTAGAGCCGGACGGTGCGCCGGGCGACCGCGTCCCAGCCGAACTCGTCCACCGCGCGCTCCCGTCCCGCCCCGCCCATGCGCCGGGCGCCCTCCGGGTCGCCGAGGACCGAGTCCAGCGCCCGGGTGAGGCCCGCCTCGAACTCCTCGTCCCCGTGGTCGCCGCCGGCGTCGTCCTTGGGCACGAGTACCCCCGTTTCGCCGTCCGCCACGACCTCGGGGATGCCGCCGACGCGGGAGGCGACGACGGGAGTGCCGCAGGCCATCGCCTCCAGGTTGACGATGCCGAGGGGCTCGTACACCGAGGGGCAGACGAAGACGGCGGCGTGGGTCAGCAGCTGGATCACCTCCGGGCGCGGCAGCATCCGCGGGATCCAGTGCACCCCCTCGCGGGCCCGGCTGAGCTCGGCGAACAGGTCGCGGAACTCCCGGTCGATCTCGGGGGTGTCCGGGGCGCCCGCGCACAGCACGACCTGCGCGGCGGGGTCGATGTCCCGCACCGCCCGCAGCAGGTGGGGCACGCCCTTCTGCCGGGTGATGCGGCCGACGAACAGGACGTACGGCCGGGAGCGGTCCAGCCCGATGCGGTCCAGGGCGTCGGTGCCGGGGTCGGGCCGGTACAGGGTGGTGTCGATGCCGTTGTGGACGACGTGGACCCGGGACGCGTCCAGGGCCGGGTAGCAGGCGAGGATGTCCTCGCGCATGGCGCCGGACACCGCGACGACGGCGTCGGCGGACTCGACGGCGCCGCGTTCGGCCCAGCTGGACAGGGCGTACCCGCCGCCGAGCTGCTCGGCCTTCCAGGGGCGCAGCGGCTCCAGGGAGTGGGCGGTCACGACGTGCGGGATGCCGTACAGCTGCTGGGCGAGCCGGCCGCCCAGGTTGGCGTACCAGGTGTGGGAGTGGACGAGCTCGCGGCCTTCGAGGGCGGCGGCCATGGCGAGGTCCACGGAGAAGGTGCGCAGCGCGTCGTTGGCGCCGTCGAGCGCCGGCCAGGGGCGGTGGCGCAGGACGCCGTCGGCGCGGCCCTCACCCCAGCAGTGCACGTCCAGGTCGACGAGGCGGGCGAGCTCCCGGGCGAGGAACTCGACGTGGACGCCCGCGCCGCCGTACACGTCGGGGGGATACTCCCGGGTCAGCAGTCCCACACGCACCCGGAACCTCCTGTGCTCGGCGGCTGGTTCCCTCATGGTCACTCAGACGGGGCGTCCGGGGAAGACCGCGGGGGTCTCCGGGAGCCGTGCGGCGGTGGCGCGTCCGGCGGCCGTGGCGTCCCGGGAGGCCGGGAGAAGCAGCAGTCGCCGCAGACGCCCCCGCCGGGGACGCGGTAGTACAGGCAGCAACTGCGGCGCCGGAAGGCGGTGTCCGTCAGGGTGCCGGTCCCGGCGAGCAGCGGGTGCGCGAGCAGGCCGGTGGTCAGCGAGCGGGCACGGGCGGCGGCCGCGGTACGGCCGTGGCGGCGGGCCCAGCGGTCCAGTTCGCGGGCGGCGCCGGCCAGGGCGGAGGCGGCGTTGCCCCACAGCAGCCCGGCCGCGAGGCGGTACCGGCCGCGGACGGCCGCCGTCAGCGGTACCAGGTGGGTGTCGAGCACGACGTCCGCCACGGTGGCGGCGTCCCCCGGCCGGGGGCGCGCCTCGGCGAGCCACAGGTCGTCGGGGGCGGTGGCGTCGGGGTCCCAGTGCAGCAGGCCCGGGTCCCGGTCGGGGACCCGGCCGTACAGGACGGCGCAGCCCAGCGTCACCGACCACAGGCGCGCGGCGAGACCCTGGTGCGCCACGGACGCGGCGGTCCGGGGCTCGGGAGCGCGGAGGGCGACGGCGACCTTCCGGACGCGGTGGGCCAGGGGGTCTTGGTTGTGAGCGAGACCGTCGCCGAGGTCGTCCGCGGGGCCGTGGGCGGGGAGGGCCCGGCAGGCGTGGGCGAGGGTGGGGAGCGGCCGGTGCGGGGGCCGCGGCGAGGTGCGCAGGACGAAGAAGCCGCCGAGCGGGCGGAGGGCCGCGAGGCCGGGGTCGAATTCCACGGAGAGCAGTAGTACCAGGGCCCCTACGGGGCGCCGTCAGGGGTCTCGGACGCGGGACGCCCACCCTGGGGAGGACGGCGCCGTCGCCGTACTCCATCGGTAGTAGGACCCAATGAGTGCTCAGGGACGACGACGGGAAGATCCTGAGAAGGCATCGTGTTGTCCATGGAAGACGACCGTACGCCGCGCCGGGCCGAGCGCCCCCGCCTCCCGCAGAGGAGCAGCCGATGAGCGCCCTCGCGTTGTCCGTGGTGCTGTCGCTCGTCTCCGCCGTCGCGTACGCGGGTGGAGCGATCGTGCAGGAGCGGGTCGCGGCGTCCTCCGCCGACGCGCAGTACGCGCCGCTGCGCCGGCCCGGCTGGTGGGCCGCCGTCGGCCTCAACGGTGCCGGCGGTCTGCTGCACGTGGTGGCGCTCGCCTGCGGTCCGCTGAGTCTCGTGCAGCCGCTGGGTGCCCTCACCATCGTCTTCGCGCTGCCCATGGCGGCGGTGTTCGTGGGCCGCAGGGCCGGTGCGACGGCCTGGCGGGGTGCGATCATGGCGACGGTCGGTCTGGCCGGGCTGCTGTCGCTGGTCGGCGCGTCCGACGCCCAGTCGCTGGACACGGCGCAGCGGGTGGCCGTGGCCGTGGTGACGGCCGGTGCGATCGTGACGCTGATGGTCGCCGGCCGGGCCGCGCACCGGCATCCCGCGGTGCGCAGCGTGCTGCTGGCGACCGCGTCCGGTGTCGCGTTCGGCATGTCCTCGGTGTTCACCAAGACGGTGGCGGTCGACTGGGCCGACGGCGTGTCGGCCGCCGACGTGCCCTCCCTGGCCGTGATCGGCGTGCTCGCCACGGCCGGCATGCTGCTGTCGCAGGCCTCCTACCGGGGCGCCGGACTCGCGGCCCCGCTGGCCGTGCTGACGGTCGTGAACCCGGTGGTGGCGGCCGTGGTCGGCATCACGATGTTCGGCGAGACCTTCCGCTACGGCACGACCGGCACCGCGCTCGCCCTGAGCTGCGGTGTGGTGGCCGCGGGCGGCCTGATCCTGCTGACGACGGAGCGCCTCGCGCGGGAGGCCGCGGAGGGTTCCGACGCGGAGCCGGCGGCGACCGGCGGGGTGCCTGGGGCGGGGGCGGTCCCGGACACCGCTCGGCCGCTGACGGCCGCCTCGACCCCCGATACCGCTCCGGCCGGGGACATCTCCCGGGCGACGGAGACCGCTCCGGCCGCCGGGGCGGTCGTGGCCGTCGGCGCCGGGAGCGGGCAGCCGCTCACCCCGGTGCCCACCAGGGTGTTCCTGCCCGGACCGGTGTCGGTGCCGGCCCCGGCGACCGCGCCCGCCGGCGAGGCGCACGCGGCCCCGGAACCGGCGGAGCCCGCCGCCGAGGACCGGATGATCGTCTCCTTCGGGCCCTTCTACGGTGCCGTCCACGTTCCGCTGCCCGTCCTCGACCGGCGCCGGGTGCGGATCAGATCCTGACCCCGCCGGCCCGCAGGTACGCCACCGGGTCGACGTCCGAACCGAAACCGGGCCCCGTCCGCACCTCGAAGTGCAGATGCGGGCCCGTGACGTTCCCGGTGGAGCCCGACCGCCCGAGGCGCTGGCCGGCGCCCACGGACTGCCCGTCCTTCACGGAGATCGCCGACAGGTGCGCGTACTGGGAGTAGCGGCCGTCGGCGTGCTTGACCACGACCTGGTAGCCGTAGGAGCCGCCCCACCCGGCGCTGACGACCCGGCCCGCGGCTACCGCCTTGACGGAGGTGCCGGTGGGAACGGGGAAGTCGACGCCCGTGTGGTAGCCCTTCGACCAGGACGAGCCCGCCTGGTGGTACGGCGTGCCGGTGGAGGCGTCGACCGGGGCCACGAGGGAGTGGCCGCTCGTGGCCTTCTCCCCGTGGGTGTCCGAGGACGACTTCCTGGGCTGCTTCTGCTTGGCCGGTTTCTTCTGCTGCTTCGGCTCGGCCGCCGGGGGCGCCTTGTGCTCGGGCCGGGGCGCGGTGGCGGTGCCTGCGCCCCGCAGTGCCAGGTGCTGTCCGGGAAGGATCAGGTCCGGGTCCGCCCCGATCGACCTGCGGTTGGCCTCGTACAGACCCTCCCAGCCGCCGGGGACCCGGTGGCTGTCGGCGATGCCGGACAGGGTGTCGCCGGTGACCACGGTGTACATGCGGGCCTTTCCGGCCCGGGACTGCGGTGTGGTCTGGGGACGTACGTCGGGGCTCCTGCCGGAGGTCCGGGCGGACTTCTCGGCCGCGTGCCCGGCCGGCTTCGCGGCCTTGCCGGGCGTCTTCCCGGCGGACCTCTCGGCCCCCGCGCCCCCGGCGGGACGGATGTCGGGGGTCTCACCGCCGCGGCCCAGTCCGGCCCGCACCGAGCACACCGGCCAGGCCCCGGGCCCCTGCCCGTCCAGCACCTTCTCGGCGACGGCGATCTGCTGGTCCTTGGTGGCCCGGTCCGCGCGCGACGCGTACGCGGTTCCGCCGAACGCCTCCCAGGTGGACTGGGTGAACTGCAGACCGCCGTAGTAGCCGTTGCCGGTGTTGATGCCCCAGTCGCCGCTGGACTCGCAGGCGGCGACCTTGTCCCAGGTGCCGACGTCGGCGGCGTGGACGGTGCCGGTGCCGATGAGCGGGAGCGCGATCCCGGCGCCGCCCGCGGTGACGGTCAGTGAGGCCCGGTTGATCCTGTTCGGCTGATACCGGCGGTGCCGGCCGCGTACGGCCATGGGTGTCCCCCTCGACATTGCGTCAGGAGCGGCAAAAGTAAACGCCGCGAACAGACCATGACAAGACGGCAATCGGCCGGTTGGTCCGGTCAAGTGGCGCAGAAGCGGCGCCCGTTGGACGGGCCGTGCGGGGGACCGCTGAGGCCGCGGACCCCTCCCGTGCGTACTGGTGTCCGCCGGGTCAGGACGTGCGGCCGGTGTACCGGCACGTCAGGATGGTCAGCGGGATACTGACGCGCACGCCCGGCGCCACCGACACCGAGGTCATGAGGAGCCAAGCCAATGAGCACTGCAGCGCAGATCGGCGTGACGGGACTCGCGGTCATGGGCCGCAATCTCGCCCGCAACTTCGCCCGCAACGGCTACACGGTCGCGGTGCACAACCGGACCGCGTCGCGCACGCGCGCGCTGGTGGAGGAGTTCGGCGGCGAGGGCGACTTCGTGGCGGCGGAGACCGCCAAGGAGTTCGTGGCGGCGCTGGAGCGGCCGCGGCGCCTGGTGGTGATGGTGAAGGCCGGTGACCCGACCGACGCGGTGATCCAGGAGTTCGCGCCGCTGCTGGAACCCGGCGACATGATCATCGACGGGGGCAACGCCCACTTCGCCGACACCCGGCGCCGGGAGCGGGCACTGCGCGAGCAGGGCATCCACTTCGTCGGCACCGGCGTCTCCGGCGGCGAGGAGGGCGCCCTCAACGGGCCGAGCATCATGCCGGGCGGCTCGAAGGAGTCGTACGCGTCGCTGGGACCGATGCTGGAGAGGATCTCCGCGAAGGCCGCCGACGGAGCGCCCTGCGTGACGCACGTGGGGCCGGACGGTGCCGGGCACTTCGTGAAGATGGTGCACAACGGCATCGAGTACGCCGACATGCAGCTGATCGGCGAGGCGTACCAGCTGCTCCGGGACGTCGCCGGGTACTCCCCCGCCGAGATCGCGGACATCTTCCGCACCTGGAACACCGGCCGCCTGGACTCGTACCTGATCGAGATCACGGCGGAGGTGCTGTCGCACGTGGACGCGGCGACGGGCGAGCCCTTCGTGGACGTGGTGCTCGACCGGGCCGAGCAGAAGGGCACGGGGCGCTGGACCGTGCAGATCGCGCTGGACCTCGGTGTGCCGGTGTCCGGCATCGCCGAGGCGGTCTTCGCCCGGTCGCTGTCCGGGCACGGGGCGCTGCGGGAGGCCTCACGGGGGCTGGCGGGCCCTAAGGCCACGGCCCTGGAGGCGTCGGAGGCCGCCGCCTTCGCCGACCGGGTGGAGCAGGCGCTGTACGCGTCCAAGATCGTTTCGTACACGCAGGGGTTCCACGAGATCGCGGCGGGCAGTGAGGAGTACGGCTGGGACATCGACCTGGGCTCGGTCTCCTCGATCTGGCGCGGCGGCTGCATCATCCGCGCGGCCTTCCTGGACCGCATCCGCGCCGCGTACGACGCCCGGCCGGACCTGCCGAGCCTGCTGTCGGACGAGACGTTCGCCCGGGAGATCGCCGACGCCCAGGACGACTGGCGCGAGGTCCTGGTCGCCGCGACCCGCCAGGGCGTCCCCACGCCCGGCTTCGCCGCGGCCCTCGCCTACTACGACGCCCTGCGCGCCGAGCGGTTGCCCGCGGCACTGACGCAGGGGCAGCGGGACTTCTTCGGGGCGCACACGTACCGGCGGACGGACCGGGACGGTTCGTTCCACACGCTGTGGGGCGGGGACCGGTCGGAGGTCACGGCTTAGGCGTCGCCGCGCGGGCGGGGGCGCTCACGTCGGCGCCCACCGCCCGCACGTCGGCGCTCGCCACTCCGGGGCGCGACGGGTCCGGTGGCCGGTCCCGCGTCGCGGTCAGGTGAGCGGTGGTCCCGGTTCCGGGTTGGGTACCGGCTCCGGTCCCGGAGGGATCGGCGACGGGGAGGGCTCCGGCGGGCCTGGGTGCGGCGGGGTCGGCTGCGGTCCCGGGGACGGGCCGGGGCCCGGCGGCTGGGGCGTGGGTTCGGGTCCGGGCCCCGGGGGCTGCGGAGTCGGTTCCGGGCCGGGGCCCGGGGGCGGCGGGGGCGTCGGGTCGGGGCCCGGCCCGGGCGTCGGCGGCGCGGGGGTCGGGTCCGGGCCCGGAGTGGGTCCCGGGGTGGGGCCGGGCGGGACGGGATCCGGATACGGGTTCGTCATGGCGAGGTCCTCCGGCCAGTGGGTCGACAGCGGCTCTGGACTTGTCCCCCGCCTACCCGACTGCGGTGTCCGCACTCACTCGCCCGTATGACGGGCGGGACCCAAGTGGCCGAGGGGCTCCGCGGCCCGCCGGGCCGCGGCTCCGCCGTTCCGTACCGCCTCCGCCCCGGCGGCGAGTCCCGGCCGTGGGCTCGCCAGCACCGGAACCCGGGTGGTCGTGAACCGCCCGGCGGGCGCCATGGACGCCTGGGCCAGGACGATCGCGTCGGCGTCGCCGATCCCGTCCGCGGCGGCCGCCACCATGCGTGCGTAACGGTCGGTGTCCCCGGCCTCGAAGCAGGGCCAGGCACCGTCGACCAGACGCGTCCGCACCTCGACGGGACGCCCGGCGCGCTCCGCCTCCTCGACGAGGAGCGCCCGGGTCGGCGCGAGCGTGCTCTGCAGGGCGGCGAGGACGACGACGCGCGGGCCGGCGGCCACCGCGGCGGCGGCCATCGGCCGGTCGACCCGCAGCACCGGCACCCCGGCCCCGCCGGCGGTCTCCTCGGCGACGCCGCCGATGGTCGAGCAGGTGCACAGTACGGCCCGCGCTCCCCCGGCGACGGCCTGCCGCAGCGCGGCCAGGACGTCGGCCCGCACCGCGTCCGGCCCCTCGCGCCGGGCCCGGTCCAGCAGACCGGCGTCGACGTGGTGCCGCAGTTCGAGGCCGGGGTGCGCCTCGTCGCGCAGGGCGTCGAAGACCGGTACGTGGACGGGTGAGGTGTGCAGCAGCGTCAGCACGCGTACGGCTCTCGTCCTCGTCGTCCTGGTCAGAACCGGCCGGGATGTGCTACGAGCCATTCCGTGGCCGCGCGCAGCAGTTCGGGGTCGGCCGCGGGAGCCTCGTCCGGGTGGCGCTCGGCCCACTTGACGACGTACGGGCACAGCGGGGCGACGGCGACGCCCTCGCTCCGCGCCAGGGTGTACAGCTCGCGGGTCAGCGAGCCCGCGATGCCCTTGCCCTCGTGGGGCGGCTCGACGACGGTGTGCACGGGGACGAAGGCGCGCTCGGGGGTCTCCAGGACGAAGTACTCGATGCGGCCGACCACCGCGTCGCCGTCGCCCCTCGCCTCCAGCCGGCCCGCCGCCCGGTCGTCACGGATCTCGATGTCGCTCACCAGCACACGCTCCTTGTCCGGACAGGGCCTGCGGCACGCTCAGGAAGACACGGCCTGCGGGCTGCGCTCCTGGTCCGACCCCGGAACCGGCTCGGACGGGTCGCCGCCCAGGGCGACGATACGGTTGTCGCCGTCCACGTGCACCACCCGCGGCTTCAGCGCCCGCGCCTCGGCGTCCGTGACCTGGGCGTAGCTGATGAGGATCACCAGGTCGCCGGGGTGGACGAGGTGGGCGGCGGCCCCGTTGATCCCGATCACCCCGGAGCCGCGCTCGCCCTCGATGACGTACGTCTCCAGCCGGGCGCCGTTGGTGATGTCCACGATGTGCACGAGCTCGCCGGGCAGCAGGTCGGCGGCGTCCAGCAGGTCGGCGTCGACGGTCACCGATCCCACGTAGTGCAGGTCGGCCTGGGTGACGGTGGCACGGTGGATCTTGGACTTGAACATGGTGCGCAGCACTTTGGACTCCTCCGAGACGGCTCCCCGCCGGCTTTCTGCAGGTCAGGGGCGTTGTTCACTGTACACCGGCACTCGTCGCACTCGAAGATGCCGAAGAACATCGACTTCACTCGGGCAACAAGGCTCCTCGCCTGAGCTTCCGCGTGAACCAGACCGCTGCACCATCGTCGACCAAGCATCCGATCGAACACGGTCACGTCCCTTCTGGCGGTGTAGGCGATCAGCCGTCTGATACGGCGGGCAGGACGGTCGGGGTATCGGTGCAGAGGACGTCCATGCTCTCGTTGGAGAAGCAGCGGCGGGGAAAGGCGATCCATTCGTCGTGGAGTTCGGCGAGGACCGCGGTGGCCGGGCGGAGGACCGCGGGCGGGTTCGGGAAGACCTGGACGACGTCGGTGCGGCGCTTGATCTCTCGGTTCAGCCGCTCGAGCGGGTTCGTGGACTGGATCTTCTTCCAGTGCTGGTGGGGGAAGTCCGCGAACGCGGTCAGATCTTCCTTGGCCTCCAGCAGCATCTCTTTGACCTTGGGGAACTGTCGGCCGAGCATGTCTGCGACGGTGTGGAGCCGGCGCGGACCGCGTCCGCGGTGGGCTGGGCGGAGACGGTGCGGATCGTTGCCGCGACCATCTCGGCCTAGCCTTTCGGGATCACGGCGAAGACGTTGCGGACGAAGTGGACCCGGCAGCGCTGCCAGGCGGCGCCGAGCATGACCTTGCGGATCGCTCCGACCAGACCGCCGTGGCTGTCGGAGATGACCAGGCGGACGCCGCTCAGTCCGCGTTCTCGCAGGTGACGCGGGAACTGGGTCCAGAAGGCTTCGGTCTCGCTGTCACCGGCCATGACCACGACGACCTCGCGGCCACCGTCCTGGGGGACGCCGGTGGCGATGACGACCGCCTGCGAGACGATCCGATGGTCGGCCCGGGCCTTGACATAGGTGGCGTCGAGGAAGAGGCGGGGGAACCGGATGTGGTCCAACGGCCGGGTGCGGAGGGCGTCGAGCTGTTCGTCCGGCTCAGCGCATGTCGGCAGACCTCACTCTTGGATATCCCGGTGTCGGAGCCGAGGGCTTTGACGAGGTCGTCGACCGAGCGGGTGGACACGCCGTGGACGTATGCCTCCATGATGACTGCGTAGAGGGCCTGGTCGATGCGCCGGCGGCGCTCCAGCGGGCTGGGGAAGAAGCTTCCGGCACGCAGTTTCGGGATGGCGAGCCGGCCTGGGTGGTCACGGTCTTCTCGCGGCGCCCGTTGCGCCAGGTGGTGCGGGTGTCGGTGTGCTCTCCCCACTCGGCGCCGATCTTCACACTCGCCTCGGTCTCGATCAGACGGTGCACCCGAGGGAGCAGAACCCGCGCACTCGACCGCGGCGATCCCCTACACCACTCGGCGGGACACCATCGAAGAGGAAGCCCCCGCGAGTCATGTCCTCGCGGGGGCTTCCTCATTCCGCCCGCCGTCGTGAAGGGTGAGAAGACGATCACGAGGCAGGACGACCAGAGGGCTCAGGGAGCCAGCAGCAGCACGTCGGTGCGGGCCTTGGCGGCCTCGTAGCGCTTGGCCACGTCCTGCCAGTTGACGACGGCCCACATGGCGTCGATGAAGTCGACCTTCTGGTTCTTGTACTGGAGGTAGAAGGCGTGCTCCCAGGCGTCGAAGACCAGGATCGGCACCGAGCCCTGGCCGACGTTGCCCTGGTGGTCGTAGACCTGCTCGACGATCAGGCGTCCGCTCAGCGGCTCGTAGGCGAGAACGCCCCAGCCCGATCCCTGGGTGGTCGCGGCGGCCTTGGTGAGCTGCGCCTTGAAGCCGGCGAAGGAGCCGAACGACTCGGCGATCGCGTCGGCGAGGTCACCGACGCCGTCGGCGGCCAGGGGCTCGCCGCCGCCGTCACCGGTCATGTTGTGCCAGTAGATCGAGTGCAGGATGTGACCGGAGAGGTGGAAGGCCAGGTTCTTCTCCAGGCCGTTGATCGCGCCCCACTGCTCCTTGTCCCGCGCCTCCGCGAGCTGCTCCAGCGTGTCGTTGGCGCCCTTGACGTACGCCGCGTGGTGCTTGTCGTGGTGCAGCTCGATGATCTGCGGATTGATGACCGGCTCGAGCTCCGAGTAGTCGTACGGAAGCTCCGGGAGCGTGTACACCGCCATGTCCAACATCCTCCGACGTTATTGCCACTGATGTGCAACTGCACGTTAACAGCATCAGTGGTGTTTGTTGATCAGGCGTTGGTCCTAGGTCCGGTGTCGCAGACGAACGGCACCGTTCTCGCCAATCTTTTGCTGTTGCCATTGACTGGCAATAGTGTACCGACGTGGACCGGAAAACACGGGCAGCGCACAACGACGTGCCCGAGCCGCCGAATCCCCGTGCGCTGCTGCGGCGGCACGGCCTGCGCTGCACGGCCGGCCGGTTGCGCATCCTGTCCCTGCTGAGCGAGTCGGGGCAGCACCTCACCGCCACGGAGATCCACACCCGGCTGGAGCGCACGGGTGAAGGCCGCCACTCGACCACGGTGTACCGCTCTCTGGAGGCACTGACAGCACTCGACGTGGTTCACGCCGTTCCGGGGCCGGGGCCCACGCGGTACGGGATCACCGACGAGCCGCACCACCACACCGTGTGTCAGCAGTGCGGCCACGTCGCCGACCTGGCCAGCGCTCCCCTGGTGGACGCGGTGAGCCGGATCGAGGAACTGACCGGGCTGCGCCCCGGGGTGTCGGGTTCGCTGCTGGTCTACGGCCTGTGCTCCGGCTGCGCCGTCTGAGTCCTCAGTCCTCGCCCTCCAGGTCGCCTTCCGTCTCCAAGTACACCTGGCGCAGCGCCTCCAGGACGGCGGAGTCGGGCTTCTCCCACATGCCCCGTGACTCCGCCTCCAGCAGGCGTTCGGCGATGCCGTGCAGCGCCCAGGGGTTGGCCTCCTGGAGGAACTCGCGGTTGACCGGGTCCAGGACATAGGTCTCGGTGAGCTTGTCGTACATCCAGTCGGCCATGACGCCCGTGGTGGCGTCGTAGCCGAAGAGGTAGTCGACGGTGGCGGCGAGTTCGAAGGCGCCCTTGTAGCCGTGGCGGCGCATCGCCTCGATCCACTTGGGGTTGACCACGCGGGCGCGGAAGACGCGGGAGGTCTCCTCGACCAGGGTGCGGGTGCGGACCGTCTCGGGGCGGGTGGAGTCGCCGATGTACGCCTCGGGGGCGGTGCCGCGCAGGGCGCGGACGGTGGCGACCATGCCGCCGTGGTACTGGAAGTAGTCGTCCGAGTCGGCGATGTCGTGCTCGCGGGTGTCGGTGTTCTTCGCGGCGACCGCGATGCGCTTGTACGCCGTCTCCATCTCGTCGCGGGCCGGGCGGCCGTCGAGGTCGCGGCCGTAGGCGTAGCCGCCCCAGACGGTGTAGACCTCGGCGAGGTCGGCGTCCGTGCGCCAGTCGCGGGAGTCGATGAGCTGGAGCAGTCCGGCGCCGTAGGTGCCGGGGCGGGAGCCGAAGATGCGGGTGGTGGCCCGGCGCTCGTCGCCGTGTTCGACGAGGTCGGCCTGGACGTGGGCGCGGACGTGGTTGGCCTCGGCGGGCTCCTCCAGGGAGGCCGCGAGGCATATGGCGTCGTCGAGCAGGCCGATGGTGTGCGGGAACGCGTCGCGGAAGAAGCCCGAGATGCGCAGGGTGACGTCGATGCGGGGGCGGCCCAACTCCTCGCGCGGAATCGGCTCCAGGCCGGTCACACGGCGGGAGGCGTCGTCCCAGACGGGGCGGATGCCGAGCAGGGCGAGCGCCTCCGCGACGTCGTCCCCGGCGGTGCGCATGGCGCTGGTGCCCCACAGGGAGAGGCCCACGGAGGTGGGCCAGTCGCCGTTGTCGGTGCGGTAGCGCTCCAGCAGGCTGTCGGCGAGGGCCTGGCCGGTCTCCCAGGCGAGGCGGGAGGGGACGGCCTTGGGATCGACGGAGTAGAAGTTGCGGCCGGTCGGCAGGACGTTGACGAGGCCGCGCAGCGGGGACCCGGAGGGGCCGGCAGGGACGAAGCCGCCGTTCAGGGCATGGACGGCGTGGTCGATCTCGGCGGTGGTGGCAGCGAGGCGCGGGACGACCTCGCGGGCTGCGAACTCCAGGACGGCGGAGACCTGTTCGCCGTGCTCGGTGGGTACGGCGCCCGGGTCCCAGTCGGCGTCCTCCATCGCCTGAACCAGGACGCGGGCCCGCTCCTCGGCCGCGTCGGCCGTGGCGCGGGTGGCGGCGGACTCGTCCAGGCCGAGGGCTTCACGCAGGCCGGGCAGGGCGGTGGCGCCACCCCAGATCTGGCGGGCGCGCAGGATGGCGAGGACGAGGTTGACGCGGTCGGCGCCGGTGGGCGGGGTGCCGAGGACGTGCAGGCCGTCGCGGATCTGGGCGTCCTTGACCTCGCAGAGCCAGCCGTCGACATGCAGGATCATGTCGTCGAAGCCCTCGTCGTCGGGCCGGTCGTCCAGGCCGAGGTCGTGGTCGAGCTTGGCCGCCTGGATGAGGGTCCAGATCTGGGCGCGGATCGCGGGGAGCTTGGCCGGGTCCATGGCCGCGATCTGGGCGTACTCGTCGAGGAGTTGCTCCAGGCGCGCGATGTCGCCGTAGGAGTCGGCGCGGGCCATCGGTGGGACGAGGTGGTCGATGAGAGTGGCGTGGACGCGGCGCTTGGCCTGGGTGCCCTCGCCGGGGTCGTTGACGAGGAACGGGTAGATCAGGGGCAGGTCGCCGAGGGCGGCGTCGGGGCCGCAGGCGGCGGACAGGCCGGCGTTCTTGCCGGGCAGCCACTCCAGGTTGCCGTGCTTGCCCAGGTGGATCATCGCGTCCGCGCCGAAGCCGCCGTCCTCGGCGGGGGCGGCGATCCAGCGGTAGGCGGCGAGGTAGTGGTGGGAGGGCGGCAGGTCGGGGTCGTGGTAGATGGCGATGGGGTTCTCGCCGAAGCCGCGCGGGGGCTGGATGAGGATCAGCAGGTTTCCGTGACGCAGGGCGGCCAGGACGATGTCGCCCTCGGGGTTGCGGCTGCGGTCGACGAACATCTCGCCCGGGGGCGGGCCCCAGTGCTCTTCGACGGAGGTGCGCAGTTCCTTCGGGAGGGTGGCGTACCAGCGCTTGTAGTCGGCGGCCGGGACGCGTACCGAGTTGCGGGCGAGCTGTTCCTCTGTCAGCCAGTCCTGGTCGTGGCCGCCCGCCTCGATCAGTGCGCGGATCAGTTCGTCGCCGTCACCGGAGACCAGGCCCGGGACCTCGTCGCCGGTACCGAAGTCGTACCCCTCCTCGCACAGCCGGCGCAGTAGGGCGACGGCGCTGGCGGGGGTGTCGAGGCCGACCGCGTTGCCGATGCGGGAGTGCTTGGTCGGGTAGGCGGAGAGCACGAGGGCCAGGCGCTTGTCGGCGGCCGGGATGTGTCGCAGGCGGGCGTGGCGTACGGCGATGCCGGCGACGCGAGCGGCGCGCTCAAGGTCGGCGACGTAGGCCGGGAGTCCGTCGGCGTCGATCTCCTTGAAGGAGAACGGGACGGTGATCAGACGGCCGTCGAACTCCGGTACGGCGATCTGGCTGGCCGCGTCGAGCGGGGAGACGCCCTCGTCGTTCTCCTCCCAGGCGGTGCGGGAGCCGGTGAGGCACAGGGCCTGGAGGAGGGGCACGTCCAGGGCGGTGAGCGCGCCCGCGTCCCAGGACTCGTCGTCGCCGCCGGCGGAGGCTTCGGCGGGCTTGGTGCCGCCGGCCGCGAGGACCGTGGTGACGATGGCGTCCGCCGCGCGCAGTTCGGCGATCAGCTCGGGCTCGGGGGCGCGCAGGGAGGCCACGTAGAGGGGCAGGGGCAGGCCGCCGGCGGCCTCCACGGCGTCGCACAAGGCGTGCACGAAGGCGGTGTTGCCGCTCATGTGGTGGGCGCGGTAGTAGAGCACGGCCACCGTCGGGCCGTCCCCGCCGCCCGGCTCGCGCTCCAGCGGGCCCCAGGTCGGTGCGGGGGCGGGCGCCTCGAAGCCGTGGCCAGTGAGCAGGACCGTGTCGGACAGGAAGCGGGCGAGGTGCTCCAGGTTGATCGGTCCGCCGTGGGCTAGGTAGGCGTGCGCCTCGGCGGCGATGCCGACGGGGACGGTGGAGGCGGCCATCAGCTGGGCGTCGGGGGCCTGTTCTCCGGTGAGGACGACGACCGGGCGGCCGTCGGCGAGCAGGAGGTCCAGGCCCTCCTCCCAGGCACGCAGTCCGCCGAGGAGGCGGACGACGACCAGGCCGACGCCGTCGAGGAGGGCGGGCAGGTCGTCGAGCGGCAGGCGGGAGGGGTTGGCGAAGCGGTAGGGCACCGGGCCGCCGGCCGCGCGGGCACTGAGCAGGTCGGTGTCGGACGTCGACAGGAGCAGGATGCTGGGGTGCGAGGCGCGCTCCCCGGACGAGTGCGGCATGCGGCGTCTGGCCTTCCTCGGGGTCCGCGCCCCGGGCGGTGTGTGACGGCGGGAGTTCCTGGCTCGCCCGGCCTCGCAGTGGCCGGACTCACAGTGGCGGGACCGCGCCGGGTTCACACCGGGCTTCCTCCCCTGTCGCCGTCGTGGCGGCGGCGGACCGGATGATCCGCCTGTGCAGCATAGTAAGGGTCACAGCAAGAGGGCAGGGCATACATCCGGTGCGATGATCGGTATGCTCGCCGCCGTGTCCACAGCTCCTTCGCCCTCATCGCCCCAAGCCACACCGCCTGCGCGGGACCGCGGTGACGCATGCCCGGGAACGCTGCGGCTGCACGCCGCCGACGACGGCGCCCTGGCCCGCATCCGCGTTCCCGGCGGTGTCCTGGCCGCCCATCAGGCGCACGCCCTCGCGGACGCGGCCCGGCGACTGGGCGACGGCGAGCTTCACCTGACCTCACGCGGCAACGTGCAGTTGCGCGGGCTCCGCGACACGTGCGGCGAGGAGCTGGCCAGGCTCTTGGACGCGGCCGGGCTCCTCCCGTCGCCGGAGCACGAGCGGGTGCGCAACGTCGTCGCCTCGCCGCTGTCCGGGCTGGACGGGCAGGGGGCGCGAGAGGTGCGGTCCTGGCTCACGGCCTTGGACGCGGCGCTGTGCGCGAGCGAGGCGGCGCGCGGGCTGTCGGGACGGTTCCTGTTCGCGTTCGACGACGGACGCGGGGACGTGGCCTCACTCGGTGCCGACGTGACCGTGCGCGCCACGGCCGACGACGGCGCGCTGATATCCCTGGGTTCGGCGCGGGAGGCGCTGCGGGTCGCCGGGGACGACGCGCCGAGAGCGGCGCTGCTGGCCGCCGAGGAGTTCCTTCAGTTCGCTCGACTCGCTGGTGAGCGAGTCTGGCGGATCGACGAACTGGGACCGGGTTCGGCAGAGTTGGCATCCGCCGTACGGCACCGCCTGGCGGAGTCGGGGATCGGCTGCGTCTGGGACAGCACGGACGCGACGGTCACCGGTGGACCGCTTCCCGGCGTCATCGGGTCCGCGCTCTGCGTCCACGCCCCGCTGGGGCGTCTGACCGCCCCCCAGTGGCAGGAGCTGGCCGACGTCGCCCCTGGTGAACTACGTCTCACCCCCTGGCGCGTCGTCGTCGTCCCCGCCCCGGACATGACCGTGTCCGACCGCAGCGCAGCCCTCTCCCGTCTGGCCGCCACGGGCCTGGTCACCGATCCTTCCTCACCCTGGCTGGACGTCGGCGCGTGCATCGGCCGACCCGGCTGCGGCAAGTCCCGCGCGGACGTACGCGCCGATGCCACCCGCACCCTCGCCGCCGCCAGCGGGTCGCCCCTCCCGCTGTACTGGTCCGGCTGCGAGCGACGCTGCGGCCACCCCCGGGGCGACCGTGTCGACGTGGTCGCCACGCCGGAGGGCGGCTACCGCCTCGCCGGACCGGACGGGGACGGACCGCTCCGCACCACCGACCTCGACGATGTCTCCCGCCTCGCCACCGCCTTGGCGGCGATCACCTCATGAGCCGTACCACTACGACCGAGAGCAGCGAGATCACCACTGTGACCCCCTACGACTACGAGAAGGACGGCGCGGCCATCTACCGCCAGTCCTTCGCGACCATCCGCGCGGAGGCGGACCTCGCGGGGCTGCCCGCGGACGTCAGCCAGGTCGCGGTCCGGATGATCCATGCCTGCGGCATGGTCGACCTCGTGCGCGACCTCTCGTACACCCCCGCCGTGGTGGAGCGTGCTCGCAAGGCACTGCGCGCCGGCGCACCCGTCTTCTGCGACGTGCATATGGTGGCCAGCGGTGTGACCCGTAAGCGGCTGCCGGCCGGCAACGACGTGTTGTGCACGCTGTCCGACCCGGCCGTCCCCGAGTTGGCGGCCAGGCTCGGCACCACGCGCAGCGCCGCCGCCCTGGAGCTGTGGCGGGACCGGCTGGAGGGCGCCGTGGTCGCTGTCGGCAACGCGCCCACCGCGCTCTTCCGTCTCCTGGAGATGGTCGAGGAGGGGGCGCCCCGCCCGGCCGCCGTCATCGGCGTGCCCGTCGGCTTCGTCGGCGCTGCCGAGTCCAAGGACGCCCTGGCCGCCCACCCGTCGGGACTGGAGCACCTGGTCGTACGGGGCCGTCGCGGAGGCAGCGCCATCGCCGCCGCCGCGCTCAACGCGATCGCGAGCGAGGAAGAATGAGCGGCAAGCTGTACGGAGTCGGGCTCGGTCCCGGCGACCCGTCCCTGATGACCGTGCGGGCCGTCGAGGCCATCGCCGAGGCCGACGTGGTCGCGTACCACAGCGCCCGGCACGGCCGGTCCATCGCCCGTTCGATCGCGGCGAGGCACCTGCGGGACGACCACATCGAGGAAGCGCTGGTCTACCCGGTCACCACGGAGACCACCGACCATCCCGGCGGCTACCGGGGCGCCATCGACGACTTCTACGCCGAGGCGTCGGCCCGGCTGGCCTCCCACCTGGAGGCGGGCCGGACGGTCGCGGTCCTGGCGGAGGGCGACCCGCTCTTCTACGGCTCCTACATGCACATGCACAAGCGGCTCGCCGACCGCTTCGACACCGAGGTCATCCCCGGTGTCACCTCCGTCTCCGCCGCCGCGGCCCGCCTGGGCACGCCGCTCGCCGAGGGCGAGGAGGTGCTGACCATCCTGCCCGGCACCCTGCCCGAGGAGGAGCTGACCGCGCGGCTCGCCTCGACCGACGCCGCGGTCGTGATGAAGCTGGGCCGCACCTTCCCCAAGGTGCGCCGGGCGCTGGAGGATTCCGGGCGGCTCGGTGCCGCCCGGTACGTGGAGCGCGCCACCATGGCGGGAGAGCGTCTCGCGGAACTGACGGATGTGGACGCCGAGTCGGTGCCGTACTTCTCGGTGGCGGTGCTGCCGAGCCAGGTCGACGTCGAACCGGCCGCGCCGGAACCAGGTTCGACGGGTGAGGTCGTCGTGGTGGGAACGGGGCCGGCCGGTCCGCTGTGGCTGACGCCCGAGACGCGCGGTGCCCTCACCGCGGCGGACGACCTGGTCGGATACACCACCTACCTCGACCGGGTACCCGTGCGCCCCGGCCAGCGCCGGCACGGCTCCGACAACCGGGCCGAGGCCGAGCGCGCCGAGTTCGCCCTGCAACTCGCCCAGCAGGGGCGGCGCGTGGCCGTCGTGTCCGGGGGCGATCCGGGCGTCTTCGCCATGGCCACCGCCGTGCTGGAGGCCGCGTCGGAGGACGCGTACGCGGACGTGCCGGTGCGGGTGCTGCCGGGGGTGACCGCCGCCAACGCGGCGGCAGCACGCGCGGGCGCCCCGCTCGGCCACGACTACGCCACGATCTCCCTGTCCGACCGCCTCAAACCCTGGGAGGTCATCGCCGAACGCCTGGGCGCCGCCGCAGCGGCCGACCTGGTGCTGGCCCTGTACAACCCCGGGTCACGCAGCCGGACCTGGCAGGTGGGCAAGGCCCGCGAACTGCTCCTCGAGCACCGGGCTCCGGACACGCCGGTCGTGGTCGCCCGTGACGTGGGCGGCGCGGACGAGCGGGTACGGGTGGTGCGGCTGGCGGAGCTGGATCCGGCCGAGGTCGACATGCGCACGATCCTGCTGGTCGGCTCGTCCCAGACCCGGGCCGTACGGCGTGGAGACGGCGAAGAGGTCGTCTGGACACCTCGTCGCTACCCGGAGACGTGAGGACCGCACCGCCGCGCGGACGGGCGGCGTGCGAGGGCCTCTCGTACCCACCGCGCCGCCTGATCGGGCTCGGTCACCACCGGCACCCCTTCGGGCACCGCGGGCCGGCGCACCACGACCACGGGCAGGCCGGCCTCACGGGCGGCCGTCAGCTTCGGCGCGGTGGCCACCCCCCCGCTGTCCTTGGTGACCAGGACGTCGATCCGGTGCCGGCGCAGAAGTTCGCGCTCCCCGTCGAGGGTGAACGGGCCACGGTCCAGCAGCACCTCCATGCGGGACGGACACGGGGGCTCGGGCGCGTCGACGGACCGGACGAGGAACCAGAGACCCTCCAGGCCGGCGAAGGCGGCCAGACCCATCCGCCCCGTGGTCAGGAAGACCCGACGGCCGAGGGAAGGCAGCAGCTCGGCGGCCTCCGCCAAGGAGCCGGCCTCGTGCCAGACGTCTCCCTCGACCGGCACCCAGCCGGGGCGGCGCAGCGCCAGCAGGGGAACATGAGCGGTGGCAGCGGCCCGAGCCGCATCGAAGCTGATCGTGCCGGCGAAAGGGTGAGTGGCGTCGATGAGGAGGTCGACCGTGTGCTCACGGAGCCAGGCCGCGAGCCCCTCGGCTCCTCCGAAGCCGCCGACGCGCACCTCACCGGGTGGCATGCGGGGCGCGGACACCCGTCCCGCCAGGGAGTTCGTCACCCGAAGCCCCGGCAGCGGTTCGGCCGCCAGCCGTTCGGCGAGACGACGGGCCTCCGTGGTACCGCCGAGGATCAACACGTGCACGAGCAGTCCTTCATCCGTTTCCCTTTCTGGAAGTGAGGCATGAGCGGCGAGGCCAGGGGCGGTCGCAGCGCCCAACTCAAGCACACCGGCCTGCGCCACGGCTGGACCACCGGGGCCTGCGCGACAGCCGCGACGACGGCCGCGTACACCGCGCTGCTGACCGGTGACTTCCCCGACCCCGTGGCTATCACCCTGCCCAAGGGGCAGACGCCGTCGTTCGCGCTCGCGGCCGAGGAGCTGACGGACGCGTACGCGATGGCGGGGATCGTGAAGGACGCCGGTGACGACCCGGACGTCACCCACGGTGCGCTGATCCGGGCGACGGTGCGACCCCTGCCCGCGGGCTCCGGCGTCGTCTTCCGGGCGGGGCCGGGCGTGGGCACCGTCACGCGGCCCGGCCTGCCCCTGCCCGTCGGCGAACCGGCCGTCAACCCGGTCCCCCGCCAGATGATGCGCGAACACGTCGCCCTCGTCGCCGAGCGGCACGGCGGCAGCGGCGACGTCGAGATCACCCTCTCCGTCGACCACGGCGAGGAGATCGCCCGGTCCACCTGGAACCCCCGGCTGGGCATCCTCGGCGGCCTCTCCGTCCTCGGCACCACCGGCATCGTCGTCCCCTACTCCTGCTCCGCGTGGATCGACTCGATCCGGCGCGGGGTGGACGTGGCACGGGCCGCCGGCCGTACGCACGTCGCCGGATGCACCGGGTCCACCTCGGAGAGGACGGTCGTCGCCGAGTACGGGCTGCCCGAGGACGCCCTGCTGGACATGGGGGACTTCGCGGGCGCCGTGCTGAAGTACGTCCGCCGCCACCCGGTGGACCGGCTCACCGTCTGCGGCGGCTTCGCCAAGCTGTCCAAGCTCGCCTCGGGCCACCTGGACCTGCACTCCGCCCGATCCCAGGTCGACAAGGGCTTCCTCGCCGAACTGGCCCGGCGCGGCGGCGCGGGCGAGGCCCTGGCCCGCGAGGTGGCGCAGGCCAACACCGGCCTGGCAGCGCTCCAGCTCTGCCGGGCGGCCGGGGTGCCGCTCGGCGACCTGGTGGCGGTCGCCGCCCGTGACGAGGCCCTGTCCGTACTGCGCGGAGCGCCCGTCGCGGTCGACGTGATCTGCATCGACCGCGCGGGCACGGTGGTGGGCCGCAGTCCCGTGGCGTGAACAGCGGAGCGGATCCGCGCGGGCTCAGCAGACGTGCCGCTCCCGCTCCGGCGAGTACAGATGGCTGTCGCGGAACTCGTCGGCTCCCAGGGTCCGCCCGACCATGATCACCGCCGTGCGCAGCACCCCCGCCTCCCTCACCTTCCCGGCGATCTCGTCGAGCGTGCCGCGGATGATCAGTTCGTCGGGGCGGGAGGCGTAGGCGACGACGGCCGCAGGGCAGTCCGCACCGTAGTGCGGCAGCAGTTCGCCGACCACCCGGTCCACGTACTTCGCGGCCAGGTGCAGCACGATCAGCGCTCCGCTGCGGCCGAGGGTGGCCAGGTCCTCTCCCTCCGGCATGGCGGTGGCCCGGTTGGCGATCCGGGTGAGGATGACGGTCTGCCCGACCGTCGGCACGGTCAGCTCCCGCTTCAGGGAGGCCGCCGCCGCGGCGAAGGCCGGCACACCGGGGACGACCTCGTACGGCACCCCGGTCGCGTCGAGGCGCCGCATCTGCTCCGCGACCGCGCTGAACACGGACGGGTCACCGGAGTGCAGCCGGGCCACGTCGTGGCCTTCCTCGTGTGCGCGGACCAGCTCGGCGGTGATCTCGTCCAGGGTCAGCTGCGCCGTGTCGACCAGCCGGGCATCCGGCGGGCACTCGGCCAGCAGCTCACGCGGGACCAGGCTGCCCGCGTAGAGACACACCTGGCAGGCGGCGAGCGTCCGGGCGCCGCGCACCGTGATCAGGTCGGCTGCTCCGGGGCCGGCGCCGATGAAGTACACGGTCATCTGTCTGCTCCTGGGGAGGGGTTGACGGTCTTCTGTACGGCCCACTGGGTCACCGGCATCGCCTGCCGCCACCCGGTGAAGCCGCCGACGGGAACGGCGTGCGCCACCGCGAGGCGCACCAGTTCGCCTCCGTGACGTCTGCGGGCGTCGGCGAGCAGCGCTTCGGACTCCAGCGTCACGGTGTTGGCGACCAGCCGACCGCCGACGGGGAGCGCCTTCCAGCACGCCTGGAGCAGTCCGGGTGCGGTGAGCCCGCCGCCGACGAACACGGCGTCCGGCTTGGGAAGCCCCGTGAGGGCTTCGGGTGCGGCGCCGGTGACGACGCGCAGGCCGGGCACGCCGAGCCGGTCGGCATTGCGGACGATGCGTTCGGCCCGTACGGGATCGCGTTCGATGGTGACGGCCCGGCAGGAGGGGTGGGCGCGCATCCACTCGACGGCGATCGAGCCGGAGCCGCCGCCGATGTCCCACAGCAGCTCGCCGGGGGACGGGGCGAGCGCTCCCAGCGTGGCGGCGCGGACATGCCGCTTGGTGAGCTGCCCGTCGTGCTCGTACGCCTCGTCGGGCAGTCCGGGGACGGCACCGAGGCGTAGGGCGCCGGGGGCGCGGCGGCACTCGACGGCGACGATGTTGAGGGGGTCGCAGGGCGCGTGCTGCGGCCAGTCGTCGGCGGTGGCGGCCTCGGTCGTCCGTTCCTTCACGCCGCCGAGCTGTTCCAGGACCCGCATGTGGCTGGGGCCGAAGCCCCGGTCGCGGAGCAGAGCGGCGACCTCGCCGGGCGCGTGGGCATCGGCGCTGAGCACGAGCAGGCGGCGGCCGTCGTGCAGGGCCGCGGCGAGGCGTGCGGTGGGGCGGCCCACGAGGGTGACGACCTGGACCTCCTCCACGGGCCAGCCGAGCCGGGCGCAGGCGTGGGAGACGGACGAAGGGTGGGGCAGTACGTGCACCGCGCCGGGACCGAGCATCTCGGTCAGCGTGCGACCGATGCCGTGGAACATGGGGTCACCGCTGGCCAGGACGGCGATACGGCGTTCCGCGTGCGCGGCGAGCAGGCCGGGAACCGCCGGCCGCAGTGGCGAGGGCCAGGTCACACGCTCGGCGGCGCACTCCGGCGACAGCAGATCGAGCTGACGCGGGCCGCCGATGACGACCTCCGCGTCGAGCAGCACCCGGCGCGCGGCGTCCGGCAGACCGCCCCAGCCGTCGGCGCCGATCCCCACGACGATCACTGCTGCGGTAGGTGCGGGTCGGGCGGCGGTCACGGCTCGGTACCTCAGGATCGGGAAGGGCGTCGGACTGGCACTCTACGGGTCGGCCACCTGCACAGAGCCGTTCGGGTGCACATCATCGGAAATCTTATTGCACACTGATTGCAACAACTTATGCAGTGCAGGAAAGGGTGGGCGATGAGGTCTGCGGTGGTGCTGGGCATCGAGTCGTCCTGCGACGAGACGGGCGCGGGTGTGGTCCGGGACGGGCGGCTGCTGGGGCACGCGGTGGCGTCGAGCATGGACGAGCACGCCCGCTTCGGCGGGGTGGTGCCCGAGATCGCCTCCCGCGCCCACCTCCACGCGCTGCGTCCGGTCGTCCGGCGGGCACTGGACGAGGCCGGGCTGCGGCTGTCCGACATCGGGGCGGTCGCCGTGACCACCGGCCCCGGGCTGTCGGGTGCTCTGCAGGTGGGTCTCGCCGGTGCGAAGGGCATCTCCTACTCGCTCGGCGTCCCGCTGTACGGGGTCCACCACCTGGCCGGGCACGTCGCCGCCGACACGCTGGAGCACGGCCCGCTGCCGAACCCGTGCATGGTGCTGATCGTCTCCGGCGGCCACACCTCTCTGCTCCTCGTCCGCGACCTCGCCCGGGACCGGATCACGCACCTCGGGGACACGCTGGACGACGCGGCCGGCGAGTGCTTCGACAAGGTCGCGCGGGTCTTCGGGCTGCCGTACCCCGGCGGTCCGGCCATCGACCGGACAGCGCGAGCGGGGGATCCTCGCGCTGTCCCCTTCCCGCGCCCGCTCCCGGGGTCGTACGACTTCTCCTTCTCAGGGCTGAAGACGGCCGCCGCCCGCTGGGCGGAGGGGCACGCCGGCCGCGAGCTGCCAGTGGCCGACGGCGCGGCATCGCTCCAGGAGGCCGTCGCCGACGTACTGACCCGCAAGGCGGTCACCGCCTGCGCCGAGCACGGGGTAGGCACTCTGGTCGTGGTCGGCGGCGTCGCCGCGAATTCCCGGGTGCGGTCGCTGGCCGAGGAGCGCTGCCGGGCGGCCGGGATCGAGCTGCGCGTGCCGCCGCTGCGGCTGTGCACCGACAACCGCGCGATGATCGCGGCCGTCGGCGACCTCCTCGTGCGCGCCGGAGCCGAACCGGCACCGCTGGACGTGTCCATCGATCCGTCGGCGCTGCTGGAGTACGCCGCCCTGCACCCGGTCGCCGCCGGACAGGCGGTGGCCGCCTGATGAGCACCGACCTCCACGTCTACGCGGACGCCGGTCTGCTCGCGCACACCGACGCGCTGCGATCGGTCTACGTCGACGCCTTCTGCGCCCCGCCCTGGAACGAGGACGAGGAGAGGGCGACGGAGTTCGTGGACCGGCTGCCGACGAACGTGGGCCGCCCCGGCTTCACGGCCGCTGTCGCCCTCCGTGGAGGGGAGGTCATCGGCTTCGCCACCGCCTGGACCACCCCCGTGCCCTTCCCCGCCGACCGCTGCCACCCGCAGGCCGCCGCCGGTCTCGGTCCCACGTACGCCGCGGACTGGCTGTGCGGCGCCCTGGAGATCGACGAACTGGCCGTCCGGACCACCGCCCGCGGCACCGGACTCGCCGCCGACCTCCTCGCAGCGGTGACCGCGCACGCACCCGACGGCCGGGCCTGGCTGCTGACCTCCGTCCAGAACAGTCGGGCCATGGCCTTCTACCGCCGCCAGGGCTGGGCACAGGTCACCCACCCGTCCCCCGACGGCAAGGGCATCGTCGTCTTCCTCGGTCCGCGCCACCCCGCCCGGTCCCTCGCCCCTCTCCCCCTGTAAGCCCCCGGAGCCCCGTCTTGCGTACCGCCGAGATCCGCCGCCGCTTCCTCGACTTCTTCGCCGAGCGCGGCCACACCGTCGTCCCCAGTGCCCCGCTGCCCACACCCGATCCGACCCTGCTGTTCGTCAACGCCGGTATGGTCCCCTTCAAGCCGTACCTGACCGGCGAGGCGCCGGCGCCGTGGCCGCGGGCGACCAGCGTGCAGAAGTGCGTGCGCACCCTGGACATCGAGGAGGTGGGCCGCACCACCCGGCACGGTTCCTTCTTCCAGATGAACGGCAACTTCTCCCTGGGCGACTACTTCAAGGAGGAGGCCATCGCCTTCGCCTGGGAGTTGTCGACCGCGTCGGTGGAAGGCGGCGGCTACGGCCTCGACCCGGACCGCATCTGGGTCACCGTCCACCACAGCGACGACGAGTCCCGCGCCCTGTGGCGGCGTATCGCCGGCCTGCCCGACGAACGGATCGTGGCCCGCGGCGACGAGGACAACTTCTGGTCCATGGGCGTGCCCGGCCCCTGCGGTCCCTGCTCCGAGCTGTACTACGACCGCGGACCCGCCCTGGGCCGCCCGGGCGGCCCGGCGGTCGACGAGGACCGGTACATGGAGTTCTGGAACCTGGTCTTCATGCAGTACGAGCGCGGTGAGGGCCCCGGCAAGTCCGGCTACCCGATCCTCGGCGAGCTGCCCCGCCGCAACATCGACACCGGCATGGGCCTGGAACGCATGGCCACCCTCCTCCAGGGCGTCGACAACCTCTACGAGATCGACGAGACCCGCCCGATCCTGGACCGGGCCGCCGCTCTGACCGAGGTGCGCTACGGCGCGGACGCGGAGGCCGACGTACGGCTGCGCGTGGTCGCCGACCACGTCCGCACCGCCCTGATGCTCCTCGCGGACGGCACCAGTCCGGGCAACGAGGGCCGCGGCTACGTTTTGCGCCGCATCCTGCGCCGCGCGGTCCGCTCCATGCGTCAACTGGGCCACGCCGAGCCGGTGCTCGTGGACCTGCTGGCGGTCGCGCGGGACTGCATGGCGCCCAGCTATCCCGAGGTGGCCGAGGCCTACGACCGCATCGCGGACCGGGCCGCGAGCGAGGAGGACGCCTTCCGGGCCACCCTGCGGCAGGGCACGACCGTGCTGGACACGGCGGTGGCCAAGGTGAAGGCGGAGGGCGGCCGTGCGCTGCCCGGCGCGCAGGCGTTCCTCCTGCACGACACCTACGGCTTCCCCATCGACCTCACCCTGGAGATGGCCGCCGAACAGGGCGTGCCGGTAGACCGCGAGGGCTTCACCGCGCTCATGCGCGAGCAGCGCGAACGTGCCAGGGCCGACGCGCGCGCCCGCAAGGCCGGCGGCACCGACCTCACCACCCTGCGCCCGGTGCTGGAGAAGCACGGACCGACCGACTGGCGCGCCTGGGACACCCAGACGACCGACTCCCGGGTCCTGGCGATTCTGAACGCCACGGGCCCGACGCCCGTGGTCCGCGAGGGCGACATCGCCACCGTCGTCCTGGACCGTACCCCCTTC
Organism: Streptomyces sp. NPDC127100; assembly: GCF_042724095.1. NCBI lineage: Bacteria > Bacillati > Actinomycetota > Actinomycetes > Kitasatosporales > Streptomycetaceae > Streptomyces > Streptomyces sp. NPDC127100. Next base: position 259,288 of record NZ_JBHXFL010000004.1, read on the forward strand.
TACGCCGAGTCCGGCGGCCAGGACAGCGACGCCGGCCGCTTCTCCGGTGCGTCGGTGGAGGCGGAGGTGCTGGACGTGCAGCGGCCGCTACCCGGCCTGGTCGTCCACCAGGTCCGTGTCCTGTCCGGCGAACTGGCCACTGGGGACCAGGTGCACGCTGCCGTGGACCCGGAGTGGCGGCTCGGCGCCCGCCAGGCCCATTCCGGCACCCACGTCCTGCACGCCGCCCTACGGCAGATCCTCGGCCCGACCGCCCTGCAGTCGGGCTCCTACAACCGCCCCGGATACCTGCGCCTGGACTTCCCCTGGCGCGGCGCCCTGTCCCCCACCGCCCGGAGCGACATCGAGCAGGCCGCCAACCAGGCCCTGCGCCGCGACCTCCCGGTCGGCGTGCGCTGGATGACGCTGCCGGAGGCCAAAGAACTGGGCGCACTCGCCCTGTTCGACGAGACGTACGGCGAGAAGGTCCGCGTCGTGGAGATCGGCGGCGCATGGTCACGGGAACTGTGCGGCGGCACCCACGTCGAACACGCCTCACAGATCGGCACGGTCGCCCTCACCTCCGAAAACTCGGTCGGCGCGGGCATGCGCCGCCTGGAGGCCGCAGTCGGCGTCGAGGGCTTCGGCTACCTGGCTCGCGAACGCGACCTGGTCAGCCGCATCGCCGAACAGCTCCAGGCACCGCGCGCCGAACTCCCCGACCGCATCGCCGGGTTGCTCGACCGACTGAAGGCCGCCGACCGCGAGAACCAGCGTCTCCGCGAGCAGGCCGACCGGGCCCGCGCAGGCGATCTCGCGGCCGACGCCACCGACATCGACGGCACCTTGCTGGTCACGGCCGTCACGGACGGCGACGCCCGGGCCCTTGCCATCGCCGTACGGGACCGCCTGCCCGCCGCTCGTCCCGGTGTGGTGGTCATCGGCACACCGGTCGGCGACCGGGCGACGCTGGTGGCCGCGGTGAACGGCGCGGCCCGGAGCGCGGGGCGGGACGCCTCGGCCCTGGTGAAGCGGCTGCTCGACGGCAGAGGCGGTGGCTCCCCCGAGCTGGCTCAAGGTGGCGGGATCCCGAGCGAACGACTCCCGGGCACTCTCGCCTCGGTCCCCGCCCTGCTCTCCGGCGCCTGACGTCGGGCGCCCTGTCCGGGGCCGTTCCGGACACGTGACACGGGACGGCGCCCGGAGGACGGACGTCCGCGCCGCCCGCCGTCCCGCACCACCGACCGGGCGGCGACGGCGGAACCCCGTCTCGGCACACCTCACGCCAGCCCGCAGTCACCGCACTTCGAGCCGTTCGGCGCACGGCAGTAGAGGCAGCAACTCCGGCGGCGGAACGCGAGGTCGGGGCCGGTGAGCGCTCCGGTGCCGGCCAGGCGTCCGGTGTCCAGCGGAGCGGTCGTGAGGCCGGTGAGCGGTCCGCGGACGGCTGAACGGAGTGCGAGCAGGACCTGGGCCGCACCGCGATCGCCGACGCCGAGTTGCCGTCCAGCGGGCGCGAGGCGATCTTGACGCGCAGTCCGTCGGCCAGTGCCGACAGGTGACCCGTCACCTGCTCGTACAGGGCGCGGACGGGGCCGCCGTCGAGCCGGTCGGCGTACCAGCCGGCCGGCCGGGGCACCCGGAGGACCGGACTGTCGTCGGCCCGCTGCAGTCCCGCCAGATCGGGGACGATCCCCTGCAGGACGACGCAGGCCAGAGCCGGTGATCAGAGGCGGGCGGCGTGACCGAGTTGAGCGATGGAGACGTCGACGCGCGGCTCCGAAGTGCGGTGACGTCGTGCGACGGCGCCGGCGAGGTCGGTGAATCCCGCCGCGTAGGTGTGGGCAACCGGGTGCCAGCCGTCGTCCGGTCCGCCGGCCTGCAGGGCGAAGAAGCCGTCGAGACTCGCCACGTCATGCGGGGCGGCGCCGACGGACGCCGTTGAGGCACGGGCTTCGTGCACGATTCCTGCTCTCCCTCCGACTCTCCGTCCGTGCGGTCAGGAGGCCGTACGCCGTCGCGGCGGCGTGATGGCGTACAGGTCGAGGATGTCCGGCCGGGGCGCGACGCCCGGTCCGCCGGCGCGTGCCCAGGCGGCGATGTCCTCGGTCGCGTCCGGGTCGTTGACCAGCCCCAGCCACACGGGCCGGGCGCCGGCTGCCCGGCCCTCGGCGGAGGGCTGGACGACGATGACGTTGGCGTGGTCGCAGACGTCGAGGCAGTCGGAGACGCGTACCGGTACCACGGCGCGCAGGCGTTCGGTCTGGGCCGCGTGGTCGACACCGGTCACCTTGGGGCTGCCGCAGCAGCAGTCGCGGCACACGACGACACGGCACGGCACGGGCCCGGCCGCCGTCCCGGTCTTCGCGTCGTCAGTCGTTCGTCCGGTCGGCGTTGCGCGCATGCGGTGCCGTCCCTCTCTCCGGGGAGATCCGCCCCGGTGGTCCGTCGAAGGAGGCGACCGCGTGAGTCTCCTGGCTCTCGGGTCGATGCGGCGTCCCGGCCTTCCCACCCGCTGCCGGGCAGTGGCCTGTCGGGACGTGCTCGCCGATCACAGTGGCGGGACCGCGCCGGAATCACACCGGCTTCCTCGTTCCGCCGTCGCCTTGTCGCCGGCCATCATCCCATCCCGGGATGCCGTGCCGCCCGCCCGGTGCCGGCCGTCAGTCCGTTTCCTGGGCGTGCGGTGCCGTCGCGGGCGGATGGGCCGGACGGTCCCGTCCGCCGTCACGGCCGGACACCACCACGACGACCAGCCCGACAACGACGGCTCCGGCGACGAGGCGTCCGGCCGCGCGCGCCCACCAGGCCGGACGGGCCGCGCCCGCGCCTCCCCTCGGCGGGCCCAGCCGTTCGGCCCGCCGAGCAGGTCTCAGCAGACGGACCGACAGCAGCGCGGCGACAGGCAGTTGCAGCGGCCACAGGACGGTGCGCGGCCCCTCCCCGTACCAGACGTTGGTTCCGTACAGCAGGGCGTGCCACACGCTCAGCACGTGGACGACGATCACGAAGCGGTGCAGCCGTCGCCAGGTGTTCGCCCCGATGCGATACCGGACGTAGAACACCAGCCCGAGCGGGATCGCCAGGTACAGGGCACCCTGTCCGACCGGGATGGCGATCCGGCCGGTGCCGGAGTCGTACCAGCCGGGCACGAAGCTGTCGGCGAAGCCCACCCACAGTCGCTCGGCCGAGCCCACCTTCGTCTCGTAGCGTACGAGTTCCGCCGCGAACATCAACGCGTGCGCGAACATCAGCGCCGTCGTCGTCAGGCTCGTGGTGCGGTGCCAGCGCTCCAGTACCTGCCGGGAGACGGGCAGCCGGGCGGGACGCGGCCCCGACAGCAGCAGACCCAACATGACCGTGCCCCAGGCCCACAGCAGCCCCGACCAGCCGAAAGCCTGGCTGAGCAGGTACAACCAGTAGGTGCCGGCATCGTCCATGAACGGCATGACCGCGACGGTGTCCGAAGCACCCGACTCCAAGCGCGTCCACAGGAGGGCGAACACGAGCGCCGTGACCACCACCACCGCAGTGGCGTCGGGCAGGGCGGAGCGCAGGTCGCCCCGCGGAGCGACGCGGTCCTCGGGAGGCCGTTGCCTTCCGGGCGGGGCTGCTGCCCCGTCTTCGTCCGGCCTCGTGTCCGACGTCATCAGGGGCCTCCCGGGCACGGGCCACCGCGGCGACGGGTGTGCATGTGTCGTGAGGCAACAAGTCCGGCTGATGGGGCAGCGATCCCTTGAGGCGCTATCCGGCCGGAGCCGCCGCGACAACTGGACGAGGACACACCTGGTTTCTGCCTTCCCTCCACATTCAATGAACCCACCAACCACCTCGACATCCGGCATCAACTGTCCGTGCTCGGCACCCTGTGCCGCCTGCCCGCCACCGTGCTGCTCGCCCTGCACGACCTCAACCTGGCCGCCTACTACTGCGACCGCCTCTACGCCCTGCACTCCAGCGAAGTCACCGCCTTCGGCCAACCCACCGAGATACTCACCCCGCAGCTCCTGGCCGAAGTCTGGGGAGTGACGGCGGAAGTCGCCCTCCATCCGCGCACCGGCGCCCCGCAGGTGACGTGCCTCCTCGAAGAACCACGCGACTGAAGGACCCACCGGTACTGCCCCAACCCCATCCACGCCACCTGGGACGGAACAGGAGGCGTGGCCAGTGCCTCCAGGGCGCCGGGATGCCTTGACCTGCTATTACGCGTCCACCATGGACTGACGTGGAGGCCCATAGACGGCCTCCGCGTCCTGTGCCAGGTGGTGCCGTCGCAGCCCCGACAGGTTTCGTCGCGGCGTCGGACTGCCTCCCACAGGCCGGCGTTCAGGACGCGTGCCGCCTTGGCGACGCTTCCCGGCATCAGGTGCCGACAGGTGCGGTACGTCTCCTCGATCGACCTGTGCCCCATCCACTCGGCCACGTCCGTGATCGGGATGCCGCTGCCGAGTGCGTTGGAGGCGAAGTAGTGCCGAAAGCCGTACAACCTCCCTCGTCGTGCCGTGCTTTGCCTCGTAACGTTCGATTGCCTCCCGGAACTCCCCCACCTTGCGGTGTCTCAGCTTCGCCGGCTGATGTGTAGGGGAATGGATCTGCTCGTGCACCCGGTACACGTCATCCGCCACCGGGTTGTTGGTATTCACGGCCCTGGCTTCACCATTGCGTAGCCCGCACCCCGCCATCATCACGATCTCCAGAGCAAGGTCGTCACCCGCCACAGCCAGAGCCCGCCTCGCATACCCAAAGGCAGCGCCTCCCACCAGGCGTCAAGGAGGCCAAGGGGGTGCAACGCCCACCGATGACCACCACCGGCGTTCGAGCCGGTCCCGCCGATGGTCACAGCGGCGGGCGGGAGGGCTAACAGGGGTCGCTGCTCGGGGCCTTGGCGTTCGGGGGCCACCAACGGATGTGCACGTATACGACGGTGACCTGCGCACCTCTGGAGGGGTACACATCAGCACCCAGTTATTGCACAATAGTTGCAATAACTTTGAGAGTGCAGGAAGGGCGGGTGATGGGTCCTCCGATCGTTCTCGGCATCGAGTCGTCCTGTGACGAGGCCGGTGCCGGGCTGGTCCGTGACGGGCGGCTGCCGGGGCATGCGGTGGCGGCGGCCTGCGCCGAGCACGGCGCGGGGACCCTGGTGGTGGTGAGCGAGGGCGCCGCGGACTCCCGCGTGCGATCCCTGGCCGAGGAGCGCTGCCAGGCCGTTGCGGGGGCCAAGGCGGTGGCGGCCTGATGGACATCCGTGTCTTCAAGGGCGCCGAGTTCCTCACGCACGTCGAGGAACTGCGCTCCGTGTACGTCGACGCCTTCTGCGCCCCGCCGTGGAACGAGGACGAGCAGAAGGCCGCCGAGTTCGTCGGACGGTTGCCGGGGAACGTACGGCGTCCGGGGTTCACGGCCGTCACCGCGGTGAACGACGGGGAGGTGCTCGGCTTCGCCACAGCCTGGACCACCCTCGCACCCTTCCCCGATGACCGCTGCTACCGGCAGGCCGCCGCCGGGCTCGGCACCGAGCGCACCCTTGACTGGCTGTGCGGCGCCCGCGAGATCGACGAACTCGCCGTCCGCCCCTCCGCCCAGGGCACCGGCCTCGCCGCCGCGCTCCTGGAGGCCGTCACCGCCGACGCCCCCAAAGGCCGCAGCCGGCTTCTCACCTCGGTCGGGGCACCCCGGGCTGCTTCCTTCTACCGCAGCCAGGGCTGGACCCAGGCCACCCATCCCTCTCCGCAGGGCAGCGGCATCGCGGTCTTCCTCGGCCCGCAGCATCCAGCCCGCACGGCCGCCGCGGCGGGCTTATGAGCACCCTGGAACTCCGCCTGCCCCCTGGCAAGACGCCCGCCCCGCGCTTCATCGGTGACGGACTGACGCGCGACGTGCCCGGGTAGTCCTCCCGGGTAGTCCCGCCATCGCACATGACATGCAACAACTAACCACAAGCAACAAGGGTGTGAGGCTCATGACGACCCGTCGAATACGAGGTGCCGCCGTCACGGTGGCGGCGGTGGTGGCCGGGGTCGCCGCCTGCTCCGCGCCCAGCGACGGCGAAAGCGGCGGCAACTCCGCCGACTCGGTCGTGATCGGGGTGGCCTCGGAGCCCGACACCCTCAGCCCCCTGCTGGGCTACGGCAAGGACGGCAACTCGAAGATCTTCGACGGCCTCCTCGCCCGGGACGCCGGTCTGAAGTTGAGACCGGCCCTGGCGAAGGCCCTCCCCGAGGTGGCCGCCGACGGGCTCACCTACACCTACACCCTGCGTGACGGCGTGGAGTTCAGCGACGGCGAGCCCCTCACCGCCGCCGACGTGGTCTTCACGTACGACAAGATCTTCGACGCGAAGACCAACAACACGGCCCGCAGCGAGCTGAACGCCATCAAGGACGTGCGGGCCGACGGCGACGACAAGGTGGTCTTCACCCTCAAGTACCCCTACGCCCCGTTCGCCGGGCGCACGGTCCTGCCCATCGTCCCCGAGCACATCGCCGCCAAGCAGGACCCCAACACCGGCTCCTTCAACACCAAGCCGGTCGGCACCGGCCCGTACGTTCTCTCGGCCTGGCGCAAGGGCGAGAAGCTCACCTTCAAGGCCAACCCGCACTACTGGGGCGGCGTACCGAAGGTGAAGACGTTCACCATGGCGGTCATCGCGGACGACAACGTGCGCGCCACCCGGCTGCGCGCGGGCGACCTGGACGGGGCCGTCCTCCCGCCCAACCTGGCCGCCACCTTCAAGAGCGACAACGGCAGGAAGACGTACGACGCGAAGTCCTACGACTTCCGCACCGTCACCCTTCCGCAGGAGAACAAGGTCACCGCCGACCGCGCCGTCCGGCAGGCCCTCGACGCCGCCGTGGACCGCGAGGCCATGGTCGACAAGATCCTCGACGGCGCCGGCCGACCGGCGCACGGGCCGCTGCCCGTCGACGACCCCTGGTACGCGAAGGGCATCGAGCGCGGACAAGACCTCACCAAGGCCAAGCGGATCCTGGACCGCGCGGGCTGGAGGACCGGCAAGGGCGGCATCCGCGCCAAGGACGGACAGCGGGCGGCGTTCACCCTGCTCTACCCCTCGGGCGACAAGGTCCGCCAGGACCACGCCCTCGCCTACGCTTCCGACGCCAAGAAGGCCGGCATCGACGTGACGGTGGAGAGCGCCACCTGGGAGGTCATCGAGCCCCGCATGAAGAACGACGCCGTCCTCGCGGGCTTCGGCAGCACCGGCGACCCCGACTTCGGCCTCTACACCCTGCTGCACTCCTCCCTCGCCGGCGACGGCTTCAACAACATGGCCCGCTACGACAACCCGACCGTGGACAAGGCACTCGACACCGGCCGCCGCAGCTCGGACACGGCGACCCGAAGGGCCGCCTACGACACGCTGCAGCGCGCCCTGGTGGCAGACCCTGGCTACACGTTCCTGACCCACATCGACCATCTGTACGTTCTCGCGGACCGCTGGGACGGGTTGACCACGCAGCTCGAGCCGCACGAGCACGGCTTCGCCAGCGGCCCGTGGTGGGACATCGAGGACTGGCAGCCGAAGAAGTGACCACCACCTTCCTGCCCTGGGGCGCGATGGCACGTCTGGCGGGGAGGCGGCTGCTGTTCGCCGCCCCCATCCTCCTCGTCGTCACCTTCGGCGTGTTCGCCATCGCCGCGGCCTCCCCCTTCGACCCCGTCAAGGCCTACGCCGGCACGGCCGCCCTCGGCGCCGACCAGGAGACCCTGGACCGGCTGAGGGACAACCTCGGCGCGGACCGGCCCTTCATCGCCCGCTGGTGGGAGTGGCTGACCTCCGCTCTCGGCGGCGACCTGGGCCAGTCCAGCGTGCTGCGGCAGCCGGTGACACAGGTCATCGGCGAACGCCTGGTGTGGTCCTCGCTGTTGTGCGCGGTCGCGTTCGTCGTGGCCGTACTGGCAGGCACGGTCCTGGGGGTGCTGGCCGCCCGCCGCTCCGGATCGTGGCTCGACCGGATCGTCAGTTCGCTCGCCTACACCCTGGAGGCGGCGCCGGTTTTCTGGATCGCCCTGCTGGCCATCTGGCTGTTCGCCCTCCGACTGGACGTCCTCCCGGCGGGCGGCCTCACTGACACCGCAAGCGAGCAGGTCACCGCGGGGCAGGTCGCGAGCCACCTCGTCCTGCCCGCCGGTGTGCTCGCCGTCTCCCAGATCCCCTGGTTCACCCTCTACGTGCGCCAGGGGGTCGGCGACGCCCTGGCGGAGGACCCGGTGCGCGGCGCCCGTGCACGGGGCCTGAGCGAGAGCGCCGTCCTGCTGGGACACGCCCTGCGCTCCGGACTCCTTCCGGTCCTCACCCTGATCGGCTCCCGTGTCCCCGAACTCATCACCGGCGCGCTGCTGGTGGAGAGCGTCTTCAGCTGGCCCGGCATCGCGGCGGCCACCGTCGAAGCGGCCACCGCCGTCGACTTCCCCCTGCTCGCCGCCCTCACCACGCTGGCCACCGCCGCCGTCCTCGTCGGCAACCTGCTCGCCGACCTCCTCTACGGACTGTTCGACCCGAGGGTGAAACTCAGTGAAATGTGACTCCCATGGCTGAGGCCATAGCCGAGACCGAGAAGCCGTCGGGGACCGCATGGCGCTCCCCCGGCACGAGCCGCCGCTCCACCCGCACGCTGCGGGTGCGCACCTCGGTCGTCCTGCTGACGATGACCGCGCTCGCCGTGCTGCTCGTACCGCCGCTGGTCCAGCTCGACCAGCAGGCCGTCAACCTGTCCGCCAAGCTGCTGACGCCCTCCTGGGCGCATCCCTTCGGCACCGACGACGTGGGCCGGGACCTGCTGCTGCGCTGTGTCTACGGGCTGCGGGTCTCCCTGCTCGTCGGCGTGGCCGCGGCGCTCACCGCGACCGTGATCGGCACGGCCGTGGGTGCCACCGCCGGGGCGCTGGGCGGGTGGGCCGACCGGGCCCTCATGCGGCTCGTCGACGCCTTCTCCTCCGTTCCCCACCTGCTGCTCGGCATCTTCATCGTCGCGATGTTCCGGCCGGGCGTCTGGCCGGTGGTGGTCTCCGTCGCGCTCACCCACTGGCTTTCGACCGCGCGCATCGTCCGCGCCGAGGTCCTCTCCCTGCGCTCACGGCCGTACATCGACGCCGCCGTCTCCGGCGGGGCGTCCCGGTGGCGGGTCGCGGTACGGCACCTGCTTCCCGGCGTACTGCCTCAGGCCGCGCTCGCCGCCGTCCTGATGGTGCCGCACGCCATGTGGCACGAGTCGGCCCTGTCCTTCCTCGGCCTCGGCCTGCCCACCCATATGGCCAGCCTCGGCAACCTCATCCAGAGCGCACGCGGCTCACTGCTCGCCGGACAGTGGTGGCCGACCCTCTTCCCCGGCCTGTTCATCATCGTCCCCACCCTCGCCATCGCCGGCCTCGCCGGAGCCTGGCGGGAACGAATCAACCCCCGCCGCCGGTCGGAGCTGATGCTGTGAGCCAGCCACCCCCGATCCTCTCGGTACGCGGCCTGTCGGTGCGCTTCCTCATGCCCGGCGGGCGCCGCATCGCAGCCGTCACCGACGCTCGCTTCGACGTCGCGCCGGGCGAATGCCTCGCCTTGATCGGCGAAAGCGGCTGCGGCAAGTCCGTCCTCGCCTCCGCCCTCCTCGGCCTGCTCCCCGCCAACGCCCAGACCGCCGGTGAAGCCCGCCTCGGCGACCTCGACCTGCTCGCCGCCGATGAACGGACCCTCGCCCGCACCGTCCGGGGCCGCCGCGTGGGCCTCGTCCCCCAGAGCCCGGCCGCTCACCTCACCCCCGTGCGCACCATCCGCTCCCAACTGGAGGAGACGGTCGCCGCGCTGACGGACGTACGAGGCCGCGCGGCCGTACGCAAAGCCGCCGAGACAGCCGCGTCCCGTACGGCATTCCCCGTCGACCACCTCGACCGCCACCCGCACGAACTCTCCGGCGGCCTCGCCCAACGGGCCGCCACCGCCCTCGCCCTCGTCGGCGACGCGCCCCTCCTGCTGGCCGACGAACCGACAACCGGGCTCGACCGCGACCTGGTGGAGCACACGGTCGACGAACTGCGACGGCACGTCGACGACGGTGACCGGGCTCTGCTGATGATCACTCACGACCTGAACGCCGCAGAGCGCATCGCCGACCGGGTAGCTGTCATGTACGCGGGCCGCATCGTCGAGGTCGCGGCCGCAGCCGCCTTCTTCGGCGCTCCCGGCCCCCGCCACCCCTACAGCCGGGGCCTGCTCGCCGCCCTGCCCGACCGCGCCTTCACCCCCATCCCCGGCATGCCCCCGGAACTCGGCGACCTCCCCGAAGGCTGCGCCTTCGCCCCACGCTGCGACCGCACCACCGGCACCTGCACCACTGCCCCTCCGTTGGCCAACGCCATCGCCTGCCACCACCCGCACGTCGCGGAGGACGCCCGTGCTTGAACTGCACGCCATCACCGCCGGCTACGACAGCCACGCACCGGTCGTCCGAAACGCCTCCCTCACCGTCGAGCCGGGCGAAGCCGTCGGTCTGCTCGGCCCCAGCGGCTGCGGCAAATCCACTCTCGCCCGGGTCGCCGCCCTCCTGCACCGCCCCGACTCCGGCACCGTCCGCCTCGACGGCGCACCGGTACGCCACTGGCGCCACCGCGCCCCCCGCGAACAACGCACCGCCTTCGGCGTCATCTTCCAGCAGCCCAGACTCTCCGCGGACCCTCGACTGAAGCTCACCGACCTGATCGCCGAACCCCTGCGCGCCACCGGCCGCCAAGACGCACGACTGCCCGAGCGGGTCACCGAACTCGCCGCAACCGTCGGCCTGACCCCGGACCTGCTCGGCAGACGCCCCCACGAAGTCAGCGACGGCCAACTCCAACGCGCCTGCCTCGCCCGCGCCCTCGTCCTGCGCCCGCGCTGGCTGATCTGCGACGAGATGACCGCCATGCTGGACGCCTCCACCACCGCCGCACTCGTCACGGCCGTCGAGGACTACCGCCGGACGACCGGTGCCGGCCTGCTGGCCGTCGGCCACGACCGCACCCTCCTGGACCGCTGGTGCGACCGCACCGTCCACTGGGAAACGCTCCGCAGCCGCCAGTCCATCGCCGGACGGTCGTGAGTCGTCACACGACAGGCCGGCCGCCGCCCTGGCCCGGGTCGACGCCCTGGCCGACCGGACCGGTCGCTGCCATCGCCTCCACGCCGCCCGGGCGTCGCTTCTGCGCGACCTCGGCCGCACCGACGATGCCCGGCAGGCCGACGAGCAGGCATGCCGCTCACCGTCAACCCCGCCGAACCCACTCTGCTCACCGCCCGGCTCAGTGGCGGCTACGACACGCACGGCCTCCCGCAGTGGGGGCAGGGATGACCACTCCAGCGCGGACTCGGGCAGGCGTGCCCCCCTGCAGAAGCAAATACGGTGCCGTGATCGAAGCCTCGCCGGTGTGCGGCCGGTGGTCAACCGAAGAGTGCCAGTACGGCGGCGAGCACGGTGAGAACGGCCAGCGAGCCGATGGCGGCCTGGCTGAGACGGACACGGCGCCGCAAGTGGCGGCTCAACAGGATGTAGTCGCGCTCGTCGGCGACGATGTCTGTGGGGTCCAATGCCATCCGGCGTTCGGCCTCCGCGAGGTCGGCACCGCGCAACAGGCGTGCAGGGTCGCGATGCTGAATCTCCCAGCGGTTGAGGTCAGCCCGCAGTGCTTCCTGCCAGAGGCGGAAGTCCCGGGACTCGACGAGCCAGAGCCCAAGGGCCGGCCAGAGTCCGATCAGCGCCTCGTGCGCCAGATCGACGATCTCCTCCTGGACCGCGCCACCTGGGGCAGGTGAGAGCACAACGAGCCTACTGGCGGCCAACTTCTGTGCTACCTCCATGATTTCAGGGGCGAGGTCGGCGGCACGCGCGGATCGAGGGGAGAACGTGTCACCGTCACCGGGTCGGGCCAACTGTATGAACAACCGTCGAGCCCACTCTTGTTGACCTTCGGGCAGTTCGGAGAGCACCCGGTCCGCGTATGTGACCACACAGCCCGGCACGCCGCCCAGGAAGTCGTAGGCGGCGTGGGTGAGCGTCGAGCGGGTGCGACGGGTCCATAGCTCGGTGAGGGCGAACTGGACGAGTGGCATCCGCCCGGGCTCGTTGCATGAATCCGCGACGATCCGTTCAGGTAGTCCCGGCTCGAACCACAGCCCCGGCACGGCGTCGACGGACGCGGATATCGCCCGCCCCAGATCGTTGACGGGCAGCGGGGCAAGGAACTGTACGGCGTCGCCGGCGAGGTCGAACGCGTCGGGCGTCTTCAGTAGTTCGAGGGAGGCGGGCCGCGCGGTGGCGACCACCCGCAGCACCGCCACGCCGTCCTGGCCTGACAGGGCGGCGAGCAGCGTGAGCAGGTCTCTCGCGGCGGCAGGCTCGGCGTCCGCGTACTCCTCGAGTTGATCGACGAAGATGATGTGCCCGGGGCCTTCTCCGCAAGCGAGGACCTTGCCGCGCAGTTCGGCGGGTGCGTTGCCGCCGGTCTCCAGGAGCTGTGTCAGTTCATCACTCTTGGCGAGCCGTTCGACCTCGCCAAGCTCCGGCTCCAGGGTGTTGGTCAGGGCCTTGGCGAGAGCTTTGGACGCCGGCACCCCGGGCAACGGCCGCAGCTCGGATACTCTCATGCCCTGGGCTCGCAGCCTGGGCAGCAGCCCTGCCAGTACGAGGGACGACTTTCCGCACCCCGAAGGCCCCGCCACCAGTGTCACGCTCTGATTGAGCACAGCCGTGTACAGGCGGTCGGTGTCACTTTCGCGGCCGAAGAAGAACTCCGCGTCGTCCTCCGTGAATGCCGCGAGCCCTGGGAACGGACATCGCTGCTGGAGCGTCTGTTCCTGAACCAGGTCGGCCAGCAGCGCCAGATACGCGGTGCGCTCCTCGCCCCCGTGCACGGCGACCGTCATCCCGACGACGCCGTCCAGCGTCTCGTCCCAGACCGGCGCCCCGCTGAAACCTGCTCCGATGGCCGGCCCTGGCTCCTGCGCCTCCATCTGTACCCAGCCCGATGCCTGCTGCGCACGCAGCGTGCCCGAGACCCATACGCCGTCGTCGTAGTAGCGCGGGAAGCCGAACACCCGGAACGGGTGCTGCCACACGTCGGCTGCGTCGACAAGCGGCGCCGGCCAACTATCGTCGACTACTCCATCGAGCCGCAGCAGCGCCATATCCTCTCCGTCACGTCGCCAGGACACGACACTCGCCCTGGCCTTGGGACAGCCTCTGAGCCGCGGAAAGTCGAGTTGCACCCAGGAGTCGCTGGGCACCGGCTCCGCATGGCGCATCCCGAGTGCCATCGTGATGACGTGCGCACAGGTACACACCACGTCGGCGGCGACGAGGAACCCGGAACCGACCAGGTCACCGGTGGCCGAGTAGATGCGCACCTGCGACGCGGCGAGCGTCGGGCCCGCCCCATTGGGCCGATGCCCCAGGGGCACCAGGGCATGGGCGCGGTTGCGGGCGATGCAGATCCGCCCTGCTGTGTTGCGGTTCTGCTTCTGCGGCAACGGGCGGGACGCGGCATCGAGTTCGGTGTAGATCTTGTGGTACAGAATCTCCATGTCGAGCAGTTCACCGGCGCCCGTCACCCCCTTCTTCAGGGTGTCGAGCAGCGCACCGGTGAAGGCCGTGAACTCCTCCCCGGGCTCGGCGCGGGCCTCAGCCGTCTCCGAGGCAGCGGTGATGACGCAGGTGCCCTCCACGACGGCTTTGTCGACGACGTCTGTCGCCTCGCTGCTACCCATCGCGCCCACCAGCGCCCGGGCACTGAAGCAGCAGTCAATAAGTACTACCTTCTTCTCGGCGCGACTGCTGTGGATGGCGCGCCTCAGATCATCGAAGCGAAGCGCTGAGCGGACGCGGTGACTTCCCTTGCTCGACCCCGCAAGGGCCAGGTACAGCTCCCCGGTCAGCGGGTCGATCAGGCCGTGCCCCGCGTAGTACACGACCAGTGTGTCAACGGCGCTTGCGGCAGCTCGCTCAACCGCGTCCAAGATATCGTCGCTGCCCGGCAGTTGGGCCAGCACTTCAATCCGATCCTCCGGCACACCCCAGACGCTCGGGTCGGCCAGCAGGTCCCGAAGGCTGGTGAGGTTGTTCGCAACGGCGGGCAGATCCTCCAGTGCGGTGAAGCGGTGACAGCCGATCAGCACCACGTTGGAGGCGTCGGTCCGGGAGATCGCATCGGCCATACGGGACCTCAGGAGCCGGAGGTCGAGGCGGCGTCGGGATCGTCCGCAACGGAACCGGAACTGGAGTCCGCCCTGCGGAGCGTGTCGATGAGGGAACGGATCACTTCGGGATCGTCGGTGTTCACGGTCACCGGCACACCGTTCACCTCGATGCGCACGGCTGGCGGCGGTGACGGCCGGCTGGAGCGCCAGGCCACCAAGGTTGTCAGCAGGCTGCCCAGGGCGATCGAGTTGGAGAGCACGACATTCACGACCTCCAGGGAAAAGCCCCCCATGCTACCGGGAGGCGGGGGCTGAGCCCCTCCCATGAACACCCGCGCCTGCCCGCGCAGGCTCCGCTCTTCGTGGAGCCAACGGAGCAAAGCCTCCAAGTCGCCACCGACCACCTCGTCAACCTTCAGGGCAAGCTCCATGTGACATACGTTATCGCCTACGGACAGCACGCTTGTGAAAGACGCTGAAAGCCTCATCTGCCCAGGTCAACCACTCGTGTAGCCGAATAGCCGCAGCGCGGCGCCCCTAGCTGGACAACTGCACGCCGAACCTCACCGGCTCGCCTTGGCGCAAGCGGAGACGTCGAGGTGTCGCGTCGTCGCACCCCATGTGCCCGCGGACCTGTGCTCCTTACACCGGCCGAGGCGAGGGCATCGACTCTGCTCCCCCGCTCCTCGTCGCCTCCGCGTCGGCATCCGTACTGTGGCCGCGCACCAACCCCGACCTACACACGACGCAAATCCGGACCATACACGCGGCGTTCCATCGGTTCCGTGTAGTAGCCGCTCGGGCCGCGCAGGAGATATCCGTCCTGCGTGACGCCGTGCTTCCTTCTATCCGCCGGTGAGGACCAGAGGGTGGGGGGAGCCGAGGTCGAGGATGTCGGCGAGGAGACGCTCGTGGAGCGGAGTGAGCTTCACGCGGCGGTCGTGTCGGCCGGAGCGGTGCGGGGCAGCTCGGGGAAAGCGTTCTCCCAGACCTCGCGGATGTAGGGGCTGATCAAGCGCCGCAGCACGGGCCACTGCTCGGTGAGCAGCCGGTGGTGCAGGAGGGTCACCAGGTCCTCGCGCAGTCCTTCGGCGAGGACGGTCCGGTAGAACGTCATGCGGGACTTCGGACGGTCCAGGCTGTAGCTCGTCCGCCCGGACCAGACGATGTGGAGCGGCAGGTCCACGTTGCCCTCGATGGGGCCGGCCAGCTCCTGCAAGCGCTCGGGCAGTCGGCTGCGGTAGCGGTCCCGCAGCACCTCGGCGCGGGGCGCGGTGATCATCGTGTCCATGCATCCGGTATCGCTGCTGGGAGGCGGCGGCATGGCGGATACTGGGGTTCCCTGCCGTACGTACGTCGGGCGGCCGCCCGTCCTTCCCTCGGACATCTCACCCAGTGGGCGCTTAGCGCATCATCGCCTACCCGTGCAGGCCCTCAGGTGACGCGGCAAACCGGCTGCCCTGCAGACCCGGGGCCAGCCCCGCTCGCGGGCACGGGTGATCATGAGGCAGCAGGTTACGCGGAGGGCCGCCGCAGTGGAGTCGGCTGCGGCTTCGGTCTCGGTCTTGGAAATGACGATGGTGCCGAAGCCGAGGCCGATGGCGCCGGCGCAGGGGACGAGAAGGGCACCGGGGCGGGCGAGGTCGCGGTAGCGGCCGGAGGGGCGGGCGGTACCCATAAGGAACGCCGCTTCGGCCCCGACAGCCCACTCGCTCAGGACCCGTGCCGCGGACGAGCTGTCGAGTCACGCAGCGAACCTCCCAGGCGGGAGCCAGGCACCTGTGTTCGGGTCCCCCGTCATGGCGGCCACCAGGTCAGCAGCTGGGACGCTCCCGCGCCCGATGCTGGCCGCTTGCTGACCCGATCGGGGCCATCAAGCCTTTGACCTGCAAAAACACCCAAATGCTAGATCTTGGACTTGAACATGGTGCGCAGCATGTCGGACTTCTGGAAGACGGCTCCTTGCCTGCTTTGTGCAGGTCAAGGGCGGTCTTCACTGTACACGGGCATGCCTCCCGGCCGAAGGCCCTGCAGAACATCGGGCGCCGTACCGAGCAGACCATGCGCTTGTCCGGGCAGCCGTCCCGGACTGTTCGGGAACTGATGCTGATCAGACGCCGAGATCACCTTCCTGCCCGGCAGGGAGGACGACCCGCAACTGCGTCGGCCGGAGATCACCCTCGCCCGCCGGGTACTCGGCCGGCAGCCGGAGATGCCCCCTGCGGCACGGCCTGGCCGAGGTCGTCTCGTCGTCCAGGGAGCTGTGGGCGGCGGCGCGGCTCGACGCAGTCGACTGAACGGTGCGCGTCGGCCCTGGCCTTCTCTGCCGCTTCCCGCCCGGGCGTGCGGGGGCTCGTGCGCCGGCCGTGCGACGGACCGCGTACGCGGTCACTGATCCGGTGCGCTCCGGAAACCGGCAAGCGCGTTAGCGTGATCCCCTGCCGCATGGAGTGTCCATGTGCCGGGTCGGCCCGCACGAGGGTCTGCGACGGGGAGTGACGAAACTGCGATGAGTGAACTGACGAAGCCAGAGGTCGACGTCCCGGAGGGTGCTGCGCCTGCCGAGCTGACCATCCGGGACCTGGTCGTCGGGGACGGGGCCGAGGTGAAGCCGGGCACGGTGGTCAGGGTCCACTACGTCGGGGTGACCTTCGAGACCGGGAAGGAGTTCGACTCCTCCTGGGACCGTGACCAGCCCTTCAAGTTCGCCCTGGGCGGCGGCAGGGTCATCAAGGGCTGGGACCGGGGGTTGAGGGGGATGAAGGTCGGCGGTCGCCGCGAGATCGTCGTTCCCCCGCGTCTCGGCTACGGCAACCAGTCGCCCTCGCCGTTGATCCCGGCGGGCTCGACCCTGGTCTTCGTGGTGGACCTGCTCGACTCGTACTCCAGCACAGGCGGCTGGAGCAACGCCAGCTGACCCAGACCGTTCCTGCGTCCGCGTCCGCGCCCTCGCCCTCGCCCTCGCCCTCGCCCTCGCCCTCGCCCTCGCCCTCGCCCTCGCCTCAGGGGATCATCAAGCCGTCCGCTCGACGGTCGCAGCCGGGGTGACGGGCGTCCGGTCCGGCGGCTCCTGAACGCCTGCCGGACCAGGCATGCCGTCGTCACCACTCGGCGAAGACGAGCGCTCCCCGCAGGCTGGGAGCGCTCGTCCGTTCCGCGGTGCGGTCAGGCACCGTCGGCTTGGTCGCACAGGACGATGCCCTCGACCGTGTTCCCCTCGGTTCCGTAGCCCGGGAAGGTGAACCAGTCTCGCGGGGCCACCTCCTGGCAGGGAACGTCCGTTCCATCGCCGTACAGGACCTTCACCCTGTGGGGGGTGGGGCAGTCGTTGTTCACGAACGTGTAGCGCCACCCCGGGCTGTACGTCAGGCACGCGGGCACGGAGGCCTCGTTCTCCGCATGCTCCTGGGACCCGGCGTGGGCCACCGTGGCGGGCGCGGCCATGGCCAGAGCCACCGCGCACACCATGAAAGTCGAACGCACCAACCGCTTCATCAGAGTGCTCCCCTTCACTTGCTGAACGGACACCCTCAGAGTACGTAGGTCCGGCAGGGGTATGAAAAATATTGCGGCAAATTTCAGCAATCAGCGGTGCCGGTTTCGATGACCCCCACGAGACGCGGTTCCTTATGAACAAGCAGCTCAGCGGCCGAGTCGGCATCGCGCCGCAGGATGACAGGGCACGGACTGACGCATGAACCTGCGGGCCCCGTGAGATTACTGACGGATGAAGCGGCATGACTTACTCCTGTCACTGGACCGCGCTGCCGTCGACAAACGAACACATGGCCGTGCTCAGTGAGGCGGTCACGATAAGACCGAAAGCCATCGCCCCTCTCCCGTTCCGGCCCCCGAACACAGAAGTGCCCGTACCGGGCCGCCGGTACGGGCACTTCGCGGCCGGTTCCCTGTCAGCGCGTGAAGACCGCCACGGTACGGCCCGGTACCTGGAAGGTGCCGGTGCTCTTCGTGTAGGTCGCCGTCCTGACCACACGGTCCGCTCCGGCGGCCTGCACCGGGTGCAGCCGGTAGGCGCCTGCGCCCGGCACCGTCAGCCGCTGGGACCGCCGGTCGGGCGTGGCGTTGAAGACGACGACCAGGTCACCCAGTTTCATGGTGATCACGCCGGGCGTCTCGTCCTTCCCGGAGAGCGGGAAGGAGAGCGCCGACTGCACCTGTGCCACCGTGTCGAGGGAGAAGGCCTTCTCCGTGGTACGGATTCTCAGCAGGTCCCGGTAGGCGGCCGAGGCGCCCTGGATCTGCGCGCAGCCGACCCTCACGGCGCCGAGCAGGGCCTTGGCGTGGGGCCACTTGGCCTCGTTGTCGGTGGCCGGCGGCAGCCCCCGGCCGAAGCCGTTGCCGTCGGCGCAGTTCCAGTGGATCGCGTTGAACCAGTCGCCGCTGTCGAAGGAGTTGCGGTCCAGCGACTTGGAGCGCAGCAGGTCGGTGCCCGCCTGGGAGAGCGCCGGGCCCTGCGAGAGGGCGGCGGTCGCCATGGCGACGACCTGCATGCGGGCCCGGTCGTCGGCGGACGTGTCGGCGGGGAGCTTGTACGCGAGCGCGTCGAACAGGGTCTCGTTGTCGTGCGCGTCGGCGTAGGCGAGGGCGTCGCCCGGGGCCTCGGCGTACCCGGCGGGGGCGCCGTTGTAGTCGACCTCGGAGCTCTTGACCTCCTTGCCGTCGGTGTCGGTGAAGCGGTAGGCGGCGAGGTTGCCGGAGAGGCCGACCTTGATCAGGTCCTGGTAGTGCAGCAGGCGGGCCTTCTGCTCGGCCTCGGTGCCGTTCTCCTTCGAGGAGTTGGGGTCGGTGTACAGGCCGGAGGCGAAGCCCTGGACGCCGGGGTCGGCGTCGAAGGGGCTGCCGCCGCGCACGGCGTCGCGGGCCCGGTCGGAGAAGGTCGCGACGCCGGTGCCGGCCATGTTCTTCTGGGTGGCCTGGACGAAGCGGGCGTCGTCGGCGACCTCGCCGAAGTTCCAGCCCTCCCCGTACAGGATGATCTTCTTGCCGTCGACGCCGTCCTTCTCGGGGGTCAGCGCGTCGAGGGCCTCGCGGACGGCGAGGATGTTGGCCTTCGGGTGGTGGCCCATGAGGTCGAAGCGGAAGCCGTCGACCTTGTACTCCCTGGCCCAGGTGACGACCGAGTCGACGACCAGCTTGCCCATCATGGCGTTCTCGGGAGCCGTGTTCGCGCAGCAGGTCGAGGTGGCCACGGAGCCGTCGGCCAGCAGCCGGTGGTAGTAGCCGGGCACCACCTTGTCGAGGACCGAGGCCTCGGCCTGACCGCTTGCGACGGTGTGGTTGTAGACCACGTCCATCACGACCCGCAGGCCGTCCTCGTTGAGCGCCTTGACCATCTCGCGGAACTCGACCGTGCGCCGCGTCCCGTCCGGATCGGTGGCGTAGGAGCCCTCGGGGACGGTGAAGTGGTAGGGGTCGTAGCCCCAGTTGTAGGCGTCCTCGGCGGCGCCCTTCGCCACGCACTCCTGCTGCTCGGCGGAGTCGGCCGGATAGGAGGCAAGGTCGCATGCGGGGACGGCCCGGTCGACGGCCTTCTCGGGAACGGTCGAGAAGTCGAAAACCGGAAGCAGGTGCACGTACGAGGTACCCGCCTTGGCCAGGGCACGGAGGTGTCTGCTGCCCGCCGAGTTCTTGTCGGTGAAGGCCCTGTACGTGCCCCGCTCCGTCGCCGGGACGGTCGAGTCCTCCACGGAGTGGTCGCGGACGTGCAGCTCCTGGATCTGCGCGTCCTTGAGCGGGACGGCCGGGGGTTTGTCCAGCCCGGACCATCCCGCGGGCGCCAGGGACCTGTCCTTCAGATCGACGACGAGACTGCGTGCGGAATCGGCAGTCAGAGCCACGGAGTACGGGTCGGTGACCTTGTTGGTGACGATCCTGCGGGCCGCCGGGGCCCACACCGTGACGACGTACCGGTACGGCTTGCCCTTCCAGGCACGCGATCCGGTCACCGACCAGACGCCCGTGTCGCCGTCGCGGCGCATCGCTACGCGCCGGCCGTCCAGGTCGAGGGACACGCTCTTCGCCGTGGGGGCCCAGATGGACAGGGTGGGCCTGCCCCGGTCGAAGACGGGTCCGAGGCGGGCCTTGCGCGCCGCACCGTAGAGGTCGTCCAGCACGCCGGGGGTCTGGACGCCCGTCGCCGCGAGCAGCGCGCCGTTGGCGGCCCGCTGCGTGGCGATGAGCTGGCCGCGCAGCGCCTCCCGCACCCGGTCCCGGTCACGCGGGTCGACGGACCAGGCGGTGCCGTCCTTCAGGTGCCGGAACTTCGCCTTCTGGGCGTCGCTGAGGGTCGTCGGCACCAGACGCAGCCAGTGCCCCTCGTCGGAGAGGGCGCCGTCCTTGACGGTGATGTCGCCCTTGGGGGCGTACACGAGCTGCTGGCTGGTGGCGTCGGTGGCCTTGACGTTCCACACCACCGTGTCCGCGTCGATCCACTGGGCCTTGGAGGCGCCGAGGTCCAGGTCGGGGGCGGAGCCCACGGTCGGCAGCAGGTAGCCGGCGGTGC
The DNA here is from genome assembly GCF_042724095.1 of Streptomyces sp. NPDC127100. Taxonomy (NCBI): domain Bacteria; kingdom Bacillati; phylum Actinomycetota; class Actinomycetes; order Kitasatosporales; family Streptomycetaceae; genus Streptomyces; species Streptomyces sp. NPDC127100. Next base: position 279,966 of record NZ_JBHXFL010000004.1, read on the forward strand.
CGCCGAGGAGCCAGACGTCCTTCCCGTGGGTGGCGAAGTCCAGGGACCGGTCGCTGGCGATGTCCTTCTCGTCGCCCTTGTGGACGATGTAGCTGAGGGACGTGGCGCCGTCGGCGAGGGGCACTTCGAAGGTCACGCCGAAGCTGTCCCGGCCAACCGGGCGCAGCGGCTTGGACCAGTCGGTCGGGTTGGCCGCGCCGGTCCAGGTGTGCAGGCCCCAGCCGTCGTAGTCGCCGTCGGAGCGGTGGTAGTGAAGGACGGCCTTCTTCTGGTCCTGCGGCGGATAGGCACCTTCGGGTGCGGTCACCGCCTGCCCGTCCTTCCCCTGCTCGATCCAGACCTCTCCGGTCTCCGCCGTCTCGAGGGTGCGCCGCGGGCCGTCCGCGGTGCCGTCCTTCTCGACGGTGTAGGTCACGTCGCCGGCACGGTCGTCCAGTTTCACCCAGGCGAAGGCTCCGTAGGCGTCACGGCCGGTGAAGTCCGCGGTTGTGGCGCCCGACTTGAGCTGCCAGCCGTCGTAGTCGCCGTCCGTCCGCCGGTAGTGCACCACGGCGTAGGGGCGGTCCACCGCGCTCGGCTTCTCGGGGGCGGGGGGTTGTCCGGCGGTGGTGGCGGCGGTGTCGCTCGCGGTGCGTCCCGCGTGGTCGACCACGACGGCCTTGTAGCGCACCGGTGTTCCGGCGCGCACCGTGTCCGGCAGGTGCTGGGTCACCCTGTACGGCGCGTGGTCGGCCGAACCCAGGGTGTGCCAGGGCCCGTTGCCGACCTGGGCGGCGAACACCACCCGGTTCAGCCCGCCGCCGTCCACCTCGGCAGTGACCTCCACGTCACCGGTGGCACCGGCCGCGG
>NZ_JBHXFL010000005.1:0-268077 GCF_042724095.1 Streptomyces sp. NPDC127100
GGGGGGGCGGGGCCCCCGGGGGGGGGGGGGGGGGGCGCGCCCCCCCCGCCCCGCGCCCGCCCCCGCCGGGGGGGGGGGGGCGCCCGCCCCCCCCCGGTCCGTTCCGGAGGAGCGTGGGCCGGCGCGCCTTCCTGCCGGAGCGGCTCGGCCTGTACGCTAACACGAAAACCGATCAATGAACGCTTTTCACGGAGTCCGGTCCGGCGCCCGCGCCGGCCGGGTCCGAGGCGGAAGGAGCCCCCGTATGACACCCCCGACCGGGCCCGGTCTCGTGCTGCCGCACGGCTTCCTCATGGGAGCCTCCACCTCCGCCCACCAGGTCGAGGGGAACAACGTCTCCAGCGACTGGTGGGCCATCGAGAACCGGCCGGGCAGCTTCGTCGCCGAGCCCAGCGGGGATGCCGCCGACAGCTTCCACCGCTGGCCTCAGGACATGGACCTGCTGAGCGAACTCGGCTTCAACGCCTACCGGTTCGGGATCGAATGGGCCCGCGTGGAGCCCGAGAGGGGGCGGATTTCGCGGGCCGCCGTCGCGCACTACCGGGCCATGGTCCTCGGAGCCCTGGAGCGCGGACTCACACCGGTGGTGACGCTGCATCACTTCACCTCGCCGCGCTGGTTCAGCGAACTCGGCGGATGGTCGTCGCCCGAGTCGGCCGACCTGTTCGCGGCCTACGCGGCCGTGGCCGCCGAGGTGCTCGCGGCCGGCGCCCGCCATGTGGCCACGATCAACGAACCCAACATGGTCGCGCTGATGCACGCCCTGAAGCAGGAGGCCGCCCGCACGCCGGACCTCGGCCGCTCGGGCGCGGCGGCCTTCGACCCCGGCTCCCTGGAACCGGACGCCGACGTGACGAGGGCGCTGATCCGGGCGCACCGGGCCGCTTTCTCCGTACTGAAGGCCGCCGACCCCGAACTGCGGGTGGGCTGGACCGTCGCCAACCAGGTCTACCAGGCCGAGCCGGGCGCCGAGGCGGTCGCCGCCGCGTACGCCGGTCCGCGCGAGGACGTCTTCCTCGAGGCCGCCCGCGAGGACGACTGGATCGGCGTACAGGCCTACACACGGCACCGGATCGGCCCGGACGGTCCCCTGCCCGTGCCGCGGGGCGCCGCGACCACACTGACCGGCTGGGAGGTGTACCCCGAGGCGCTCGGCGAGGCGGTACGGCACACCGCCGCCGTGGTCGGCCCGGACGTGCCCGTCATGGTCACCGAGAACGGCATCGCCACCGACGACGACGCGCTCCGCGTCTCCTACACCACCGGGGCGCTGGCGAGCCTGGCCGCCGCGATGCGCGACGGCGTGGACGTGCGCGGCTACCTGCACTGGAGCGCGCTGGACAACTACGAGTGGGGTTCCTACCGGCCGACGTTCGGCCTCATCGCGGTCGATCCGCACTCCTTCGCCCGGTGCCCCAAGGAGTCGGCCCGCTGGCTGGGCTCGGTGGCCCGTTCCGGGCGCCTGCCGGAGGCCGCCGCCGCCACGGCGGCCGGCGTCGTCGGCGCGGGTTAGGCTGGCCGGCATGGCGAAACGGGGCCCGTACGAGAAGGGCGAGGCGAAGCGCAGCGAGATCCTGCACGCGGCTCTGGAGACCTTCGCGGCCGAGGGATACCGGGGGACGTCGCTGCGCAAGGTCGCCGCCCGGTGCAATCTCAGCCTCCCCGGGCTGATGCACTACTTCGATTCCAAGGAGGACCTGCTCACCCAGGTGCTGCGCATGCGCGACGAGACCGCCCGGATGCGGCAGGACGAGCGCACCAGTCCCGAGAGCTACCGGGAGATCATCCGGGAGGGCGCCAGGACTCCCGGTCTGGTGGAGCTGTTCGTGTCCATGGCGGCGGCCGCCAGTGACACCGCGCACCCCGCGCACGCGCACTTCGCCGAGCGCTACCCGGTGCTGCGCGAACGGGTGGCCGCGTACGTGCGCAAGGCGATGGACGAGGGCCGCATGACCACGGTGGTCCCGCCCGAGCGGCTGGCGGTGCTCCTGTTGGCGGTGGCCGACGGCATCCAGTTGCAGTGGCTCATCGACCGGTCGACGGACATGGAGCAGCCCATCGACGACGTCATGCGGCTGCTCGCTCCGCAGCGGGAGGACTGACCGGGGCCGGCCGGTGGACCGCCAGGGGGCGGGGCCCGTGCGGGCCCCGCCCCGTCCTGCTTCCCCGTCCTTCCGGCCGGCGCGAGTGGAGTCAGCCCCGACAGGCGCCGGCTGTCTCCCGGACCGCCTGCGTCCACGGCGTCCACCGCGGGTCGGGTCCCGCTGACGGCTCCCAGGACATGGCCGTGCAGACATAGCCGACGGCCAGGCCGCTTCCCGGATGCGCCATGCCGAGGCGGCCGCCCGCACCGGCGTGGCCGAAGGAGCCGTCGCCGAGCAGGGGTTCCCCGGGGCGGGGCAGTTCGAAGCCGAGGCCGAAGCGGGACCGGTCGGGTCCGTCGACGAGGCGCAGGGGCCCCGGCGGCGGCAGGTGGTCGGTGTGCGGGGCGCGGGCCCGGTCGACGGCGGGCACGGACAGCAGCCGTACGCCGTCGATCTCGCCGATGAGCGCTGCGTACAGCCGGGACAGCGACCGGGCGTTGCCGATGCCGCCCGCTGCGGGAAGCTCGCCTGCCCTCCCCCGGCGCGTACCCAACGCCTCGACCGTCGCGGCCAGTTCGCGGGCCGAGGCGCGCAGGGCGGTACCCAGCCGGTCACCCGGCGCGAGGCCGAGGCGGCCGACCGCAGCGTCGATCTGTGCGTCGCCGGGGACGGGCCGGACGGTGAACTGCGGGACGAACCTGGGCTCCTGCGACCGCGGCAGGCCCATCCACAGGTCCAGCCGCAGAGGTCCGGCCACCTCCCGGGCGAAGAAGGTTCCGATGCTCGTTCCCGTCACCCGCCGCACCACCTCGCCCAGCAGGTGGCCGTAGGTGAGGGCGTGGTAGAGGTACGCCGTTCCCGGCTCCCAGACCGGCCGCATCGCCGCGAGCGCACGGACGGGGCCGTCCCCGTCGAGGAGACCGGGCAGGCCGATGCCGGCCGGGTCGTCCGTGAAGGCGGGCAGCCCGGCCCGGTGGGCGAGGAGGTCGGCCACGGTCGTCTCCGCCTTGCCGGCCGCGGCGTACTCCGGCCAGTACCGCGCCACGGGCGCCCGGAGGTCCAGCAGGCCGCGTTCGGCCAGGAGATGGGCGCAGACAGCCGTCAGCCCCTTCGACACGGACATCAGCACGGTGACCGACTGGGGTCCGAAGGGACGGCCGGGCGGCGCCGCCGTGCCCTCGGTCCACAGGTCGACGACCGGCCGGCCGTGGTGGTGGACGGCCAGCTGGGCGGCGCCGGGGTCATCCGCCTGTCCGTGGGCGAAGGCCTCGCGTACGGCCTCCCAGCCCGGTCGCACCCGGCCCCGCACCACCGCGACCGCGCTCACCGGGTCGCGTCGCGCGGAGTGTCGTCGCCGTGGGTCGCACCGCCGCTCGTGGCGACGGCGGCGGCCAGTTCCCGCACCGCCTCGGGCGACACCGGGCTCTGCGGGAACTCGGAGATCACGTCGAGCGGCATCCCGGCGAGGAACCGCCGCATCACCGGGTCGTCCATGGCGCTGTTACCGGGCGCCTCCGCTCGCGCGCGGGCGCGTGCGAACCGCTCGGCCAGCAGCGGTCCGCCCACGGGATGCCCCAGCCACTCCGCGAGCGTGTTGCGCCCGGTCAGGCGCAGCCGCGAGGGATCGCCGTCGAGGGTGAGGTCGGCCGACAGCCGGATGTCCCGCGACGAGGCACCCGCCTCGATGCGGTGGACACCGCCCTCGACCCGCCAGCCGGTCTCGCGTTCGCTGTAGTGGGCCAGGTCGGCGCGTGTCAGCTCCACCACCGCCTCCCGGCTCTCTCCCGGGGCCAGGAACACGGAGGCGAAGGCCCGCAGTTCCCTCGGCGGGCGGGCGACCTCGGAGCCGGCCGGCCCGGCGCTGTAGAACTGGACCACTTCGCGGCCCGCACGGTCACCGGTGTTGGTGACCGTCACCGCGACGGTGAAGGCCGTGCCGTCCTCGCCGAGGTCCACGCGCAGGCCGGAGTAGGCGAACGTGGTGTAGGACAGCCCGTGGCCGAAGGGGAAGGCGACCTCGCGGCGCGCCGCGTCGTAGCCGCGGTAGCCGACGAACACGCCCTCGCCGTAGCGGACCCGGCCCTCCTCGCCGGGGAAGGACAGGTGGCTGGGGCTGTCCTCCAGGCGCAGCGGGATCGTCTCGGCCAGTTTGCCCGAGGGGTTGACCGCGCCGAACAGCACCCGGGCCAGGGCGCCGCCGCCCGCCTGGCCGAGCAGCCATCCCTCCACCACGGCGGGCACAGTCCCGTGCCAGGGCGAGGTGCGCACGGCGCCGCCGTTGGACAGCACCACGCACACCCGGTCGTTGACGGCGCGCACGCGCTCCAGCAGGCGCAACTGATCGGCGGGCAGGTCGATGTGGGTGCGGTCAAAGCCCTCCGACTCGTCCTGCGCGGCGAGGCCGAGGAAGAGGACGACGGTGTCGCTTCCGGCGGCGAGCCGCACCGCTTCGTCCTCGTCGGCCGTGGCCGGTCCGGTGCCCTCGGCTCCGGCGAGGGCGTAGCCCGGGGCGAATTCCACGCGGGCACCCTCGGCGAGCCGCCGCAGGCACTCCAGCGGTGTGTCGAGGCGGGTGGGTGTGACCTGGGAGCTGCCCGCGCCCTGGTAGCGGGGGGTGCGGGCCGGCTCGCCGATGACGGCCACGGTGCCGGAGGCCGGGTCGAGGGGCAGGATCCCGGTGTCGTTCTTCAGGAGCACGACACACCGGTCGGCTGCCTCGCCGGCCAGGCGGTGGTGCTCTTCGGCGGAGAACCCGCTGCCGGGCCGGGCGCCTTGCGTCGCGCGCCGGGCGAAACGGGCAAGGCGTTCGACCGCGGCGTCGAGGACCGACTCGTCGAGGTCGCCGCGGTGCACGGCGGAGACGACCTCGCGGTCGGTACGCCCGCCCGTGCCGGGCATCTGGAGGTCGAGACCGGCACGCAGGGCGGCGACCCGGTCGCGGACCGCGCCCCAGTCGGACATGACGATGCCGTCGAAGCCCCATTCGGTGCGCAGGATGTCGGTGAGCAGCCGCGTGTTCTGCGACAGCGGGACGCCGTTGAGCGCGTTGTAGGAGGCCATGACGGACCAGGGGCGGTCGCGGCGGACGATGCGTTCGAAGGCGCGCAGGTAGATCTCGCGCAGTGGACGCTCGTCGACGTCGGCGCTGACGCGCATGCGGTCGGTCTCCTGGTTGTTGGCGGCGTAGTGCTTGAGTGCCGCGCCGACGCCCGCCTCCTGCAGTCCGCGGACCATGGCGCCGCCCAGTTCCGCCGTGAGCAGGGGGTCCTCCGAGAAGTACTCGAAGTTGCGCCCGCACAGGGGCGACCGCTTGATATTGATGCCGGGTCCGAGCACCACGTGCACGCCGTGGGCCGAGGCCTCCGCGGCGATCGCGCCGGCGACGCGGCGGGTGACGTCCGGGTCCCAGCAGCTGCCGAGGGCCACGGCCGGCGGGAAACAGGTGGCAGGTGCGGCGCTGTGCAGGTCGAGCTGGCCGCCGTCACCGCTCTCCTTCGGCAGCCGCAGACCGTGCGGGCCGTCGGACAGGGTGACGGCGGGAAGGCCGGCCGCGGAGAGGTCCGTCGTGACGAAGTCGCCCGCGCCGCTGGTCAGCGAGGCCTTGTCGGCGAGCGTGAGGGACGGTGCCGACAGGCCGGGCGGGGTCGTCCGCGCGCCTGTCGGGGGCTGCTGGGTCATACGCGCACCTCTTTGGTTCCGGTGAGGCAGGTGAGTGCGGGGTGGAGGGGAGTACGGGCGGGTGAAAGTGCAAAAACCGTAAAGTGATCGGTTTTTACTGTCAAGGGTTCTCTACCCGCCGGTAGTCGGGGCGGCCGACACCGTCCGGCCTTGTGCGCACGCCCTATTGACGACCAGAAACCGTTCACCGTACGGTTTTCGCATCTCCCCACCGACGAATCGAGGAGCCGCCATGTCTCGGTCCAGCCAGCCGGCCGGTGCGCCACCCGCAAGACGCGCGACGCTGCGCACGGCACGGCACGCGGCCGGCGTCGTCGCGGCCGTCGCCGCCCTGATCGGCGCCACCACGGCCGCCTCGGCGGCCCCGGCGCCGGCGCCCGCGGCCGGGCGGAGCGCCGCGGAGGTGCACTACGTCGCACTCGGCGACTCCTTCAGCTCCGGACTCGGCATCCCCGAACAGACCGACCCCCTCTGCGGGCGCTCCTCGGCCGACTACCCCACTCTGGTGGCCCAGGCGCTGGGCGCCGCCACGTTCACCGACGTGACCTGCGCGGGCGCCGAGACCCGTCACATGACAGCGCCTCAGGACACGGTGCCACCGCAGCTCGACGCCCTGCGCCCGGACACCACCCTGGTGACGCTGGGCATCGGCGGCAACGACCTCGACCTGACCGGCGTCATCACGCGCTGCGTGCTCCTGGGGTACCTCGCCCCGCACGGGGCGCCGTGCAAGGGGAGTTACACGCTGTTCGGCACCGACGAGATCGGTTCCCGCATCGAGGCCACGGCACCGCGCGTCGAGGCCGTCCTCGACGAGATCCACGTTCGCTCCCCGCACGCCCGGGTGCTGGTGGTCGGATATCCGGCGATCTTCCCCGACGACGGCACGGCCTGCCGGGAGACGGTCGCGCTCGCCGAGGGCGACTTTCCCTGGCTCCGGGACAAGGCGAAGCAGCTCAACACGACGCTCGCACGCCAGGCCGTCCTGAATGACGCCTCGTATGTCGACACCTACGGCCCCTCCGTCGGGCACGACGTGTGCCGGCCGGCGGGCGTGCGCTGGATCGAGCCCGAGGACACCGCCGCGGCGGCCGGGTTCCACCCCAACGCCGCCGGGCACCGGAGTACGGCCGATGCGGTGCTCGCCGCACTCACCCGCTGACGTCCGCCTCCCGCACACCGCCGTCCGGCTCGAGACCCAGCCGGACCAGGTAGTCCCGCACCAAGTCCTCCATCGCCACGGCTTCCGGCTCCAGCAGCCACTGCGTCTGGAGCCCGTCCATCAGCGCCAGCAACTGCCGTGCGACGACCGCCGGATCCACGGCGGGCGGCGGGTCGGCCGCCGCCCGCAGCGCCTCGACGAGCACGGTCAGCTCCTCCCGCAGGATGCGGTAGCGCTCCTTGAAGTAGTGGTGGGCGGGGTGCCCCGGGTCGGTGGCCTCGGCCGACAGCTTGGTGTAGAGAGCGACCAGGCCCGGGGTCGCGCTGTTACGGGCGACCAGCCCGACCAGCATCCGCAGCCGCTCGGCCGGTACCGGCTCGGGCGCGCCCGGATGCGTGATGCCGGGGAACACCGACTGGGCGTCCGTCCGGTCCCGGTGGCCCAGCACCGCGGTCAGCAGGGCCTCCTTGCCGGCGAAGTGGTGCAGAACTCCGGCGTGGGTCAGCCCCGCGTGCGCGGCGATGTCCCGCAGCGATACGGCGTTGAAGCCGGCGCGGGAGAACAACTCGGCCGCGGATTCCAGGATGCGGGCCCGCGTCCGCTCGCCCTTGGAGAGGCGACGCGGGGCGTCCTCGGGTCGTGCGCTCACTGCGGCGGTCTCCTCTCGTCGTCACCGGTGGATCGCGGGGCAGCACGGCCCCGTGAGGATGCCCGGAAATTACCAGCCGGCCGACCTCACCGCGAGAAAAACCTACCAAGTGGTTAGTTCTGCGGTTAAGCTCACCGCCCATCTCGTCCGGGACGACCCACCCCCGGCCCTCCACACGGAGTGAACCTCATGACCAGAACCATCCGAACCGGGGCCGTGGCCGCCTGCGTTGCGGCATCGCTCGCCCTCGCGGGATGCACCGACTCCGGCACCGCCGCCACCGGCTCGTCGGCCCTGAACATCGCGACCATGACGTTTCCGCAGAGCCTCGACCCCGCCCAGGCGGTCGGCAGTGCCCTGCCGTTCTTCCAGGCCACGTACGACACCCTCGTCAAGCGTGAGCCCGACGGCGAGTTCCGCCCCATGCTGGCCACCGCGTGGAAGTACAACGCCGATCGCACCGAACTCGCCCTCACCCTGCGCAAGGACGTGAAGTTCGCGGACGGCACCCCCTTCGACGCGGCGGCGGTGAAGGCGAACATGGAACGCTTCGCCAAGGGCGGCGGCGCCGACGCCAAGTGGCTGAAGGACCTGGAGTCGGTCGAGGTCGCGGACGCCTCGCACGCGACGCTGAAGCTGAAGCAGCCCAACCCCGCGATGATCTTCTACTTGAGCGACGCGGCCGGCCTGATGGCAAACCCGGCCGCCTTCGCCGGGGGTGACGCTCTCAAGACGACTCCCGACGGCACCGGCCCCTACCGTCTCGACAAGGCGAAGACAACGGTCGGCACCAAATGGGTCTACCGGCGCAACCCCGACTACTGGGGCGGTCACCTCCCCTACGAGACGCTGACGATGAGCTTCTTCGACAACGAGACGGCCATCGTCAACGGCCTGAAGACCGGCCAGGTGAACGCCGCTCTCCTGCAGAGCGCCGACCAGCAGATCAGCATCGAGTCCGATCCCCGCATGAAGACGACGAAGCAGGAGTTCGACTTCCAGGGACTGCTGCTCTTCGACCGGGGCGGGAAGCTCACCCCGGCGCTGAAGGACCCCCGCGTCCGCCAGGCACTCAACCTCGCCATCGACCGGAAGACGATGCTCGAGGCCATCCGCCAGAACCGGGGCGAGGCCACCTCCCAGGTCTTCGGCCCCGACACGCACGGGTACGACAAGACGCTCGACACCTATTACGCCCACGACCCGGCCAACGCCAAGGAGTTGCTGCGGGCGGCCGGGTACGCCGACGGTTTCACGCTCAAGCTCCCCCGCATCGCGGCCATCGTCAACGACGCGCTCGCCGCCTCGCTGGCCGGCGACTTCGCGGCCGTCGGGGTGAAGCTGGTCTGGGACGACCTCGACGGTGCCTCGGCGGTGCAGAAGGTGTTCACCGACCGCGCGTACTCCGGGATGGTGATGAACATGGGCCAGTCCTCGTCGGACTGGGTCGTGGTCGACGAACTGGTCAACCCGGGTGCCTTCAACATGTTCGGCACCACCGACGCCACCGTGCGGGAACTGCTCCCGCGGATCCAGTCCGGAACGGCCGGACAAGCCGGAACGGCGGTGCGCGAGCTGGGCGAGCACCTGGTGAAGGAGGCGTGGTTCGTGCCCTTCTACCGGATGAGCTACCTGCACGTCTCGGACGGATCGGTGACCATCCGCCCGCAGTCCGGCATGGCCGTCCCGTCGATCTACAACTACTCCCCCGCCAAGTGACCCGGGAGTGCCCGGAGCGGTGCGGGCAGCCGACGCCCGCACCGTCCCTGGCGGCCCGTCACGGATACCGAGTGCCATGCTGAACTTCATCGCCCGCCGGATCGCCTCCGGCGTCCTGCTCCTGGTCGTCATCTCCCTGCTCAGTTACTTGCTGCTGTCGATCCCCGGCACCGACGTCGGCCGGCAGCTCCTCGGCCAAGGCGCCGATCAGGCCGCCGTCGACGCGAAGAACGCCGCCCTCGGCCTGGACCGGCCGGTGCTCCGCCAGTACGCCGACTGGCTGGTCCACGCCGTCCGCGGCGACCTCGGCACCTCGTGGTTCACCAGCGAGGACGTCACACAGGCGGTGCTGGGCCGGCTGCCGGTCACCCTCAGCCTGATGACCGGCGTCACGCTGGTCACCACGGTGGTCTCCTTCCTGCTCGGCATCCTGGCGGGAGTGCGGCGCGGCGCCGTCGACCGCTTCGTCCAGGTGCTGGGCGTCGTGGGCTACGCACTGCCCGGTTTCCTGGTGACGCTCGTCCTCGTGCTGGTCTTCGCGGTCCGCCTGAACTGGTTCCCGGCCATCGGCTACATCCCGTTCGCCGACTCCCCCGGCGGCTGGCTGTCCACGGTCACGCTGCCGGTACTGTCCCTGTCGGTCGCCTCCGTGGCCGGCGTCTCCCAGCAGGTCCGCGGCGCGGTGATCGACGTCCTGCGCCAGGACTACGTCCGTACGCTGCGCGCCCGTGGTCTGCCCGCCTCCCGGGTCGTCTTCCGGCACGTCCTGCGCAACGCCTCCGCGCCCGCGCTGTCGGTTCTCGGCATGCAGTTCGTGGGCCTGCTCGGCGGTGCCGTCGTCGTGGAGCAGATCTTCGGGCTGCCCGGCATCGGCAGCATGACCGTCACCTACACGACCCGCGGCGACATCCCCGTGATCATGGCGCTGGTCATGCTCACCGTGGTCGGGGTCGTCCTGATCAACCTTCTGGTCGACATCATGATCGGCTGGCTCAACCCCAAGGCGAGGGCCGCATGAGCGAAAACCTTCCGGCCGACGTGCCCACTCCTGTGGCGAGCCCTCCCGACAGCGCTGCGCGAGCCGCGGGCCCCGGGGCGGCGTCCGGTCGCCGCGTGCTGCGACGCCTGCTGCGCAACCCCCTCGGCGCGGGGTCCGCCGCCGTGCTCCTGCTGCTCGTCGCCGCGGTCCTCCTGGCGCCCTGGCTCGCACCGCAGGATCCCTCGGCCGCCTCGCTCGGCCAGGCCTTCGCCGACCCCGGCGGAGCGCACCCGCTGGGCATGGACTCCGCGGGCCGGGACATCCTCTCCCGCATCCTGTACGGCGGGCGCAACACCCTCGGCGGAGCGCTGATCGCCCTCGGCATCGCCCTCGCCGTCGGCGTGCCGGCCGGGCTGTACGCCGGTTACCGCGGCGGCCGGTTCGACTCCGCCGCCAACTGGACGGTCGACCTCGTCATGGCGCTGCCCGCGATGGTGGTGCTCCTCGCCTCCCGCGCCATTCTCGGTCCCCGTGTGTGGGCGCTGATGGTCGTGCTGGGCGTGCTCGCCGCACCGAGCTTCTACCGCCTGGTGCGGGGCATCGTCACGGGCGTGCGCAAGGAGTTGTACATCGACGCCGCGAAGGTCTCGGGCCTGTCCGACACCCGCATCGTGGCCCGTCACGTCCTGATCGTCGTACGCGGACCGGTCATCATCCAGGTGGCGCTCGTCGCCGGTGTCGCGATCGGCCTGCAGGCGGGCCTGGAGTTCCTCGGCATCGGCAGCGGGTCGACGGCGACCTGGGGCGCGATGCTCAACGAGGCGTTCCAGAACATCCAGCGCGCGCCCCTGCTGATGCTGTGGCCGGGCCTTGCCCTGGGGCTGACCAACGGTGCCCTCGTCCTGTTCGCCTCGGCCCTGCGCGACGGCTTGGAGGACCGCGCCGGCCGGCCGGCCGCCACCCGCCCGCGGGCCGCGCGCCGCCGCACCTCGCCGGTACCCGTCGACAAGGACCGGGACGTCGCCGGGGGTACGCCGGGCGAACGGGCCGGACTGCTGTCCGTGCGCGGGCTGACCGTGGCGTACGCGCAGCCGGACGGCACCGAGAAGGAGGTGGTGCACGGCGTCGACCTCGATGTGCGCGCCGGGGAGATCGTGGGCCTCGTCGGCGAGTCCGGCTCCGGCAAGACGCAGACCGCCTTCGCCGTGCTCGGGCTCCTGCCCGACGGCGGACGGATCGGTGAGGGCAGTGTCCTGGTCGGCGGACGGGAGGTGACCGGGCTGCGCGAACGCGACCGCCGCACACTGCGGGGCCGCACCGTCGCCTACGTCCCGCAGGAACCGATGAGCAATCTCGACCCGGCGTTCACCATCGGCAGCCAGCTCATGGAGCCCATGTGCCACACCCTCGGCCTCTCACGGCGGGAGGCGGCGCGGCGCGCGGTCGAGCTGCTGCGGCTGGTGGAGATCCCGCAGCCCGAACGCACGGTGCGGCTGTACCCGCACCAGATCTCCGGCGGCATGGCCCAACGGGTCCTCATCGCCGGCGCGATGTCCTGCGATCCCGAACTCCTCATCGCCGACGAACCCACGACGGCACTCGACGTACGGGTCCAGGCGGAGGTCCTCGACCTGTTGCGCCGGCTGCAGCGGGACCGCGGACTCGGCGTCCTCCTGGTCACCCACGACTTCGGGGTCGTCGCGGATCTGTGCGACCGCGTCGCCGTGATGAACGGCGGCCGGATCGTGGAGACAGGCACCGTCGAACAGGTCCTGCACTCACCCGAGGACCCCTATACCCGCACTCTGCTCGATGCCGTCCTCGACGAGGCTCCGGCACGTGGTCCCTGGCAGCCCCGAGAGGCGAGGAGCACCGCCGTATGACCGCCGCCGACGTCACCGAGACCGCCGATCCCGCCGTCGCGGCGGACGCCCTGCTCCAGGTGCGGGACCTGCGGGTGTCCTTTCCCGGCCGCGGCCGGCGCGCCCCGCGGACCGAGGTGCTCAAGGGAGTGTCCCTCGACATCCGGCCGGGTGAGACGCTCGGCCTGGTCGGGGAGTCCGGGTCGGGCAAGACCACCATCGGACGCGCCGTGCTCGGCCTGGTGCCGGTGCGGTCCGGCTCGATCAGCTTCGACGGAGAGCTCGTCCACGCGGCCGGCCGCGCCCGCCGCCGCGCACTGAGCCGGGACATCCAGGTCGTCTTCCAGGACCCGTACACCTCCTTGAACCCCTCGCTCACCGTCGGGGACACCCTCGCCGAGCCGCTCGTCGCGCACGGTACGGGTCCGCGGGAGGCCCGGGACCGGGTCCGTGACCTCCTCGACCGCGTCCACCTGCCCGCGGACGCTGCCCACCGGCTGCCCCGCGAGTTCTCCGGGGGCCAGCGGCAGCGCGTCGCCATCGCCCGGGCGCTGGCGCTGCGTCCCCGGCTCATCATTTGCGACGAGCCGGTATCCGCACTCGACCTGACGACACAGCGGGCCGTGCTCGACCTGCTGCTGGACATCCAGGAAGAGACCGGGACGGCGTATCTCCTCGTGACGCACGACCTGTCCGTGGTGCGCTTCATGAGCCACCGGGTGGCGGTGATCCACCGCGGGGAGATCGTGGAGACGGGTGACGCCGCCGATGTCACCCGGGCTCCCCGGCACGCCTACACCCGGGCACTGATGCTCTCCGCGCCCGTGGCGAACGTCGCCGCACAGCGCCGGCGAAGGGAGGCGGAAGAGCCTTGCCGACTGACGGGGGCGCCGTAGGTCGATGTCGATCTTCGGCACACAGTTGCACCAACGAGCCCCGTACCACATCCGTCACACACATGCGGTGGCAGCATTAGGCTGACCGGATGACCGCTGATCGCACAGCAGCCAAGTACCGCCGCGTCCTCGCCCTGGTCGGCGCGGCCGGCCTCGCCGTTGCCTGCAACGCCTGTTCTTCGTCCGGGAGTTCCGGCGGGGCCGCCTCGGGCGGTGAGAGGCTGTCCTACGACCGGGTCGCCTCGACGGCGAAGCGGCTGACGGATACGTCCGCCTGCCCGTTCGCCCTCGACCCAGCGGCGGCGCTGAAGGCTGCCGGGGCCGAACGGACCGTCACCCCGGCGGCGACCGGCGGCGACCCCGCGGTTCAGGGGACCGTCGACCCGGGCCGGCCGGCCCAGGCCTGGCCCAGCGGGCAGCCCACGCCGTCCGGGGTCCCCTCCATCCCCGCCGTCCCGCCGAACGCGTCCGTCGTCTGCAACTTCACGGCTTCGCAAGCCCCGGTGCAGATCGACCTCGTGGCCGTGTCCGAGGGCGGGGTGGCGGTGAACCTGGCGCTGCCGCAGATCGCCGCCCTCGGCAACCTCGGCGCCGACGAGGTGATGGCGTTCTCCAAGGACGAGCCCGGGATCGGCCAGACCAGGGTCACCCCGGGCCGGGGCACGGTCGCCGTCGCACGGGTGGCGGTGGCGGGCAAGGGCGACTTGGTGCTCCTGGTCTCCCAGGGATCGACCGTCACCAAGGCGGACCCGGCCCTGGCCGGCGAGTCGCTCAGGAAGGTCGCCGAGGCACTCGCGGCCCAGTTGCGGCCGTAGGCGGGACCCACGGTTCGTGGGCTGAACTGGATCGAGGCCGAGTTTGCGGCCTCGCGCTACTTCGCGCTCAACGGCACTGATCACCGCAGCCACCATGAACAGAACGCCGCCATCGCCGCCTACGTCCGCTGGCGCGACACCCGCGCGGAACCGAAGACGAACCCGGGGGGGGCGCCCCGTCCACTGTCGACGACGCTGCTCGAGCAGGGCTTTACGATCACTGGGCAGGAGTTCCACAGCTCCGCCCCGGCCGTGATCAGTTCCACTACCCACTCCTGATCGTCTTCTGAGCGGCGCCTTGGCTCCCATGCCCATGCCCATGGAGTGGGGGAACCAGAGCGCGGGCGACGGGCTTGGTACGGCGGGCTGGTCAGGCGGCGTGTAGCTGCAGTTCTGCCGGCCGGTGTGGGGCTGGTCGTTCTGGGCACGGTGTTCGTCGTACTGCCGGAGGTGGTGGTCGACCAAGATCTCGCCGGGGCGAGCGTCGCCGCGCAGGCGCGCATCTGCGTACACACCTGCCCTGGCCGCCCGCTGGGCCCCAATCACCGGCGGCAGACGTGCCCATCAACGACATCGCGCCCCTGGAGACCCGCGCCGCCGACGCCCAAGTGGCGCTGACCGCGCTCGGCGTGCTGTGCCAGCACAGGGAGCAGTCCGGCCAGCTTTCTCCAGACAACGCGGGGACAGACGACACCGCGATCCGCTCGAGCCACGGGAGGCCAGAGCCTGCACGCCTGAGGAGCGCAGGCGGCCGTGTCATAGCCGGCGTCAGAAACTCCTACACTGCCTGCGGTTGTCTCAACCAGGGGCCGATCCCTGCCCACGGCGGCCTGTGGCCATCAGCGCGATGACATCGGCGTGACCGCCGTTGCTTCCGACAGTCAAGCTCTCCAGTGCACACACTACGGTCGTGGACGTGGCTTGTCCCCGCCTCCTCCGGCCAAGCCTGCCCGGCGTCTGTTCCGGCAGGCGGAACGCTTTCGTGAGCGGGTATCTCTGCGCAGTACGAAGGGGGAAGGGCTGATGAGTAAACCGACGTCACCTGTCACGAGGCGGCGCCTTCCGGCAATGCCTGTCTGGCGGCGGCAACCTCCCGTGCTCGAGTCACGCCGCTCCAAGAGACAACGCGCGGTCGCTGAGCTGCGGGCGCAGGGCCGCTACGGTCCGGAACTGCGCGACGTACTGCCCGCGTTCACTGGCCTCGTTCTCGCCGTCACCGTCCTGGTCACGACCCTGGCCTGGCTGTACCGTGCGCTGGGCGCGGGGGGCCTGGTGCTAGGCGTAGCCCTGCTCACGGCCGCCACAGTTGTGGGGTGGCGCGGGCGCCGTACGGCAGTTCGGCGGCGCGGTGGCATCTACACGCCGGCGGAACTGATGGCACAGGATGAGCGCGGCCTGGCGGTAGCTGCCGAACGGATGCTGCGGCGTGACGGCTGGCACGTCATCTCCATGCCGGACGCAGGTCGCCCTCGGCTCTACGCACGCGATCGCAGCGGCCGCCAGCTCGATGTTGGGTTCCGCCCGGCAGACGAGACGCCAGTGGACCGGGACACGCTCGCCGGCCCTGCCCCCACCCTGCGCGAGCCCGGCCGCCCCGGGGTCAACAGCCTGATCCGCGTGATGATCAACCAGGGCTCGTACAGCCGCACGGAGATACTTTCGGCCGCCCGCCAGGGCGGCGTCCACCTGATCGACGGTCACTTGTTGCAGAAATGGGCCGCCGGGACCTCCCTGGACGCACTGGGCCTGCCCAGCTGACAGCCACGTGGCCGTACCACGCGGGAGCCCGTCGGGTGCTGGCCCCAGCCCCGCTACCGCCCAGCCCGCACCCTCGGTGGCAGCCCTGGCCGCCGGCCTCGGCCGCCGCCTCGGCCGGTCACCGAGCGGCGTCCGGCCCCTGCACCCGCACCGGGCTCACCCTCTGCCAGACGGACCTAACGGAGTCCTAGTAGGAGGGTGACGGTGTCGTTGGGGTGGCAGTCGGCGGGACGAGCACACCGTCGACGATGTATACCGTCGCGTTCTTCGTGGGGATGTTGCCGCAGGCGATCGGTACGCTGCCGTTCACCTTGAAAGAGTCACCGGAGCCAGTGGTGGTGAGGGTGCTGCCCTCAAGCGTGGTGAACGTGCCGTGAGGCAGTTGCGCCTTGGTGATCTTCTTGTGCTCGACCACATGGTAGGTCAGCACCCTTTTCAGCTGAGCGCTGTCGTTGAGAAGCGCGTCCCTCTTGGCGGCGCCGAGTTTGTTGAACGCGTCGTTGGTGGGCACGAAGACGGTGCTGTCCTTGAGACCATGCAGAGTGTTCGCCAGGTCGGTCTTCTTGATTGCATCGGCCAGCATGGACAGGTTCGGGTTGTTGGCCACCGCGGTTGTGATGTTCTCGTGCGCCATCTGTGCGGCACTTCCGTTGCCGCTCTGCGGCAGCATGGAACAGCCTGCGCCGAATGGTTGCTCGCTCGGTGCCGGCGACGCTGTGTCGGTGGCACTCTGCGACGAATCGGAGGCCGAAGCCTGGGACGTCAGTACGCCCAACGACAGCGGGAGGCTCAGCACTGCTGCCGCTGTGACAGCGGTGCTACGGACGCGCACGGACTTCATACCAATTCCTCGTTCCCTATGAAGGAGGGCTTGGGCCTGGGGTCGACTGATCTACTGCGACCACCTGAAGAGGGCTTCGCGCGCCGGTTGGGAACACGCACCACACCGGCGGACCCATCGCTCCCATCTAAGCGCACATCACGTCACCCGGCATCTTTCGAACCGGTACGGCTGACCTCAGCGGTTCGGGACAAGTGTGAAAGGCATTGAACGTGCACTCGTCCATCCAGGCCGCCATACGCCTCGTACCGAACCTGCCGGGTGCTGTCCCCGATTTGACGCCTGGGTCTGCCCGTACGGTGCGGCCATGATCACGTTGACTGACAGGAACATTCTCTCCCTGGTGGGCGTCTGCGGCGGCCGCGGCCGGTTGGAGGGTGCCCCAGGCTGCGAGGCTGTCCTTTCCGCGCCGGGGCTTGGCCTCTCGCGTCACTGTGGTTTCGCGGGTAACGGGTAGCGCACGCCGGTGAGCTGTTCCGAGAGTTCCCACAGCCGGTGAGCGGTGGAGACGTCCAGGGTGGCGGGTTCCCGGCCGTAGAGGACGGGCTGGCCTCGGAGCTGGAACGGCCCATCGGGCACGACGTAGCTCCCCCCGGGCAGATCGGGCACGGTCGAGGCGTACAGGGAGGTCTTAGCGCCCTCGGGTGTGGGGCGGAAAGCGATGCGCAAGAGCAGGCGCGTGAGAACTCCGTAGACGGGGCCCCGGGTGCTGTTGGCGCCGCCAGTGAGGACGTTGGAGCGCGTGAGTCCGGGTGCGACAGCCATACTGCGGAGCTTCAGCCCGGCGGCGTAGGCCCTCCGCTGCAGTTCCATGGCGAAGTAGAGATTGGCTCGCTTGGACTGCACGTAGGCAAACGCCGCTCGGTAGCGGTGCTCGGCATTGAGATTGGTCATATCGAAGCGGGCGAAGCGCTGGCCCTCGCTGCTGACTGTGACCACGCGCGGGTCGGCGGCGGCGAGCAGGTGGGGCATGAGGAGGCCGGTGAGCGCGAATGTGCCGAGGTGGTTGATGCCGAACTGGGACTCGAAGCCGTCGGCGGTCCGTGAGAAGGGCACCATCGCCACGCCGGCATTGTTGACCAGTAGATCAAGCCGGTCGTGACTCCAGCCCTTGGTGAAACTGCGGACAGATTTCAAGTCTGCGAGGTCGAGCATGCGCAATTCGGCGTGGACGCCGGGTACGTCGGTTCGCAGCCGCCCCACTGCGTCCTGCCCTCGCTCGCGGTTGCGGCAGGCCAGGACGATGTGGGCGCCTCGCCGGGCGAGTTCACGAGCTGTGACGTACCCGATGCCACTGTTGGCGCCGGTCACGACAGCCACCCGCCCCGACTGGTCAGGGATGGAGTCCAGCGTCCAACTGTCACGGGCCATGGGGACCTCGATCCATGCCTCAGGAGTGCCTGCGACCCGAAGAGCCGAGCCGCATTGCAACTCGAAGTTGCGATATTCTGATCCTGTCGCATGCTGGACCGTCAACGCAACTTGGAGTTGCAATGGAGTCTGTCGAGTCGTCCTCAAGGCGCGCCCCTGCTGTCGGGCGAGGCGAGAAGATGCGCGCCGCCGTGCTGGAGGCGACCATCACCGAGCTCACTACGACCGGGTATGCAGCGTTGACCGTCGAGGGCGTCGCCCAACGGGCCGGCGTGCACAAGACGACGATCTACCGAAACTGGAAAGACTCTGACGGCCTCGTCGCCGACGCACTGACCAGCCACTTCGCCACAGACATCCCGATCCCCGACACCGGGACGGTGGAGGGTGACCTGCTCATACTGGCCCGTTCCCTCGTTGCCACCATGACAACGCAAGCAGGCCGGGCCCTGCTGACCACAGTCCTGTCGGACGCCGTGCGCATCCCCCGGCTCGCCGAAGTCAAGGATGCGCTCTTCGACGACCGGTTCCGGCGGGCGGAACCCGTTGTCACCCGAGCCATCGAGCGCGGCGAACTGCCTGCCGACACCGACCCAGCCGTACTCCTCGAAAACCTCGCCGCGCCCATCTACTTCCGGCTCGTGTTCACTGGCGGACCAGTCGACGAGGCGACCGCAGACCGGGCAGTGCACGTCGCCCTGGCCGCCGCGCACGCTCGCGCGCTGCCATCAGTCTGACCACGGGTGCGGATGCCGGGCCGGCAGAAACACTCCACGGTCCTCAGCGAACAACGCGTGCACCGCGAAGCTTTCCTGCCCCGGAAACGGCAAACGCACCGCTGCGGCATCCACGCTCGCCGACTCAGCGCAGGTGGGGGTCCCCCGATCCTGGCTCCCCTGGTTGGCCGCCCTCAAGCTGGCTGGCGCGGCGGGCCTCCTCCTCGGCCTCTTCGACGCCGCACTGCGCCTCCTCGGTGTCGCTTCGGCCCGTGGTCTCGTCCTGCTCTACAAGGGCGCAGTCGTCTGCCTGGCCCTGGCCATGCCCTCCTGACGGGCGTGCGGTGTTACCCAGAGTTATAGCCCCACCGAGCCTGCCATTGGATCCGCCGGTGCCGGCCGACCCGCGGGAGGAACTTCCGCTGCCGAAACCCGTGCGGTTGGACGAGCCCTCACCGGTTCTGCGCGATACGTATGCCGGTCAGGTGACGGTGGGCCAGCCGCGGAGCACAGCGGCGATCCTCCCGGCCGTGCAGGCGGGGTCCAGGAGCACGTCCTTGAGGGCGACGGCGTCCTCCCGGGCGGGTTTGACGGTGATCCCGGCGGCTTCCAGGTACATGACGCCGGTGGCGGCGGCGACCGCCAGGTTGGACCGCTCCAGCCAGCGGCAGCGCCCCAGCGTGTGCACCAGCGCGGCGGCCTTGGCGTACGGGCCGTCGTAGACGGGCTGCTCGAACAGCTCGGCCCGGTGCCGGGCGACCGCCGCGAGGGGAACGCCGTAGTCGTCGGGGGCCGGATCGTCCGCTCCGGCGGCTTCGGCGACCTGCAGGATCCAGGGGACGTCGATGTTCAGGTCCATCAGGCCGCGTGCGCTCCCCGAGCCTTTTCCGCCTGCCGGGTGTCCTCGGCGTCGTCGAAGACGGCCTGGTGTTCGGCCAGGAAGCGGGCGGCGGCGTCCACCGCTCGCGCGCGCAGGCCGCCGGCGTCGTCCTGCACCAGGCGGGCGAGGTAATCGCCGACGCTCAGTCCCAGGTCGGCGGCACGCTTCTTCGCGAGGTCAGCGATGTCCTCGTCCACACGGGCACCCAGTTGCGTCTTCGCCATACCCAGCATGGTAACAGCCGTTACCGGTCCGGCGCCGAGGTGGCGGTTGCGCTCGGTCCGCCGAGTGCTCACCGCGCGGTGCGGGGACCGCGGGCGGCCGGTGTGGTGAAGGTCGCGGCCACCACGAGCGCGAGGACCAGGAGCAGGGCGTTGCGGAGCCCGAAGTGCTGGCCGAGGTGGCCGAGCGAGGGCGGTCCGACGAGGAAGGCGACGTAGCCGACGGTGGCGGCGAGCGAGACCCGCGCGGCGGAGTCGTCGCCGGAGCCGCCGGCCGCGGAGAGTGCGACGGGAACGCCGTCGTCACCGCCGCACCCCGCCTCCCCCACGCGGCGCCCTGACCGCTCCCCCGGAGGACGGTGCCCGGGTGTCGCGGCGCGCCTTCGCTTGTCGGCGATCGACGGAATACCGTCGGACATATGAGTACGCATGCCCCGGGCAGTGGCGGTGACGTGGCGTCCCTGGACGAGGCGCTCAGCGCCACGGTGCGCAGAACGGGGGCTCTCGCCGGTGGTGTGTACATGCTGTCGGCGCGGGAGCCGGTGCTCGTCCTGACCGCGGTCTGCGGCATGCCGGTGACGACCGTGGCGCCGTGGGCGCGGGTGGCGGTCTCGGCCGCTGGACCCCTGTCGGAGGCGTTGCGGGAGGACCACCTGGTCTGGGTGGGCCGCCAGGAGGACATGGCCCGGCTGTATCCGAACGCCGCGGCCGGGATGCCCTACCAGTTCGCGGTGGCCTTCGCTCCCCTGCACGGTGTCCGCCGCTACGGGGTCATGGCACTGGTGTGGTCGAAGAGCCACCCGCCCTCCCTGACGCTGCGCGAACGCGGGCACATCCAGTCCAGCGCGGGGCGCCTCACCCAGGTCCTGGACCAGGGGCCCGGCTCCTGGACCATTCCGGACCAGCCGCGTGCCGTGCCCCTGCGCCGGCCCGGCCTGGCTCCGGACCAGGCCGGCCTCGCGGCCGTCGACCTCGTCCAGCGCCTGCCCCTCGGCGTCCTCGGCCTCGATCTGGAGGGACGCATCACCTACCTCAACGAAGCCGCCGCCCGCCTGCTCGGCCGCAGCACCGACCGTCTCCTGGGCAATGCGCCGTGGCAGGCGGTGTCCTGGCTCGACGCCCCGGTCCACGAGGAGCACTACCGCGCGGCGGTCTTCAGCCGTGAGCCGGTCGCCTTCACCGCGCTCCGGCCTCCCGACCGATGGCTCGACTTCCGGCTCTACCCCGACGAGAGCGGCATCAGCGTCCTCGTGGCCCCCAACCAGGACCAGCACCCGGCCGACGCTCCGCCGCCCCGGATCACCGCCCCCCTCGCGACGCCGAGGGGGGCCGGCACGGGGCGGATCCACCAACTGATCCACCTGTCGGCCGCGCTGAGCCAGACCGTCACCGCCTCCGACGTGATCAACGTGGTGGCGGACCAGATCCTGCCCGCCTTCGGCGCCCAGGGCATGGTCCTCTCCACGAACGACTCGGGACGCCTGAGGATCACCGGGCACCGGGGGTACGACCCGCGCGCCCTCACCCGCCTCGACGGCCTGCCGCTGGACACCGAACTCACGCCGGCCGGTCATGTGCTGCGCAACGGTTCCCCGGTCTTCTTCTCCGATCCCGAGGAGATGGCCCGCGAGTACCCGAAGGCCTCCACCCTCAGCGACAAGCAGGCCTGGGCCTTCCTCCCGCTCGTGGTGTCCGACCGCCGGGTCGGCTGCTGCGTCCTGTCCTACGACCACCCGCGCTCCTTCGGCGCCGGAGACCGCGCCGTCCTCGTCTCCCTGGGCGGTCTGATCGCCCAGGCCATGGACCGCGCCCTGCTGTACGACGCCAAGCACGATCTGGCCCACGGCCTGCAACAGGCCCTGCTGCCGACGACGCTGCCGCACGTCCCCGGGCTCGACGTCGCCGCCCGCTACCTGCCGAGTGCCCACGGCATGGACATCGGCGGTGACTTCTACGACCTCATCCGGCTCGGCGACACGACTGCCGCAGCGGTCATCGGGGACGTGCAGGGGCACAACATCAACGCCGCCGCCCTGATGGGGCAGGTCCGCACCGCCGTCCACGCCACCGCGGGCGCGCGCCCCGGCGACGTGCTGTCCCGCACCGATCGTGTCCTGGCGGACCTGGAGACGGACCTTTTCGTGTCCTGCCTGTACATCCACATCGACCTCGCCGAGCGACGCCTGCACCTGGCCAGCGCGGGGCACCTCCCTCCGCTCCTGCGCACCTCGGTGCCAGCAGCGTCGACCGCCGTGCTCGACGTGGAGCCCGGCCCTCTGCTCGGCATCGGCGCGGCGGCCGACTACCCGGTCACCACCGCCCCGCTGCCGGCCGGGGCGACCCTCGCCCTGTACACCGACGGCCTCGTGGAGACTCCCGACTGCGACATCACGGAGTCGATCACCGCCCTCGCCCAGCACCTCACCGCGGCGGGTGACCGGCCGGTCGACGAACTGGCCGACGACCTGGTGCACCACGCCGTTCCCCGGCACACGTACACCGACGACATCGCCCTGCTGCTGTTGCACAGCCCGGGCGAGGGCGACGGGACGGCGCCGGGTGACGGACGCCGTCCGGGGTCACGCCCCGCGTGACGGTGCGGGCGCCCCGGCGTCCTCGCCGGCCGTGAACACCTCGCCACCGGAGGGCACCCCGACGCCGCGCCAGCGGAACGGCACACCGCGCGCCGTGTCCAGGTCCGGCCCGTCCATCAGCTGGAAGTGCACATGCGGCTGGGTGGAGTTGCCGGAGTTGCCGCAGCGGCCGAGCACCTGTCCGGCGACCACCCGGTCGCCCGCCCGGACCCCGAGCG
Source organism: Streptomyces sp. NPDC127100 (assembly GCF_042724095.1). Lineage (NCBI taxonomy): Bacteria > Bacillati > Actinomycetota > Actinomycetes > Kitasatosporales > Streptomycetaceae > Streptomyces > Streptomyces sp. NPDC127100. Next base: position 22,444 of record NZ_JBHXFL010000005.1, read on the forward strand.
AGCCGCGCTGGACGTGCGCGTAGAGGGCGTACGTCCCTTCACCCAGGTCGAGGACGATGTGGTTGCCCACGACACGGCGGGGTCCGCCGATCATCCTGCAGGCGCCCTCGATCAGCCAGAAGTACAGGACGCCGACGAGCGAGCTGCGGCTGAGGTGGTCGCGTTGGCCGTCCTCGGCGTGGGCGACTATGGCGTCGGCCACCGCGTGCAGGGGCGCCCCGAATGCGGGGTATGCCTGGTTGCGTTGGGCGACGGGCCAGAACCAGACGGGGGCCGGGCGGACGGGCCCGCCCTCCGGCTCGGCGACGATGTCGATGGCGTAGGTCTGCCCGAGGTGGTGCGTTCCGTGGCTCGGCACCTTGTCGGCGGGACTGTTGAGGGCGGACCAGCGGCCGGTGACCGGGGGCGCGACCTCGACCGGCGCCGGAGGCCGTGTCACGGCCCGCCGATGGGCGGAGCGGGAGACCACCAGCCCGACGGCGATCGCGCCGAGCGCGGGCAACCAGCTCACCCAGTAGCCGTACGGCAGGTCCACGAACGATCTGACGACGATCTGGACGAAGAAGATCAGCCACAGCCCGTACCGGAACCTCGCAGCGAGCTTGCGTCGACCCTCGGACATACTTCCCCCCTTGATGCGGACAATGGTCAGGTGACGGGGCGCGCGGCCGTGAGCACGACGAGCAGCGGAACCACTCGCCCCGCGGGGACCTCGTACCGGCCGCGCTCCGGCGTGTGCAGCCAGCCCGCGCCGGTCAGCTGGCGCAGGTGGTGGTAGATCTGGCCGGTCGTGCCGACGTCCTCGAGCGCGGCCAGCTCCGCCGCGGTGCGCAGACCGCCCAGGATCTCCCGCAGCAACCGCAGCCGTACGGGGTTGCCGAGGGCGGCGAACGACTCGGCTGCCTGCGGCCAGTCGTCCGCGAACAGCGTCTCCGTGAGGAGGCCGTACTGCCACTCGTACCGGTGTCCCGTCGGCACGCGCACCGCCCCGGTGAACAGCACCGCGCCGTCCGCCTCCTGCGTCACCGGGTGCCGCGCCTTCAGGGCGTCGAGAGCCCAGAAGTCGCCCTCTTCGACCGGGGGCGCGGCCGGGCCCGTGCTCTCCAGTTCCGTCACGCGTCGTTCGAGCGCGGCAACGCGCTCCTCGAGATCCATGATGATGAGATTACGTAATTATGTAATTGCGTGCAAGGCTGCTCGCGGCATGCGAAGCCCCGTCCACGCGGCGGGCGCGGACGGGGCGGCTCGTGTTGCCGGGGCCGGGCCGAGTCAGCGGGTGCGACGCGGGACGCGGCGGGGACGGGAGCCCCCGCCGCCGTCACGTACCGCTACGCGCGTCCCTCGAAGTCCCGGCGGACCGCGGCCCCCTGGTCCTCCGTCAGTCCGGCGTCGTCCGGGAGTTCCAGGACGGCTCCGCAGTGCTCGCACAGCTTCCCGTCTCCGGCGGGAGTGCCGCAGGCCTTGCAGAAGCGGTTGTGGCTCCGGTCCTCTGGTGTCTTCGTCATGATCTCTTCCGCGCGTCGGGACAGAACGGCAGACGAGTTCCCGCAACGGCGTCGCCGATGCCCGGCCTGCCTCACCGGGCTCCTGGAACGGGGTCGGCGGCTTTCGCGATGCGGCCGTTCGCCCGCGTCGGTGTGCGCAGCGCGAGGAGGGCGACGTCGTCCAGGCCCGGCGGCTGGACCCGGCGCAGGAGTTGGTCGGCGAAGGACGGCAGCGGCCGGTGGGCGAGTGCCGCGGCGTGCTGGCGCAGCCGGTCCAGGCCCTGGTCGAGGGTACGGCCGGGGACTTCGATGAGCCCGTCGGTGTACAGCAGGAGGGTGCTGCCCGGCGGCAGCAGGACCGAAGCGTCGGGACGGGACGTCCTGAGCCCGGTGCCGAGCAGGAGGCTGTGCCCGTCGGTGAGGTACTCGGTCAGGCCGTCGCGGCTGACGAGCAGGGGCGGGGGGTGGCCTGCGTTGGTCCAGGACAGTTTCCAGGTCCCGTCGTCCGTCTTGACGACGCGGGCGAAGACGAGCGTGGCCATGGAGACGTCCGTGATGGGCATGATCGCCTCGTCGAGGCGCTCCACGATGCGGCTGGCGGGCTCCTGCTGGGACCAGGCGTAGGCACGGAGCATGTTGCGCAGCTGGGCCATTCCGGCCGCGGCCTCCAGGTCGTGGCCGACGACGTCCCCCACGGCCAGCGCGGTCGCACCGTCGGACAGGGAGAAGGCGTCGTACCAGTCCCCTCCGACCTGCGAGGCGTCGGGAGCGGGCAGGTAGCGGACGGCCATCTGCAGTCCCGGTACACGCGGCATCTGGGGCAGCAGGTGGTTCTGCATGGTCTCGGCGACCGCTCGCTGGCGCTGGTAGAGGCGCGCGTTCTCGAGGGCCAGGCTGGCGCGGCGAGCGATGTCCTCGATCAGGGGCAGGTCGAAGGTGGAGAAGTCACCCGGCTTGTCGGCTCGGCCCAGGGTGAGAGCTCCCAGGACCTCCCGGGTCCCCCGGAGGGGAACGATGGCGGCGGAGCGGATGCCGGTGGCGTCGAACAGGTGACGCTGTTCGACGGCGATGCCGGAGTCCGGGGCTCGCTGATAGGTGTCGGGTCCGGCCAGGGCGGAGGCGACGCCGCGCAGGGCGCGGGACAGGGGCATGGGTGATTCCTCGGGCACGGGCGGCATGGGTCCTTCGAGCTCCTCCCGGTGCACCAGGCGGTCCCCGTCGACGTGGACCACGGCGGTCCGCCACACTTCCTCGTGTTCGGTGATCAGGTCGATCACGGCCCAGTCCGCCAGCCGGGGCAGGACCAGGGCCACCAGTCGGCGCAGGGTCTCGTCGACGTTGAGGGTGGAGGCCACCTGCGTGGTGGTCTCGGCCAGCAGGGCCAGGCGTTCGAGTTCGCTCATGGGCTCCGCGGAGGGCTCCGGGCGCGGCCCGGTGGAGTGCGCCTCCTCACGCACATGAAAGATGACGAGCGTGCAGGTGTCGTGGCCGTCCACGACGTAGGGGGCGATGAACCAGGAGATGGGCAGGACGGAGCCGTCGGAACGGGCGAAGTAGTCGCTCTCGCCCTGTGCCGGATGTCCGGCGTGAAAGGCCAGCCGCATGGCGCACCGGGTGGCCGGCAGTTCCTCGCCGCGAGGTCCCCGGTGCAGCAGTTCGTGGGCGTCGTGGCCGGCCATGTCCGCGGCCCGGCGGCCCAGCAGCTCTTCGGTGCGTTTGTTGACGGCGACGATCCGGCCCTGCTCGTCGACCACGTACGCTCCGGCCCTGATGACTTCGAGGGCCTCGACGACCTGCGCATGAGGCGCTTCCCGGAACTGCTCGTTGCCGGTGTCCGCTTCTTTCGCGCCTGCCATGTCCGGTCCTCCTCGTGGCCGCGCCGCCTCGGTTCCGCTCCTGCTGCGCGGCTGTCCGGCGGCGCCTGCCGGTCTGCTTGTCCGTATGCCCCATGGTGACGGACAACGCTCACGCCGTCCGTCGGATCACGTGAGCACCGCCCACTCCAAGAATTGCAGCGGCCTGCCGATGGGGCGACGCTGGGAAGGCACAGCCCGAAGTGGAGCAGCCAGCTATGGGCAATCCGGTCGTGGTCGGGGTGGACGGCTCGGCGACGAGTCTCACCGCCGTGGAAGCAGCGGCCGCGGCGGCGGTACGGCGCGGTGCGCAGCTGCGTGTGGTGCATGCCGACAGACCGGTCAAGCCCAGATACATGGTGCCGGACCCGGCTCTCGGGGTTCTCGTCCACGAAGCGGCGGCCCACGCCTATCGCGTGGCGTCCGAGGTCGTGGTGACCAAGGCCGTGGTCACGGGTGATCCGGTGCACGTACTGGAAGCCGAGTCACGGTCCGCCGACCTGATCGTCGTCGGCTCCCGGGGCAAGGGGGGCGTCACGGGCCTGCTGCTGGGCTCCACCCCGACGGCCTTGGCCGCCCACAGCCACTGCCCGGTGATGACGGTCCGCGAAGAGCACCGCCCCACCGCCGACGCGGGGCCCGTCGTACTGGGGGTCGACGGCTCCCCGGACAGCGACAGGGCCGTCGACGTCGCCCTCGCCGAAGCCGCGCAGCGCCGGACCGGGCTGGTGGTGGTGCACGCATGGCAGCCGGACGGGGCGGCCGGCGCGGACCCCGGGCCCGCGGCGCGGAGGCTGACCCGGGCCCTGGACGGCCGCCCGGACGGCCGCCCGGACATCACCGTCCGGCGCGACCTGGTGCAGGGCAAGGCGCGTGACGTGCTGCTCGAAGCGAGCACGACGGCCCAGCTGCTGGTCGTCGGCTCCCGCGGACGCGGCGGCATCGCCGGGCTGCTCCTGGGCTCGGTGAGCCAGGCCCTGATGACGCACGCCCACTGCCCTGTCGTCACCGTGCGCCGGGCGGCATGAGTGGTCACAGTCGTCCGGCTCTCCGGTCCCCCCGCGCCTCGGGGCTCCTGCGCCCGTACCGCGGCCGGGTGGCCGTCAGCCGGTCCCGGCCGGGACCAGGTGATCGCCGGGGATACCGGACTTCTCGGGGCGGTAGTAGTCCCTGATCCCGTCCGCCCAGGTGGACACGCGGATGCGGTCCTCCGCGTCCGGGCCGAAGGCCTGGAACAGCGCCTCGATGTTGGGCCGCGCGAAGCCGATCGCGAGCATCAGCGCGACGAACTCGGGGCGGGCGACGAAACCGTCGCCGTCCGGATCGCCCATCTCGGCCAGCGCGTCGGCGAACTCGTCCACGGTGGCGTCGAAGCGCTGCGGATTCAGGACGACGGAAGTGAACTCCGCGGGGCTGACGCGGCCGTCGCCGTTGGCGTCCAGTTCGGTCAGGAGGGTCTCACCGTAGCGGCGGAAGGCACCGGACAGCCTCGTCTTCGCGGCCTCGCCGGCTGCTGGTACGGCGGCCACGACGCGGGCGCTCATCAGGTCGAAGTCGGACTGCTCCAGGTATCCGTTCCCGTCCGCGTCGAAGAGGGAGAAGACCAACTCGACGCGGTCGGTCGCCTCGGTGGTGGGCGTCATGCGGCATCCCTGCCTTCCTGGTGGAACGTCACCGTCGGAACGCGCCGGGGACGGTGCCCGGCGGTTGCCCCACTATCAAGACGTTCCGACCACCGCGACGGGGAAGCCCGGTACTTCACACACGATCGGAGGGAATCGGTCCGTCCGTGCATGAAGCGGGGTCCGACGGGACAGCACCCCGCTCCACGGACGCCGCGGGCGACGTCCCTGCCGGACGCCCGCCCACGGCGCGGAGCTCGCCACGCCGCCCGCGGCGTCCGTCATCCGGCGATCGGCACGGCGTGACCGGTGACGCGGACGCGGTGATCGTGCAGGTCCGCACGAACGGTGAGCTCGCTGGGCCGGCCCATGTCCTCACCCTGCCGGACGGTGAACACGCCGGAGGCGGGCAGCGCGCCGATCGTGCGCAGGTAGCCGCCGAACGCGGCCGCGGCCGCTCCGGTGGCCGGGTCCTCCACCACACCGCCTACCGGGAACGGGTCGCGCGCGTGGTACAGGTGCTCGTCCTCGCGCCGGACCAGGTGCACCGTCGTCCAGCCGTTCTTCCGCATGAGGGCGGCGAGCGCCTCGAAGTCGTAGTCGAGATCGGCCAGCCGGTCCCGGGAGCCGGCGGCGAGCACCAGGTGCTCGTTGCCCCCGAAGGCCACGTGCGGCGGCAGTTCGGGGTCGAGGTCGGCACTGTCCCAGTGCAGGGCCGACAGGGCCTCCTCGACCTCGTCGGTCCGCGCCGGCCGCGACCGGGTGGGCACGCTGGTGAGCGTCGCCCGCACCGCGCCGTCGGCGTCCGCCTCCGTCGTCACCGGGATCTCCCCGGCAGGGGTGTCGAAGACGAAGTCCCCGACACCCAGACGTTCGGCGAGCGCCACCGCCGTCGCCACGGTGACGTGGCCGCAGAAGGCGACCTCGGCGAGCGGGCTGAAGTACCGGAGCGTGAACCGGCGCCGCTCCTCGTCCCGGGAGGTGACGAACGCCGTCTCGGAGTATCCGACCTCGGCGGCGATGGCCCCCATGCGGTCGGGGCCGAGCAGCTCGGCGTCCAGGACGACACCGGCCGGGTTGCCCCCGTCGGGGCGGGAGGTGAAGGCCGTGTAGCGCAGCACGTCGACGACAGGCGATGAAGTGGTCATGCCCCCATCATTCCGCTCCGCGCTCATGAAATCCAACGATGGTTTTTCATCACTGCCATTAGGTGTTTCGATGGCACGGGTAGGGTGCCGTGATGGACACCCGACTGCTCCAGACCTTCGCGACGCTCGCCCGGACGGGCAGCTTCACCGGCGCCGCCGTCGAGCTGCGCCTCTCCCAGTCCACGGTCACCGTGCAGATCAAGTCGCTGGAAAAGGCGCTGGGCGCCCGGCTGTTCGACCGCATGCCGCGCGGCGCGCTGCTCACCGAAGCGGGACGCCGTCTCGTGCCGCTGGCCGAGGACGTCCTGGAGGCCGAGTCGCGCCTGCTCACCGCGGCCGGCGGCGAGGGCCCGGTCACGGGCGGCGTGACGGTGGGCGCCGGTGAGACCCTGTGTTCCGCCCACCTCCCCCAGGTCATCGCCTCGCTGCGCCGCTCGCATCCGGGGATCGAGGTGCACCTGCGGGCCTGCGGTACGGACACCGCGGTGGACGGGCTGAGGGCGGGCGTGATCGACTGCGCGCTCCTGCTGGAGGACCGCGTCGACCACCCGGACGTCGTCGAGGAGCGGATCTCGGACCAACCCCTGGTGCTGCTGGCCGCGCCCCAGCACCCCCTCGCCGGACGTGAGGCCCCGGTGGGCTGGCCGGAGCTCGCCGGGGCGGACTTCTTCCTGCACGAGCAGGGCTGCTCCTACAGCGACCGGCTCGCCGGCCGGCTGCGGGCCGTCGCGGGAGCACAGCCCCGCCTGACCCGGTTCGGCAGCATCGAGGCGGTCCGGTCCTGCGTCGCGGCCGGGCTGGGACTGACCGTGCTCCCCCTGGCCAACGCGGCCCCTTCGCTCCGCGACGGCACGCTCGCCGCCGTGGCGGGCCCCGCCCTCCCGGACGTCCCGGTCCTCCTCGCCCGGCATCGGCGCCGTGGCCCCACGGCCGCCGCCGACACCGTCGCCGCGGCGCTGCGGCAGCACTTCCGCACCGCCTGACGGGCGGTCACGCGGTCACCGCGGGGCCCGCCGTCGGCGCCGCTCCGCCCGGCCGGGCGACCGCCCCGACGCGGACGGCCCGGCACCGCGGGTGTGCGGTGCCGGGCCGTCGGTCCGTCGTGTCGCCCCGTCAGCCCTGCCGGGCCTTGAAACGCGGGTCGTTCTTGTTGATCACGTAGGTCACCCCGCGCCGGCGCACCACCTGGGCGCCGGGCTTGGTCTTCATCGAGCGCAGGGACTTGCGTACCTTCATCGTGGTGCACCTCCGGGGAGCCGGGCGGGACCCGCCGTCAGCGGCGGGCGGGGGCGGCGGTGCCGTAGCGCCGCTCGAAGCGCTCCACACGGCCCGCGGTGTCGACCACGCGCGAGGTGCCGGTGTAGAACGGGTGGCTCGCCGACGAGATCTCCACGTCGACGACCGGGTAGGTCACGCCGTCCTCCCACTCGACCGTCCGACGCGCGTCGAGTGTGGAGCGGGTGAGCATGCGGAAGCCCGCCGCGCGGTCGCGGAAGACGACCGGACGGGAGACAGGGTGGATTCCGTGCCTCATGGGTGCTGTCCTTCCTGGAGGCCGCCCACCGCGGGGCGGCGGGCGGGTCGAGCGGGAACCGCGGTCGCCCGGTTAGCGCGACTCGCGGAAGAGCACGTGCCCGCCGACGACCGGGTCGTACTTGCGCAGGACCAGTCGGTCGGGGTCGTTGAGACGGTTTTTGCGGGTCACGTAGGTGACGCCGGTGCCGGCCGTGGAGGTGAGCCGGACGACCGGACGCGTGGTGCTGCGTGCCATGGGGTGCTCCTGTCGCCACCGAGTCGATTTGACTCGGACATGTCATACATGCGGTGCAACGCCCGCATCGGGTTCCGCATTCCCGACGAGGGGTGGCGTGGAGGGCGGTCGCCTTCGCGGCGGCAGGCTCCGCGGGGCTTCAGCCGGACGATCGTCCCCGCAGGCTTGAAGTGAGGCCCGGGGACACTGTCCCCTCCACGCTCACGGTGGCCACAACACGGCCGGCCGCGCCGGCATTCCCGGTCCTGCGGAGGGGGCCGTCGGCGGGACCGGCGGGCGCGCCCGGAGTCAGTGCGCCGCGTGCTCCGCCGGCTCGTGCGGCCGCGTCTCGGTGAACGAGTACGGCGGCCAGGGACCGAGGAATCGGATGCGCAGCCCGGGCCGGTCGGCCTGCGCGTCGCCGAGGACGGCGCCGACGGCGTCGATGTCCTCGTGCCGGACGAGCAGAGCCGCGCACAGCACGTCCGTCTCGCCCGGGGTCCGGTGGGCCGGTGCGCGGTCGCGGAGGTCCTCGGCGACCGCCAGCAGGCGGCGCCGGATGCCCGCGTGCAAGGTGTCCGCGAGCTGTCCGGCCGCGTTCTTCTCGCGCTGCTCCCGCTGTTTGGCGAGCAGCCGGCGCAGGCCGGGCGACCGGGTGTCGCCCTCCGTCCCGCCCGGGTCGGCGGCCGGGCCGTCGGCCGTGGCGGCGGCCGCCCTGTCCAGGGTGATCTCCACGCGGAGTTCGCACCGGCCGGAGAGCGCCCTCAGCTGACCGGTGACGTCCTCCCGCTGTTCCCTGATCCAGTCCCCCAGCCGCTGCTCGGCGCTCCGGCCGGACGCGGCGTCGCCGTCGACCAGGACGTTGAAGGTCATCGGCAGCAGGCTGCCGGCGCGCTCCCAGACCGTGGTGACCGCTTCGCTCTGTTCCGCCACCCATCGCCGCACCTGGTCGTCGGCGCCCTGGAAGGGGGCCGGATCGGCGTCGTGCACCAGCGCGGCGACGCCGGTGCCCTCGACTGCCACCAGTCGCAACGGACGCCCGTCGAGTCCGGTGACGCCGCCGGCGACGCCCTGCCGGTCCGGGAGCAGGGCGTACACGTACAGGGCGGTGTTCTCCGTCATCGTCCGGCCTCCTCCGCCCAGCGCTGCGGGTTGATCAGCTTGTCCACGACGTCGTCCACCACGTCGTCCAGCCCGCGGTGCAGGTCGGCGACCGAGGTGACGATGCCGTGGTCCTCCTTGATCTGTTCCATCGCCTCGTCCAGTTCCAGCAGGGCGTCGGCCAGGCGTTCGGCCTCCTCCGGGTCGAGGTCGCCGCCGTCGATGCGGCGCATGGCCTGGCGGTCCAGCGCCTCCTGGATCACCTCGACCAGCGTCACGACGAGGGACAGCACCCCGTGCTTGAGGCTCTTCTCGTCGACGGTCAACGGCATGTCGTCTTCCCCTCTGTCCACAGCACCGCTCGTCCTCCGTCCACGCCGCTCACGCGGCGGCCGCCACCGGGCCGGCGGACGCGAGCCACCGCGCCCAGCGGTCCGGGTCGTCGGCGGCGAGCCGGATCTCGTCGCCCCCGGTGGTGAGGAGCAGCAGGACGCTCCCCTCGCCGCCGGGCCCGTATCCGGGCACCCGCCTCACCCCGGCCAGTTCGCTCGTGGGCAGCACCAGCGCGGGCCGTGCGTCGACGGGCGACTTCCAGGTGAGCCGGCCAGCCGTGAGCCGTGCCCGGCCACCGCGCCACAACGGGCCGGACCTGCGCGGTTCCTCGTACCACAGATGCCCCTCGGCGATCGGCGGCTCCTCCTCGGCGGCGGCCCCGGACGGCAGGACGGGCGCGAGGCTTCCGGCGCGGGAGCGGACGAGGAGGTCGTGCAGTGACTCCGGCTCCCTGGCGGAGAGCAGTTCCCGCCGCCCGTCGGCCAGCGACACCTCCAGGCGCAGTCGTTCCTCCCCGCCGACCGTCCGCTCCGGCTTCAGCCGCACACCGCGTACGGCGTCCAGGCCCGTCTGCCAGAGCACTTCCCGGGGCTCCTCGCGCAGGACGACGAGGCGCTGGTCGGTGAGGTACACCGTGCCCGGCCGCCAGCCGTGGTACACGCCCTCGGTCAGCAGGTGGCCGCCGCTCATCCGGCGGACGACGTTCTCGCCCTCGCGCAGGTCGAGGGCGCGGCGGGCGACGGAGCGCTCGGCCCATGCGCGGGTGGCCTCGTCCCAGTGGCGCATCATGCCGTACTCCAGCATCGTCTCCATGCCGGCGATGGCCGCCCGCACCGAGACGCCGATCAACGGGACGTCGGCGACGGCGACGATGAGGTCCAGGTGCAGGACCGCGCCCTTGTTGAGCAGGACTTCGACGAGGTCGTCCAGGGTGACTCGCGGTTCCCGGGTGGGCCGCATCGGGGGTCGTTCAGTCACCGCTGCCGGCCTTCCGTCCGGCCTCGGCCCGGTCGCGTGCTCCGTCGGCCTCGTCGTCCCCGCGGCCGTCCTCTTCCTGACCACCCGTCAGCGCGGCCTGCCCGGCGCCGTCCCGCATCTGCGCCTGGGCACTGCGCCACCCGCACCACGGGCACCACTGGTTCAGCAGTTGCTCGACGGCAGCGCGCTTGCCGCAGGCCGGGCAGGTCTCCTTCTCCTCGCGGGCCTCGCGCCACGCGGCGGTCTCGGTGTCCGTTCCGGAGGGGAACTCCAGGCCGTATCGGGCCGCCGTCTCGAAGGAGGCGAGCGCCGCCCGCAGCCGGATGCCCAACAGCTCGACCCCGGCGACCGAGACCATGATGTCGGCGTTCAGCACCAGGCCCTTGTCCAGCAGGGTCTCCACCACGTGCGCGAGGCTGCCCTCGCCGTCCCGGCGGGGTTGCATGGGGGCCGCGCTCACCGCCGGCACCGTGCGAGCCGACGGCTCACGTCCAGGGGCCACGGCGGGGAAACCGCCCTCGCTCGCCGTGGTGCTTCCGGTAAAGCTGCTCATTCCAGCCGCCTTGCCGCTCCTGGGACATTCACACCCGGCGGCCGCGCTACTGGATCAGTGAGTCCGCGGCGACGACGACGAGTCCGATGAGCATGTCCACCACTCCTGCCCGGCAGGAGGACAGCCAGCCGAGGCCCGCGGTGCGGGCTGCCGAGGCTCCCAGGCAGAACAGGGCAGCGGTGTTGAACACCAGAGCCACCTCGACCGCGGTGTCCTCCGACCACCACCCGGCGACCGCCACGACCAGGAGCAGCACGGTGGGCAGCACGGCGACGGGCAACGGCCACTCGGCGGCCACCGCCCGCAGTCTGCCGGGGCCGGCCGCCCCTTCGGCGGCCGCACGCCGGGCGACGACGTGCGCGTACCCGTGGGCGGCGCCCGAGGCCAGCGCCGTGAGAAGCACCCACAGCGCGTCCTGACCGGGGTCGGCGGCCTCGCCCGGTACGTCCAGCGCGGACACCATGGCGCTGGCCAGCACCAGGCCGTAGATGCCACGGAACAGCCACCGGTCCGCCAGCTCGGGCCGAAGGCCTCCCCTCGGCGCGTGGCCCCCGGGGCGGATGTTGTGGGCGCGGTCGGGCATCTCATCGCCTCGGTGCGGGAGGAGAACGGGGTCGCCCTATGCTCACCCGCGCCTCGTCCGCGGACGCGACGCCACGCGGGTCGGGCGAGCCGGCGGCCCGTACCCGAACGCGATGCCGCTCCCCCGGCGCGGACCGCTCACGCGTCGCGGTCACGGTCACGCGTCGCGGGCAGGTCACGCCCGTTCGGGCCCGGCCGCGATGACTTTCCGGTGCGGCCCCGGTCATATCGGGTAGACACGCCTTGCGCACAGGAGGGACGGCTCGATGTCAAACCTCATGGTGGACTTCATCATCTCGCTCGACGGTTACGCGTCCGCGGACGGCTGGCCCGGTCTCTGGGGCATGGGGGGACCGGAGTACCTCGCCTGGCTCGACCAGGAGGGCGAGAAGCGGCACACCACCCTCATGGGCGCCACGACGTACCGGCTGATGTCCGGGTTCGCCGAGGAGATGCCCGACGATCCCGGTTTCGCCGGGCTGACCGCGATGCCCAAGGTGGTGTTCTCCTCGACGCTGGATTCACCGCTGTCCTGGAAGAACAGCGAACTGGTCCGCGAGGACCCCGTCCGGGCCGTGCGGGACATGAAGCGGCGGGACGCGGGACACCTGCGCACCCTGGGCAGCCTGACCCTCTGCCGGTCGCTGCTGGCCGCCGGTCTGGCCGACCGTTTCCGCGTGGTCGTCTTCCCGGTCATCACCGGTGCCACCGGCAAGGAGCGCATCTTCGACGAGTACCCCGATGTCGCTCTCGATCTGGTCGAGAGCCGCACCTTCGACGGGCGGCTCCAGTTGCTCGAGTACGTGCCCACCGTCCTCGACGGACCGCCCGGAACCGGCGACTAGCACCACGGACCAGGACGACGGGGCCGCTGCCGCTCCGGGCCCGGCCTGGACGCGAACACCCAGCGGTTGCCCGCCAGTGCGTCGTTCCTGTTGTCGGGCAGCGGACCGCGTCCGTGCCGGTGTGTGAACTCGAAGGGGGTGTGGACCGAGGCGGACCAGCCGCTGCTCGCCAGCCGAGCCGCGGAGTCGGGCCGCTGCTCCCTGCTGAACAGGCTCAGCAGGTCGATGCCCAGCTGCTCGCGCGTCGACGTGTAGAGCGGGCTGGCGCGGTATTCCATCAGGTCCTTCTCTAGCTTGACCTCGTACGCCAGGGCGCTGCCCGCCGCGCTCAGCCGGTCCACCGTGCCGATCAGGTCGGTCTCGGCCGCGCCGGGCAGGTAGAACAACAGCCCCTCGGCCAGCCAGGCGGTGGGGACCGCCGGGTCGAAACCGGCCGCTCTCAGCGCCCCGGCCCAGTCGGTGCGCAGGTCGGCCGCGACAGGCACACGGGTCGCCCTCGGCGCTGCCGACAGCGCCCCGAGCACTTCGTGCTTGAACGCGAGGACACCGTCCCTGTCGATCTCGAAGATCACGCAGTCGGGCGGCCAGTCGAGCCGGAACGCCCGCGCGTCCAGGCCCGCCCCGAGCAGCACCACCTGGCGGGCACCGCCGCTCCGGACCGACCGGAGCAGGAAGTCGTCGAGGACGCGGGTGCGCAGACCGAAGTAGCGGGCGAAGCGTCCCCACAGCGGGCTCGCGTCCCCGTCCGGGGCCTGGTCCAGGTGGACCGGCCAGTGCGCGGACGCCGGGGCGGAGCGCACGAAGTGCTCCGCGTAGACGTCCTGGGCGAGGCTGTCGGGGCGGTGGGTCTCGATCGCCCGTGCCGCGGCGACCAGGAGGGCGGTCAGGCCGACTCCTCCCTCCACGCCGTTCGCACCGGTGCCGCGCGGTGCCGTGTCGACCATGCGTTCTCCCTGGTTCGGAGGCCGGCGTCGCTCGGCGACGGCGGCTCGGGTGGGTGGTGTCGTGGAGCGCCGCGGTCACCGCCGCGTGGGGTCCGGGATCAGGACGGGTTTGACGACGCGGCCCGTGTCGCAGTCGTGTTCGGCCTTGTTGATGTCGGCGAGCGGATAGGTACGGATCAGCTGGTCGAAGGGGAACCGCCCGGCCCGCCACAGCGAGATCAGCCGCGGGACCAGCAGTCCGGGGACGGCGTCGCCCTCGCAGATGTGGGAGATCCTGCGCCCGCGGTCCAGCGTTCCCGCCTCCAGCGGCAGGGCGGCGCGGAGCCGGGCCACGAGACCGAGGTGGCCGGTCGGCCGCAGCGACCGGAGCGCGTCGTTGATCAGCCCGGCGGACCCGGTGGTGTCCAGCGCGTACATCACTCCGCCTCCGGTCAGCCGCCGGATCCGGTCGGGCAGGCCGGCCGGCGCGACGGGGAGCGGAAGGGCGCCGAGCCTCTCGGCGAGGGCCAGCCGTCCGGGATGCCGGTCGACGGCCACGGTCACCGCCCCGGCGGCGTGTGCGGCCATCACCGCGGCCAGTCCCACCGCTCCCGCGCCGAAGACGGCGAGGGTGTCACCGGGGCCTGCGCCGAAGGAGTTGAGGACCGCTCCGGCACCCGTGAGGAAGCCGCAGCCGAGCGGTCCGAGCAGGTGCAGCGGCAGTGAGGGGTCGACCCGGACGGCGTTGCGGGCCGGGACCACCGCGTACTCGGCGAAGGAGGACTGGCCGAACCAGCGAGGAGCCAGGGCGGCACCGGTCGTGTCGGTGAGGCGTGCGGCGTGCTCCGTGCGCCCGCCGAAGAGGTTCAGCGAGGCGAAGGAGTCGCAGTAGGCGGGGGCCGCGGCCCGGCAGCTTTGGCAGTGTCCGCAGGAGTCGAAGCTCAGTACGACGTGGTCGCCGGTGTCCATGCCTGTGCCCGCGCCGCCCGTCTCCACCACGACTCCGGACCCCTCGTGCCCGAGGACGGCCGGCAGGGGCGAGCGGCCCGCCGATCGCCGGACCGCGAGATCGGTCCGGCACATGCCGCATCCCGCGATCCGGACCAGGATCTCGCCCTCGGCCGGCCCGTCGGTCAGCGTCACCTCCTCGATCGTGAAGGGGTCCCCGTACGAGCGCAGTACCGCCGCGCCGAACCGCACGTCAGGCCTCCTCGGGTCGGTGCACGACGAACGGTGCGAGGTTCCCGTAGAGCCCCCACGGTCCGCCCGCGACGCCCACGCCGCTGTCCTTGACACCCGTGAAGGGCTGGGCGAGGGACAGTTCGGCGTGGTGGTTGATCCAGGCGGTTCCGCACTCCAGGCGGTCGGCCACGGCGGCGGCCCGGTCGACGTCGGTACCCCAGACCGAGCCGCCCAGGCCGAAGCCGGTCCCGTTGGCCGCCCCTACGGCTTCGTCGAGGGTCCTGTACGGCAGCACCGGCAGGACGGGGCCGAACTGCTCCTCCGTGACCACCGGGCTGTCGGGAGGCACGTCGGCCAGGACCGTCGGCGCGAAGAAGTACCCCGGCCGGTCCAGGCGGTGCCCGCCGGCGACGGCTCGGGCACCGTCCGCCAGGGCCCGGGCCGTGTACCGCTCGACGCGGGCCAGCTGAGAGGCGTTGCCGACCGGTCCCAGCCGGGTGTCCGGGGCGAGCCCGGGTCCGACGACGGTCGTCCTCGCCCGGTCCGCGAGCGCCTCCACCACCCGTGTGTAGTGACGGACCGGGGCGTAGACGCGTTTGACCGCCATGCAGACCTGCCCGCAGTTGCGGAACGCCGCCCAGTACAGCCGGTCCGCGATCTCCTCCACGTCGGCGTCGTCCAGCAGGACGGCGGCGTCGTTGCCGCCCAGCTCCAGGGTGACCCGCGCGAGCGAGGCCGCCGCGCCCGCGGCGACCTCCCGTCCCGTGGCCACCGAACCGGTGAAGGTCACGTGGCGGATCCCCGGATGCGACACGAGACGGGCGCCGAGCGGCTCCCGACCGGTGACGATCGTCAGTACGCCCTCGGGCAGCGCTCCGGACAGGACGGACCCCAGTAACCGGGTGGCGAGGGGCGTGTGCGGAGAGGGCTTGAGCACCATCGTGTTGCCCGCGGCGAGGGCCGGCGCGAACTTCGCCGACGCGAGTTGCAGCGGGAAGTTCCACGGGACGATCGCGGCGACGGGCCCGAGCGGTCGCCATCGGAGCTCACTGCGCACGGGGCGGCCGTCCGTGATCGGCTGGGTCCCGGCGTCCAGTTCGGCGAAGTAGCGCAGCCGGGCGGCCGTACGGGCCACCTCCGCGTACGCCTCGGTCACCGGCTTGCCCTGCTCCCGGGTGAGCAGCGGGGCGAGACCGGGGGCGGCCTCCTCGACGGCGTCCGCCGCCGCGAGCAGCGCGTCCCGGCGGGCGTCCGGGTCGGCACGCCAGCCGCGCCAGGCCTCGTGGGCCCGTTCGACGGCCGCGTCCAGTTCCTCCGGGCGCTGGTCGGGAGCCTCGTCGAAGCTCTCGCCCGTCGCCGGATCGACGACGGCTAGGTGCCCGCCCCGTCGTCCTGGCCCGGGACGGGGATGTCCGGTCGTCACGGTGCCGGTCAGCTCGCCGCGGCGGCGTCCGCGTGGTCCCGGACGTGCCGGTCCATCTCCGCCCGGAAGGCGGCCACCAGGTGCGGCCGGATCCGGCCCGCGTTGCGGTCCCCTCCTTCGCACACGGCCCCGCGCACCCCGACGATGTCCGTCCCGATGCGGGCCAGCTCGCCCAGGTCGCCGGCCTTCACACTGCCCGCCAGGGCTGCGAGGAGGCCGGACTCGTGGGCCCGCCGTACGAACTGGGCGCACACGTCGGGCGGAACGTGGTCGAAGAGCCGCGTCCCGTCCTTGACCGCCGTGTCGAGCATGGCGGCGTCGGCGCCGGAGCGCGCGGCGATGTCGGGCAGCGCGAGCGGGTTGACGCAGCCGATGCGGTGGGCGTCGGCATAGCCGGACGCGACGACGAGGGCGTCCGCCCGGTGGTCCTTCACGGCCCGGACGACCCCGCGCATGACCTCGACGGCCTGTTCGGGTGTCGTGCAGCCGTAGAGGCCGACCTTGATGTAGGTGGCGCCGGACACGACCGCGCCGAGCGCCGCCTGGGCCACCGTGCCGGGCTTGTACGGGACGTCTCCCACGGTGGCGGAGACGGGCTTGTCCGCCGGGACCGCGTCGCGGATCTCCCGGATGACCCACGGGAAGTTGGCGCCGAGCGAGCCCTCGTCGGGCTTCTTGACGTCGACGATGTCGAGGTACTCGGCCGCCTTGGCGCATTCGAGGGCTTCGTCGACACCGTCCGGAGAGATGAGAAGCAACAAGGTGGAATCCTTCCCCAGCAGGCCCACCTGCCGACAGCAGATGCGCGGATTCGCCTGGCTCACATGCGGTCCGCACATCATTTCCGCGGTCGGCGGGCCCCGGCAGGGCGCGCGGCGTGACGAATGGGTCGTTGCCGCGAGGTGCCCGCGCCCGGCGCAACGCGCCGTCTGCGCTGACCCGCAGGCGGCCCGCACGCGCGTGACGGAGGGCCGCGCGGACGCTGGTCGTGTACACCGAGGACGCTCAGCCGGCCGGCTGAGCCGCGCGGATGGCACGGCCGACACGGACGCGCCGATTCCGCTACCGCGTGCTCGTATGGACGCACCGTGAAGATTCAGCGGCCGGCGGGGCTCCGGAAAGAGGGGGGCATGGCACGGTGCGCTGCGGGAACCCCTCCCCGGGTGGCGGAACAAGTCCACGGGCCGTGGGTTGCATTCGTGGCACCCGATGAGAGACGGTTGTCGGATAGCAATCGTGTCGACCGTGTCGCCCTTAAGGAAATTTGAGGGTTCTCCTCGGAGGTGTCCCTCAGATGTCAGCGTCCCCGGAAAGTTCCCATACCGGCACCACTGGTGTGGTCGGTGCCGTCCCCTCCCCGTTTCCGGTGGTCGTCATGGACGCGGCCGGGCACGTGGCGGAGCTCAACGGCGCCGCGGGCGCCCTGCTGCCCCACGCCCGCGTCGGCGAGGCCCTGCCGTCACCGGACTGGCTCGCCGCCGCGCACCGCGCCCCGGGCACCGGCCCGGTCAGCGGCACGGTGGGAGAGGCGTTCTTCTCGGCCCACCCGTCCGTCCTGTCCGGCGGGGGCACCGCGTGGTGGCTGGTCGAGGAGACCGCCCACCGGACGGCCGTCGAGGAACTTGCGGCGGAACGCGAACGTACGGGCTTCCTGGCCGAGGCCTCCAGCGCCCTGCTGGCGTCGCTGAACCTGGAGCGGTGCATGGAGGTCACCGCCCGCCTGGCGGCCGACCACCTGGCCGACGCGGCCCTGGTCATCTCCCCGACCTCCGCCAGGAAGCTGCCGATGGTCCTCTGCGACCAGCACGGACGTCTGGTCCACAGCACTGTCTCCGGTGCCGTGCAGGAGCTGCCGGGGCTGCCGGAGGCACTGCGGGGCTTCCCGCCGGTGCCCTCGCGCTGGATCGACCCCGCCACCGCTCCCGACTGGCTGGTCCCCGAAGGCTTCGGTGAGGTCGGCTCACTGGCGATCACGCCTCTTCCCGGCCACGGCGTGCCGGCCGGAGCCCTGATCCTGCTGCGCCGGGCGCAGCAGGCCGCGTTCAGCAAGTCGGACGAGGCGTTCGCCGGTCTGTTCGCCGCCCGGGCCGGCGCGGCGATGTCCGCCGCACGGCTGTACGCGGAGCAGAACACGATCACCGACACCCTGATGCGCGACCTGCTGCCGCCGACTCTGCAGCAGGTCGAAGGAGTCGAGTTCGCGGGCGGTTACCGGGCCAGTGTCGACGCCGAGCGCATCGGCGGTGACTTCTACGACGTCCACCCCGCGAGCGAGGACTGCCCGGAGTCCCTGACCGTGCTGGGCGACGTGGCCGGCAAGGGCCTGGAGGCGGCGGTCCTCACCGGCAAGATCCGCAACACCCTGCAGGCCCTGCTGCCCATGGCCGGCGACCACGGCCAGATGCTGCGACTGCTGAACAACGCCCTGCGCAGCAGTCACTCCACGCGCTTCGTGACCCTCGTCCTGGCTTCCGCCCGCCGCGAGGACCGCGACGTGGTGCTGCGCCTGACCTCCGCCGGTCATTTCCCGCCCCTGATCGTGCGGCAGGGCGGCACCGTGGAGGCGGCCGACACCGGTGGCTCCCTGATCGGTGTCCTGCCGCGCATCACCACCCGCACCGCCGAGGTGCGGCTCGCGCCGGGCGAAACGTGTCTGCTCTACACCGACGGCGTCACCGAGGCCAAGGGCGGCCCCTTGGGCGACACCATGTTCGGGGAGGGACGCCTGCGGCGTGCCCTGCTGGAGTGCGCCGGGATGCCCGCCCAGGCCGTCGTCGAGCGTGTGCAGATGCTCGTCGACGAGTGGATCGGGGACGGACGCCACGACGACATCGCCGTGCTGGCCATCACCGCCCCCCGCGGCGCGCATCTCAGTGCCGTGAACGGGACGACTCCGGGCAGATACACAGCATGACGGACATCCCTGCTCCCGGACTCGGCAACGGGCCCCCCAGGCATCGCGTCGGCGTCCGGTTCGCTCCCGCCCTCGGCGACGAGCGTGCCGGGGCCTGGGCTGACAAACTCTGGACGGCCGTCCGGACGGCGGACGAGTACGCGGCGCTCGACGTCGTCACCGGGGCCCTGGACGCCGGGCTGGAAGCGGAGACGGTCCTGCTGGAGGTGATCGGCGCCGTCCAGCACAAGGTGGGCATCGAGTGGGCCGCCAACCGCATGAGCGTCGCCGAGGAACACGCCGCGACGGCCATCAGCGACCGTGTCGTCGCCGCCCTGCCCGTGCAGCGCCCCCAGACGTTCCTCGGCAAGGTGACGGTCGCCTGCGTGGACAAGGAGTGGCACGCCCTGCCCGCACGCCTGCTCGCCGAGACGCTGCGGCTGCGCGGATGGCGGGTCGGCTACCTCGGTGCCCAGGTCCCCACCGCCCACCTGATCAGCCAGATCCACCGCACCGGAGCGGACGCCGTCTGCCTGTCCGCCGCCCTGTCCACCCGGCTGCCTCTGGCCCACGCCGCGATCACCGCCGTACAGGCGGTCGGCATACCGGTCATGGTCGGCGGTCTCGCCTTCGGACCCGACGGGCGTTACGCCCGCCTGCTGGGCGCCGACGCCTGGGAACCCGAGGCGCGCGCCGCCGCCGACCGGCTGGCCGCCGGCCCCCTGCCCCGGCCTCGACCGCCCCACCAGGCGCTCGACGACCTGCCGCACCTGGCCGACCAGGAATACACCTTGGTCACCCAGTCCGCCCGCAACCTGGTGCGCGAGACCTTCCGTCGCCTCGAAGAGCGCGTCCCCGCCATGGCCGACTACGACGACGAGCAGCGCGAACGCACCGCCGAGGACATCTCCCACATCGTCGACTTCCTCACCGCCGCCCTGTACGTGGACGACCCCGACCTCTTCACCAGCTTCCTCACCTGGACCGGCGACATCCTCGCCGCCCGCGGTGTACCGGCGCACACCCTGGTGCCGGTGCTGGACCTTCTTGAGGAGCAACTGCACGACTTCCCCCGCACCCGACGCCTCCTCGACGCCGGACGGACCGCCCTCACCACCCGCCACTGACCCTCGAAACGCTGGAAGAACACCGTGACCGCCTCGCCCGACACGCCCGTTGTGGTTCAGCCGACCACGCACCCGCACACCGTGCGCCTCGCCCTGCTCGGCGACCTCGACTACGACAACGGCGACTGGGCGCTCCACATTGCCCAGCAGGCCATAAGTGAGCACCCGGACGCGCGGGAACTGCGGCTGGACTGCGGGGAACTGGGGGCGATCGACTCCACGGGGCTGTCCATCCTGCTGCTGATACACCGCCTGGCGTGCCATGACCGCATCGGCTTCCACCTGGACAACATCGGCCCGGCGCTGAGGCGCCTGCTCGACATCACCGGGACCTACGAGCACCTGACGACTTCGTACCCGGACGAGTCGGCGACGGGGTCCTCGGCGACGGAGTCCTCCGCGGAGGCGACGTCCGAGTCGTAGGGCTCACCCCTGGGCTCAGGCGGTGCTGGGGGACGGTCGCGCGTCGTCCGTCCGGTACTCGAGGTGCTCGGCGACCGAGACCACGCCGTCGACGCTCCGGCACAGCCGCTCGATGACGGGGATCAGGCTTCTCCGCTCGACCGAGCCCCTGAGGTCGACCCGCCCGTCCCGCACCTCGGCGGTCACCTCGGAGGGAGCGAGCCGCATCGTGCGCCGCAGCACGTCCCCGGTGATCTCGTCGCGGATGGCGTCGTCACGGCGCAGGAAGACCCGTAGCAGGTCGCCCCGGCTGACGATGCCGAGGAGCCGGTCAGTCTCGTCCACGACGGGCAGCCGCTTGACCTGCTGCGCCTCCATCAGGCGCGCGGCCTCCACCACGGTCCACTCCGGACGCGCGCACACGGCGGGAGCCGACATCAGTTCCTCGGCGCGGGAGCCTTCGGCCTTGGCCCGCTCCCATGCCTCCAGATGAGGAAGGGGGACCCTGCCCGACGGGTCGGCCTGGTCGGCGCTCTTGCGCAACAGGTCCGCCTCGGACACCACACCCATGGGGCGGTCCATGTCGTCGACCACGGGCACGGCGGTGACGTCGTTCTCCGCCAGCAGCCTGACGACCTCCTTGAACGGCAGGTCGCGCCGCGCCTTGACGACGTTCCGGGTCATGAGTTCCGCCACCGTTCGGTGCTGCATGTCAGCTCTCCCGTCCGGGTCGTGGCCGCCGTTGGGCACAGCACCATTCTGGGGAGAGGGCGGCGAATGCGCGAACGCACCTGGGACCGACCTCACGGTGTCCGGTACGCCCGTGCCGGGACCTCCGGTGCCCGGAACGGGGCCTTCCGGCACTGGGACGGCGGCCGGATCGCGCGGAGGATGGACGCAGGAAGCGATTCTGCGAGGAGTGATGGTCGTGGACGCGAAGCAGTGGACCGTGCAGGTCTACATCACCGAGGACGGAGACGACACACGGGCTCGCGCGGTGCTCGCCACCCGGGACACGGCGCGGCTGACCGGTCACGGTGTCGCACGACGCAACCCCCTGGACAGGTCCGTGCCGGAGATAGGCGACGAGCTGGCCACCTGCCGGGCTCTGGAGGACCTGGCCGTCCGTCTGCACGACGTGGCCACCGAGGACATCGTCATGCTGACGGGTCCGGTGGACGCCTGACGAACGGCCGACGTGTCCGCCGCCGACCGTGGGTGATGCCCGGCCGGGGCACCACCCACGGGTCTCAGCACCTCGGACACCGGTGTCCTGCGCGCGCCGTGATCGAGCCGGGATCGGCCCACGGGCACGTTACGAGCCGGACGGGTCCGGGCGCCCGTAGCCACCGCCACCGGGAGTGAGCAGCACGAACACGTCACCCTGCCGTACGGCCATGGAGCCGCAGCCCGTCATGGGCAGGACGGCACCCCGCCGCTCCACGTGGTGACGCCCGAGGTCCCCCGGCTCCCCTCCGGCCATGCCGTAGGGAGGGATCCGCCGGTGCCCCGACAGCACGCTGATGGTCATCGCCTCGCGGAAGCGGATCCTGCGCACCACACCGTCGCCCCCGTGCCAACGGCCCGCGCCCCCGCTGCCGCCGCGCACGGAGAACTCCTCGACGAGCACCGGCAGGCGCATCTCCAGGATCTCCGGGTCGGTCAGGGAGGAGTTGGTCATGTGCGTCTGGACCGCGGAGGCACCGTGGAATCCCGGGCCGGCACCGGCACCCGAGGCGACCGTCTCGTAGTACTGGTGGCGTTCGTTGCCGAAGGTGACGTTGTTCATGGTGCCGCTGCCCTCCGCCTGGGCGCCCAGCGCGGCGTAGAGCGCCCCGGTCACGGCCTGTGAGGTCTCGACGTTGCCGGCCACGATGGCGGCCGGCGGAACGGGAGCGAGCATCGACCCCCGCGGGACGACGATGCTCAGTGGCCGCAGACAACCGTCGTTCAGCGGGATGTCCTGGGCGATGAGGGTGCGGAAGACGTACAGCACGGCGGCCGTGACCACGGACGTCGGCGCGTTGAAATTGGAGTCGAGCTGCGGGGAGGTCCCGGTGAAGTCGACGGTCGCGTCGCGCCGCTCGTGGTCCACGGTGACGCGTACGGCGATCACGGCCCCGGAGTCGGTCTCGTACCGGTACGCCCCGCCGGTGAGAGCACCGAGAGCCTGCCGGACGGCCTCCTCGGCGTTGTCCTGCACGTGCCGCATGTACGCCTGCACCACGTCGAGGCCGAAGTGCCGGATCATCCGGCCGACCTCGTCGACGCCCTTGGCGTTGGCGGCCACCTGGGCGCGCAGGTCGGCCAGGTTGGTCGCCGGACTGCGCGAGGGATACGGCGCACCGGTGAGCAGGTCCAGGGTCTCGGCCTCACGCAGACGGCCGTCCTGGACCAGCAGCCAGTTGTCGAACAGGACGCCCTCCTCCTCGATGCGCCGGCTGCCGGCCGGCATCGAGCCGGGGGTCAGACCGCCGATCTCCGCGTGGTGCCCGCGGGAGGCGACGTGGAACAGGACCCGGTCGGCGTGCGGAGTGCCGGCCTCCCCGAAGACGGGCGTGATCACGGTGACGTCCGGCAGGTGGGTTCCCCCGTGGTACGGGTCGTTCACGGCGTACGCGTCTCCCGGCCGCATGGTTCCGGCGCGGCGTCGGACGATCTCACGGACGGCGGTCCCCATGGAACCCAGATGGACCGGGATGTGCGGTGCGTTGGCGACGAGGCGGCCCTCGGGGTCGAAGAGGGCGCAGGAGAAGTCCAGCCGTTCCTTGATGTTGACGGACTGGGCCGTGGCCGCGAGCCTGGCGCCCATCTGCTCGGCTACGGAGACGAACTGGCTGTTGAAGATCTCGAGCAGGACCGGGTCGGCTCCGGTCCGGACCCTGTCCCGGGTCACGGCGGCCGTCCGGGTCAGGCGGAGGTGGCCGCCTTCCGTGACAGCGGCCTGCCAGCCGGGGTCGACGACGGTGGTCGCGTTGTCCTCGGCGATCACGGCGGGCCCTCGCACCACCGTTCCGGGGCGCAGCCGCTCACGCTCCCTGAGCGGCACGGTCCGCCACTCGCCCGCGAAGTGGAGGCGGGTCGTGGGTGCGGTCGCCTCGTCGTACGGCGTACCCTCGCCGCCGAGGCGGCCGAGGTCGGGCCGGGAGGTCAGTCCCCGGGCCTCGACGGAGAGGGCCTCGACCACGACCGGCCGGTCCAGCAGGAACGAGTAGAGCGCACGGTGGCGTTCGGTGAACGTCCGCGCCATCTCGCCGGCCCCACCGAACGGTACGGTGACGGACGTGTCGGTCCCGTCGTAGCGCAGGCGCGCCGTCCGGGTGATGCGCACCTGCTCGTCCGGCGTGCCCTGGTCGGCCAGCTCCCTCCGGGCGCCGGCCTCGAGCCGGTCCGCGGCCGCGCGGATCTCGTCCATGTGGGCGTCGTCCAGGACCAGTTCCGACGACTGCTCGCGCACGGTCGTGACGTCGGCCAGCCCGATGCCGAGGGCGGACAGCACGCCGGCGAGCGGCGGCACGAGAACGGTGCGGATACCGAGCGCGTCGGCGACGGCGCACGCGTGCTGGCCGCCGGCCCCGCCGAAGGACGTCAGAGCGTATGCGCGCACGTCGTGGCCGCGGTGCACGGAGATGCGCTTGACGGCGGCGGCGACGTTGGCGACCGCCACCCGGAGGAAGCCCTCGGCCACCTGCTCGGGGGTCCTCCGGTCACCGGTGGCCCCGCGTATCCGGGCCGCGAGCTCGGTGAACCGCCGCCGCACGACGCTCTCGTCGAGCGGCTGGTCGCCGTCTGGGCCGAAGACGTGCGGGAAGTGGGCGGGCGGGATGCGTCCGAGCATCACGTTGGCGTCGGTCACCGTCAGGGGCCCGCCCGCGCGGTAACAGGCCGGGCCCGGGCGCGCCCCGGCGGAGTCCGGGCCCACTTGGTAGCGTCCGTGGTCGAAGCGCACGACCGAACCGCCCCCCGCGGCGACCGTGTGGATGTCCAGCATCGGTACCTGCAGACGGACCCCGGCGATACGGGTGACGGGTACCCGGTCGAACTCACCGGCGAAGTGGGACACGTCGGTCGAGGTGCCGCCCATGTCGAAGCCGACGACGCGGTCGTGTCCGGCCTGCCGCGACAGGCCGGCCATGCCGACGATGCCGCCGGCCGGGCCGGAGAGCACCGCGTTGGTGCCGCGGAAGTGGTCCGCCGCCGCGAGACCGCCGTTCGACTGCATGAACATGAGCCGGACACCGGCCAGCTCACGGGAGACGTCGTGCACGTACCTGCGCAGCCCCGGGGATAGGTAGGCGTCGACGACGGCGGTGTCGCCGCGCAGGACGAGACGGGTGAGCGGCCCCACCGAGGAGGAGAGGGAGACCTGGTCGAAGCCGACGGAGGCGGCCAGCCGGCCGATGGCGCGCTCGTGCGCGGGGTGCAGCGCGCTGTGCAGACAGACGACGGCCACCGCGCGGATCCCGTCCGCGTGCGCACGCTCGAGTTCGCCCGCGAGAGCGTCCACGTCGGGCGGCCGCAGCACCTCCCCCTCGGCCGTGACGCGCTCGTCGACCTCGATGACGCGTTCGTAGAGGGCTTCCGGCTGCTGGATCTCCCTTGCGAAGAGATGGGGGCGGTTCTGGTAGCCGATGCGCAGGGCGTCGCGGAAACCGCGCGTGATCACCAGTGCCGTGCGTTCCCCGGCGCGTTCCAGCAGGGCGTTGGTCGCCACGGTCGTGCCCATGCGGACGCTGTGGACGGCATCGCCCGGAATCGGTGCGCCCGGGGCCAGCCCGAGCAGGCGCCGGACGCCCTCGACGGCTGCGTCGCGATAGCGGCCGGGATCCTCGGACAGCAGCTTGAGCGCCCGGATGCGGCCGTCGGGCGCCTGGGCCACGACGTCGGTGAAGGTGCCGCCTCTGTCGATCCAGAACCGCCAGCCGGAAAGGGCACCGCTGGTGGGCATGTCCGCGTCCTCCTCCCGAGCCGCCGGTGCCATCGCGTTCCCTGCGTCCCAGCATGAGCGATTCACCCCGGGACGCCAGATGATCATGCGCGGACCGGGCTCGTCGTCGGATCAGCGGCGGGCGACGGCCTCGCGCACCTGCAGGTCGGTGCGGGCCAGGGCCACGGTCCGCCAGGCGCACTCCTCGTGGCATCGGCCCAGAACCGCCGCATCCGCGGCATCCCGCACGGAGCAGGCCAGGTCGTCCGTCAGCAGCGCTCGGCTCAGGCGACGTTGACGTGCGGTGATGTCTGCCAGGCCCTGGTCCAGCACAGCCGGGGGGCCGGACAGCCGAAGGACGTCGTGGGCCTGGGCCATGAGGTGCAGACAGGCATCGCCGAGTTCTCGCACCGGCGCCCTGACGGGCTCGGCGAGCGGCTGTGCCCTTCGCCCCACGGCGATGTCGCCGACCTGCTCGATCAGGAGGGCCATGCGTCCCGTGTCGCCCCGCACGTACAGCGCGGCCAGGACGGAGCGTCGGTCCGCCTCGCGGGACGGGCCCCCCAGCGCCAGGGACGTGATGTCCTCGGCATCTCTCCACAGGGCGGACAGGCTCCTGGCGTACGACGTCACCCGGGTCTCGGTCTCGGCGCCTTCCGGCACGGTGACGAGGCGAGTCGCTTCGCGCAGGGCGTCGTACGCCTTGAGCAGGAGCGCCGGCACTCCGCCCGTCTCCCGGCCCGTCCGGGTATCTGCCAGGTCAGCGGTGCGTTGCTCCACCTCGACCTCCTCGCGAGAACGCCTGTCCGGCGCGCCCCCCGCAAGAGCGTCGGACAACGCCCGCTCCCGCGCCGCTCACTACCAGTATTCTCCCGCCGGGCCCGGTCGCTCGGTGCGGAGGAACGGGGCGACCGGTTCGGCGTCCTACGGCCGGAAGTACTCCGACATGAGGCGGCCGACCCATTCCGGCTGTCTGACATTCACCGGAAGGAACTCCTCCATCGTCGGCTTCAGGTCGATGACCGGGGTGCCCGAGACGGCGTCGAGGCCCACCACCGTGAGTTCGCGGCCTCGGACGGATTCGATGGCGCAGGACGTCACCCCGATGCGGTTCGGCCTGCGGGGACCGCGGCCCGCGAAGATGCCGACGGGAGGGAGGTCGGGGCGGCCGCGGGAGGGCCGGGGTTCACGGTGGTCGTCGCGGTCCGGGAACTGGTCGAAGACGAAGAGGACGTCCACGTGCGAGAAGCCCTCCAGGCCCTGGAGGCAGGCGTCGCCGAAGCGCTCGTCGACGGTGATGGTGCTGCGGACGGCACCCCAGTTGTCCGTGTGCTGGACGTCCGTCCGTTCGTTCCGGACCGTACCTATGGGTGTGATCTCGAAGCTCGGCATGGCCAGAGGCTATCCCCGACGCTTCCACGTCGGCATCGAGTCCGTCGACGCGGCCCGTGAGCCCTCGTCGCGCGCCTCACCCGTCCGCGGGGCCGGTCCTCGCGGCAGCCTGCGCTGCTACCGCCGCCTCCAGCAGGGACCAACCGTCGATCTCCAGCGTCCGTCGGCCCTCCGGCTGCCGGCCTTGTGCGACCGCCGCGTCGAGCAGGGCCCGGACGGCTCCGGGTTCATGGAGGTTCATCGAGCCGCCCCTGGTGAACCCCACGTCCCCGGACCCCAGGGGGTAACCGCCCGGCACGTACCGGCTCGGCCCCTCGGCGAACACGATGCGCAGCGCGCCGCCGGCGTCCGCGTCGTCCCGGTACAGCGTGAGGATCTGCCGGCATCGGGGGCGACCGCTGTCGTCCAGGGCACGGTGGCTGTGGCGCAGGGTCCACAGGTAGGTCCGGCCGTCGGCGACGAGCCGGCGGGGCTTCTTCGGATGGCGGGGCACAGGGCCGAGGGTACGCGGCAGGGTCCGGGGACCGCCGTGATTTTCGGACCGGCCCGGGATCGCCGTGCCGCAAGGCAGGGGCGGGGACGGTGGGAGGACGACCGGTCCCGGCGCCCGTCGGGGCGCCGGGACCGGTCGCGGTGGCGTCGCAGGGCGGCGCGGGACCCTCAGGCGGCGTTCGTCGGCGCGGCGGGCCGCAGGAAGTCCTCCCACAACCCGTCCGGGACGCACTGGGCCGCCAGATCCAGCAGGCGCCGGGGCTGCCATCCCAGGCCGGTGACGGTCAGAGCGCGGCCCGCGGTGCGGCAGTCCTGGCGCTGACCGGTGAGCAGACGCAGCCCGGCGGCGTCCATGAAGCCGACGTGCCGCAGGTCCCAGGTCACCGTGGTGACGGACGCCGGGAGTTCGCGGGCGGCGGCGAGCAGGCCGGGCAGGGCATCGGCGT
The DNA here is from genome assembly GCF_042724095.1 of Streptomyces sp. NPDC127100. Taxonomy (NCBI): domain Bacteria; kingdom Bacillati; phylum Actinomycetota; class Actinomycetes; order Kitasatosporales; family Streptomycetaceae; genus Streptomyces; species Streptomyces sp. NPDC127100. Next base: position 49,900 of record NZ_JBHXFL010000005.1, read on the forward strand.
CGATGTCCCCAGGAGGAGTGAGAACAGCGGCGGTGTCGTCGATCGCGACGGTAACGAGCATCGTGCGCCCCCCTTCGGGGGTCGGACGAGTCCGCAAACGCCGAGGGTGGCCTGTCGGGCCGTTCGGCGGAAATGGCGGGCCCGGCTGCCCGTGAAGGGGGCAACGCCCGGGTCCGTGAGTCGGCTCCCGCAGGTCCAGCAGGGCACCGGTCAGACTCTCGTCCCGCCATCCTCCCACAGCAGTCAACCCCGGGCAGCACCGAAACGGACAATTCGCCACAACGTGCCATTCCATGGGCCGGGGAGTCGCCGGTGTCGCGGCGGCGTCAGTGGGCGACCGCCTTGACGGCGGCCAGGTCCTCGCCGGTCAGTTCCGCGATGCGGTGCGCCGGCACGCCTGCTGCCAGCGCCCGGGTGAGCAGCGCTTCGCGGCCGTCCGTCTGCGACCGGTAGGCCAGCAGTTCCTCCTCCAGCCGGGCGACGCTCTCCGGAGCGGCATGGTGGCGCAGAAGGCTCAGCTCCTCCTCACCGAGGGGAACGGGCAGCCGCTCGGCGCCCTCGGGGATGGACTGCGTCTCCTCCGGCGGCAGCAGCCGCAGAGCGGGGGACGTGGCGGTGACGCCCTGCGCGTCGAGCCAGGCGCGTACGGCGGGAGTCTGCATGCAGGCCAGCTCCCCCAGAGCCGTGGGCGGTGTCCCAAGGGCCTGGGCCGGGCCGTTCAGCAGGACGAGGTAGGCGTCGTCGGTCATTCTCGGTTCCTCACAGGGAGACGGGTCGGGTCCGCAGGCCTTCCCTATACCCACCGAGGGCGGTCTCACCGGCGCGTTCGTTCCGGAGTGTCACCGGTCGTGCGGGTGTTCGGCGGACCGTGTTCTACGCCTTCCGGACCGGCGGCCCTAGGGTCTGTCGTTTGGATCAGGCCGGCTGTGACGGACGGCGCGTCCCGGCCGGCCCGAGCGGGGTGTGGTGCGTGCAGCTGCAAGGCGGAGGAGGGCGCCAGGGCGGAGCCCTGGCAACCGACGACAACGCGGCAGATGTGCGTGCCACACCCCGCGACGCCGGCATGATCCAAACGACAGGCCCTAGCGCTCCTCCAGCGGCCGGATGACGCGGCCGCTCACCTTGTGCGGCAGGACGCGGATCCACAGGTCGCGCCGGCCCCCGGCCCACGGCGTCGACCTGTGACGCCGGGACAGGGCTTCGAGGGCGTCGGGATCGGCGGGGTGCTCCGCGGTGCCCGTCACCAGGACACTCCAGCCCAGGCCGGTCGCCTCGTCGACGTGGTCGGCCTCGAAGGCGACCTGCGTCCCGGCCCGGACCGCCGCCGCACCGGCCGGGTCCGTGCGGTAGACGACACTTCGTGCGTCCACCAGGAAGTTGACCGGCATGACCAGCGGGGCCCCGCCGGCCGTGTCGGTCGTGCGGGCGATGCGGCCGATGCCGTGCGTGCCCAGCCGCTGCCAGCACTCCTGCTCGGAAAGCCGCATCAGGACCGGGTGGGCTGTCGGCCCGCCCCGCCCGTGCGGTGCGTCGCGGCGGCCGGTCGTCAGCTCCTCGTACGGCATGTCCAGCACGGCGGCGAGCCTCCTCAGCGCGCCCGGGTCGAAGCCGGTCGCCAGCTCCTCGACCTGGCGCAGATACGCCGTCGACATCCCGGCCCGCACGGCCACCTCCTCGCGGGACATCCCCAGCTGTTCCCGCCGCAGCGCGATGCGGGTGGCGATGCTGTCGCCCCCGTCGCCCCGGGAGGAGGCGGCGGCCGCAGGTCCGGTCCGGTCCCGATCGCCCTGCACGACGGTTCACCCCACTTCGTCCGGCTTGTTCTCAGGGGAGCAGACGGTCCGCCGTTCCGCCAGCGCGGAGCCGTCGCCGATGTCACGGGCCGGTGCCGGTGCCCGCCCCGGTACCTCGCCGGTCACCGGGTGTCGCTCGAGTCCGCGGAATCCGGCAGAGCGGCCCGCCCGGCCTCCAGTCGGGCCGCCGGGATGCGGAAGGGCGAGCAGGAGACGTAGTCCAGGCCGGCGCGGTGGAAGAAGTGGATCGAGTCCGGGTCTCCCCCGTGCTCGCCACAGATCCCCGTCCCCAGGCCGGGGCGGGCCGCACGCCCCTCGGTCACGGCCAGTTCCACGAGCCGGCCGACGCCGTCCCGGTCGATCGTCTCGAACGGCGACACAGGGAAGACGCCCTTCTCCAGGTAGCGCGGGAAGAAGGACGCCTCGGCGTCGTCGCGGGACAGTCCCCAGGTGGTCTGCGTGAGGTCGTTGGTCCCGAAGGAGAAGAAGTCGGCCGCCTCGGCGATCCGCCCGGCGGTGAGGGCGGCGCGGGGCAGCTCGATCATCGTGCCGATCGGGCAGGTGAGCGGTGTCCCGGTCTCCGTGGCCACCTCGGCGAGCACCCGCTCGGTCTCGGTCCGCGCCAGGCGCAGTTCCTCGACGGCTCCGACGAGCGGGATCATGATCTCGGCGTACGGCCGTCCGCCGTCGCGCAGCCGGTCCACCACCGCCTCTGCGATCGCCCGCACCTGCATGGCCATCAGTCCCGGCACGGTCAGGGCGAGCCGCACCCCGCGCAGGCCCAGCATCGGGTTCTCTTCGTGCATGCGCTCGACGGCGTCGAGCAGGGCCCGGTCGCGTGGGTCCGGGTGCGCGGCACGGGCGAGGCGGACGGCGAGGTCGACGCGGTCCGGCAGGAACTCGTGGAGCGGCGGGTCGATCAGCCGGATGGTGACCGGCAGGCCGTCCATCGCCGCGAGGATGCCGGTGAAGTCGGCCCGCTGCAGGGGCAGCAGGGCGGCCAGGGCGGCGTCCTGCGCGGTGTCGTCGGGTGCAAGGATCATGCTTTCGACCAGTGCCCGGCGTTCGCCGAGGAACATGTGCTCGGTGCGGCACAGACCGATGCCCTGGGCGCCGAACGCCCGCGCCCGGGCGGCGTCCTCGGGGGTGTCGGCGTTGGCGCGCACCTGGAGGCGGCGCACTCCGTCGGCGTGGGTCAGCGTCGTCAGGACCGCTTCGGTGAGCGGGTCGGTCGCGATGCCGGAGTGCAGGGCACGGCCGACGTCCGAGGCCGTGAGCGGCAGGGCGCCGCGGTGCACCGTGCCGGCGGTGCCGTCGACGGAGACGGTGTCGCCCTCGTGGACGGTGACGCCGGAGGAGGTGGTGAAGAGCCGCGCCTCGGTGTCCACGGTGAGTTCCTCGGCACCGCAGACGCACACCTTGCCCATGCCGCGGGCCACGACGGCCGCGTGGCTGGTCTTGCCTCCCCGGCTGGTGAGCACCGCCTGCGCGGCGATCATTCCGGGCAGGTCGTCGGGGGTGGTCTCCCGGCGCACCAGCACCGTCCGGTCGCCCGCCGCGGCACGGCGTACCGCCTCCGCGGAGTCGAACACGGCCACGCCGACCGCCGCTCCCGGGGAGGCGGGCACACCGCGGGCGAGCGGGATGTCGGTGGGACCGGTGTCGAAGCGGGGGAACATCAACCGGGTCAGTGCGGTGCCGCCGACCCGGTGCAGGGCGTCGTCCGCGGTGATGGCGCCCTCCCGGCGCAGGTCGTGGGCGATGCGGAAGGCCGCCTCGGCGGTGCGCTTGCCGACCCTGGTCTGCAGGATCCACAGTTTCCCGCGCTCCACGGTGAACTCGATGTCGCAGAGGTCGCGGTAATGATCCTCGAGGGTGCGCATGTGATCACCGAGTTCGGTGTACACGCGGGGGGCGAGCCGCCCGAGCTCGGTGAGCGGCAGGGCGTCGCGGACGCCGGCGACGACGTCCTCGCCCTGCGCGTCGGGCAGGTAGTCGCCGTACACACCCCGTTCGCCGGTGGCGGGATCGCGGGTGAACGCCACGCCGGTACCGGAGTCGTGGCCCAGGTTGCCGAACACCATGGCCTGGACGGTGACGGCGGTGCCGAGATCGTCCGGGATGTGTTCGCGCCGACGGTAGATCCGGGCCCGCTCGACGTTCCAGGAGTCGAAGACGGCGCGGACCGCCCGGGCCAGCTGCTCGGCAGGGTCCTGCGGGAACTCCTGGCCGGTCCGCGCGCGGACGATGTCCTTGTACTCGTCGGTGAGCAGCATCAGTTCGCCGGCGTCGAGGTCCGGGTCGTCGGACACTCCCCTGCGTGCCTTGTGTGCCGCCAGGGCCCGGTCGAACAACTCGCCGTCCACGCCCATCACCGTGTGACCGAACATCTGCACGAGCCGCCGGTAGGAGTCCCAGGCGAACCGCTCGTCGCCGGACACCTTGGCGAGCCCGGTGACCGAGCGGTCGCCGAGGCCGATGTCGAGGATCGTCTCCATCATCCCGGGCATGCTGAACCGGGCGCCGGAACGAACGGACACCAGCAGGGGGTCGTCGGGGCTGCCCAGGGACCGTCCCATGGCCCTCTCCAGCTCGGCCAGGGCGTGCGCGGCCTGCACGCCCATGTCGGCAGGCTCCTGACCGGTGGCCAGATAGACGCGGCAGGCATCGGCGGTCACGGTGAAGCCGGGCGGCACGGGAAGTCCCAGGCGGGTCATCTCGGCCAGTCCGGCTCCCTTGCCGCCGAGCAGCGCGGCCATGTCCCGGCTGCCCTCGGCGAAGGTGTACACGTACTTCGTGGGAGTGGTCATGCGATCGGCCCTCGCTCGTCGGAGGCGACGCCCGTGCGGCAACGCGCATGGCGGGCCGCGGGATCGTCGGTGCGGCCCGGTTTCCAGTCTCGTGCGCCACGACGGCGCCTCACCATGGGCCGCCGGGCCCGCGCCAGGGACGTTCGGCCCTGTGTCCGGCGGGGCCGCGCCGACGGCGGGGGCGGGCCGCGGCGCGGAGGCCGTTCGCCGGGGGTGGGTCAGGTCTTCACCGGGGTCCCGATCTCCCGGGCGACCCGCGCCGCCCACCGCTCGATCGCGGGGAAGTCACGGAAGTCGCCTCCCTTCCCGTTCCGCAGGATCATCCGGGCGACGAACCCGTCGGCCCCCTCCTCCAGGCAGCCACCGAAGGTGACGTGCTCCTGAGCGTCGATCCACGCCATGACGCGCCGTACCCCCGGCACCGGGGGGATGTCCCGTTCCGAGGCCGACGGATCCAGCGGCCCGCTGCTGAACAGCCACACCGGACGCTCCGACAGCGCGCGCCGGTGCCGCCGGACGAATCGACGGGCGTCCTTGTGCCAGCGCCCCGCGTACAGGGCGCCGCCGATGACGACAGCGTCGTAGGGAGTCACGTCGTCGACCGATGCGGCGGGCGCGGTGTCCACGGTCGTGCCCTCCTTGCGGAGGACGGCGGCCACGGTCTCCGCGATCCGTGCGGTCGATCCGTTGGTCGTCCCGTAGGCGACCAGTACCTTCCTGTTCATTGCCGTCTCCGTCCCGTTTCTTCCGGGCCCCTGGCCGCGCCACCGGCGTGCGCGGTGGCCTGCGGTCCCGTCGGCGTGTCACATGTGCCGCACGACGGCCACGGGGCAGGTGGAGTGGTGCAGTACCGCCAGCGTCACCCGGCCGAGCTGGAGCCCGTACTGACCACGGTGGATCCGCGTTCCCACGACCAGCAGGTCGGCCTCGCGGGAGGCGGCCTCCAGGACGCTCCGGGCGTGCCCCTCCACCGTGTGCCGGTGGACCCGCACCTCGGGCGGGACACCCGTCAGCGCGGCGTCCAGGACCTCGGCCGCCTCCCGCTCGTGCGTCCCGGCCGGCTCTCCCGTCGTCGGCTCCGCCGTCTCGTGCGCGGGGCGCCGCCACGCGCGCACGGCGTCCAGCGGGACACCGCGCCGCAGCGCCTCCTCGGCGGCGAAGCGGACCACGGCCGCGTCGGCGGCGCCTTCGCCGACGCCCACGACGACCCGCCCCCGCACGGCGCGTCCGGCCTGGTTGTCGTGACTGCCGCGGAGTACGACCACCGGGCAGTCGGCATGCCCGGCGACGCCCAGGCTGACCGAGCCGAGCAGGAGTTCGGTGAGACCGCCGCGGCCGCGGGTGCCGACGACGAGCAGGGAGGCGTTGCGCCCCTCCCCCACCAGGGCGTGCTCCGCCTCCTCAGGCAGGATGCCGGTGGTCACCCCGAGATCCGGCCGGCGGCGTACGGCCCGCCGCGCGGCGGTGTCGACGATGTCCTGGGCACGCACCTCCTCCGGCGGCTTGGCCAGGTCCTCGGCGAGGTTTGTGCCCTCGTACCGCTCCCACAGCGACGCGTACACGATGCGCAGGGGCAGTCCGCGCAGCGTGGCCTCGTCGGCCGCCCACTCCGCGGCGCGAAGACTGGCCTCGGAACCGTCCACGCCCACGACGACAGGGAGTTTCACGGCACTCACCGCCCGGCGCCCGGGCCGACGGGGACGCGGGAGCCGCCCGGCCCGCGCGGCGTCCCGGCGACGGCGGGCAGCGGACGGAACGCGTGGCCGCCCACGGTGCGGACGTGCACGGGCTCCACCCGCGTGTCGCGCGTGGCCCTCCCGGCCACTGCGCGGCTCTCCGCGGGACCTTCCCGGCCTGCCACGAGAGTTCGGACCATGATCGATCCCTTCGCCGGACACCCTGTCTCCAGCGTCGCAGCACCCTGCCTCAGGTCTCCAGGGGCCGCAGGTCCCGGGTGGCGACCGACCGGCCCCGGGCGGACGGACGCGGCCGCCGGTCGGGCCGGGCCGGGGACCGACCGGCCCATGGGCCGGTCGGGTGACACTGTCCAGACTGGTGGTGGTACTCCCGTCACCCTTCCGGAGGCGTGCCATGAACGCTCCCCTCACCACGATGCCGCAGCGGGCCCTGCCCCCCGAACACCGGCAGCGGCTGCTCGAGGCGGCCCACGAGACGGCGTTCCCCCAGGACGCCCGCCTCTTCGAGGAGGGCGGTCGTGCCGACCGGTTCTGGATCATCCGGACCGGCACGGTCGACCTGGACCTGCGCGTCCCGGGCCGGCGGGCCGCTGTCGTGGAGTCACTCGGGCACCAGGAGCTCGTGGGCTGGTCGTGGCTGTACCCGCCGCACGTGTGGCACTTGGGCGCGGAGGCGGTGACGCCGGTACGCGCCTTCGAGTTCGACGCCGCGCGGGTGCGGGAGATGTGCCGTGAGGACACCGACCTCGGCATGAACGTCGCCGTGTGGGTCGGCGGTGTCGTCACCCGCCGGCTGCACGCGGCACGCACCCACCTGCTGGACCTGTACGCGCCCCACGGCAGCGGGAGCCTGTGATGATCCCGGCCGGTATCCCGCACGTCGTCGGTGACGTGATGACACGGGAGGTGGCCACCGTGGGCGGGGCGGCGGCGTTCAAGGACATCGTGCGGACTCTGCGCGACCGCAGGGTCAGCGCTCTGCCCGTGGTGGACAGCTCGGGCCGGGTCCTGGGGATCGTCTCGGAGGCCGACCTGCTGCCCAAGGAGGAGTTCCGCGACAGCGACCCCGACCGGGCCACCCAGCTGCGGCGGCTGGCCGACCTGGCCAAGGCCGGATCGGTGACGGCCGAGGAGGCGATGACGTCCCCCGCGCTCACCGTGCCCCCGGACGCCACTCTCGCCCTGGCGGCTCGGATCATGGCCCGGGGCCACGTCAAACGTCTGCCCGTCGTCGACGGCACGGGCCGGCTGGTGGGCATCGTCAGCCGCACCGACCTGCTGAAGGTGTTCCTCCGGGACGACGAGGACATCGCCGAGCAGGTACGGCGGGAGATCGTGGCCCACCTCTTCCCGCTTCCCGACTCCGCGGTGACCGTGCGGGTGGACGACGGGGTCGTACGGCTCGGGGGCCGGGTGCGGGACCGGGCGCTGGTGCCGGTGGCGGCCCGGCTGGCACGCGCCGTCGAGGGTGTGGTGGACGTGCGGTTCGAGTTGTCGGGAGCCGACGGCCCGAGCGGATGAGGGCACCGGCCCGACGCGTGTCCCCGCGGCCGCGCGCCCCGCGCTCCTTCGGCGACGGGGCGCGCACCGGCCGGGGCGCGGGTCACTCGACGTGCGGGACGACCGCGACCGGACAGTCGGCGTGGTGCAGCAGTGTGTGCGCCACCCGGCTCAACTGCAGCCCGAAGGGCTCACGGCGACGCCGGGCGCCGATGACGGCGAGATCCGCGGCCGCCGACCGGTGGAGCAGCACCGAGCGGGCGGGTCCTTCCAACGTGCTGCGGCGGACCTTCACCGCCGCGTGGGCGGCCTCCGCCTCGCGCAGTGCGGCGTCCAGCGCGGCCGCCGCCCTCTCCTCCTCCGTGTCCGTGGGGCCGGCCGTTCCGCCGGCGTCCTGTCCGGCCGGCCGCCGCCAGGCGCGGACGGCGTCGAGGGCACAGTCGCGTGCCTCGGCCTCGCGGAAGGCGAACCGGACGGCCTCGTCGCCGGCTTCCGCGTCACCCACGCCGAGGAGGATCCGCTGATGGGAGCCCGCCAGGCCGGCCTGGTCACCACGGACCACGACGACCGGGCAGGTGGCCCGCGCGGCCACCGCCAGACCCACCGATCCGAGGAGCAGGCCCTGGATCTCACCGCGGCCACGTGAACCGGTCACCACGGCGAACGCGTCGCGGCCCCGCTCCAGCAGGGCGTGCACGGGGTCTTCGGGGACCACCTCGGTGGTGATCTTCGCCTCCGGGCTGCGACGGCCGGCGCGTTCGGCGGCGACGGCGACGACGTTCTCGGCCATCACCTGTCCCGACGGCCGGGCGAGGCCGGAGGGGACGGCGCCTTCGTAGCGTTCCCAGAGGGAGCCGTACACCAGGTGCAGCCGCAGTCCGTGCCGGGCGGCGCAGTCCACCGCCCAGTCGAGAGCGGCGTAGCTCGCGGTGGACCCATCAACTCCTACGACCAGGGGGAACTCCACCGTCCCCACCACCTTTCGTCGGGCTGCGCGCAGAGCAGCACGGGGCTCCTTCCGTCAGGCTCCCACCGCGGCCGTGGCGCGGCTTGGGTGGTTCGGCCCCGATCCGGGCCGATGGGCCCTGTCCGTCCGCCCGCACAGCCCGGGGATGCCCCACCGGTCGTTCCGGCCGGCCGGGCCGCGGGTCCTCCGGGGCCGCGCCACGGCCGGAGGTACCGGCATCCACCGCGGCGCCGGGACCGGCCGCCGCGGGCCGCGTCACGGAGCCAGGGAGAAGTAGTTCTCCTCCTCCTGGGTGAAGTGCAGGCGCAGTACGGTGCTCAGTCCGTAGAGGCAGGAACGCAGGTCGTCCGTCTGCTCGCCGGCCAGGCCGCCGGTCGCGCGAGCCAGTTCCAGATGGGTGGCGATGCGGCGGGAGAGGCGTCCGATCTCGGCGTGGGCCCGGCTCATGGTGGCGGTCGCCTCGGGACCCCCCAGAGCCGGGGCGAGGGCCGGGTAGAGCTGGTGCTCCTCGGCGTACTCGTGCGGCAGCAGCCGTTCGGTGAGCAGTCGGTGCGCCTCCTCGACGGCCTTGAGGGCCGCCGGGCCCGGAGTGTCGGAGAGGCGGTCGGCGGCGTCGCGGACCGCCTGGAGCACGTCCTGGAGATCGTCGTGCTCCGCGGCGAAGCGGTGGATGAGCGCTTCGGTGGAGGGCGTCAGGGCCGGCCGCCCGGCCCGGCCGGGGCGCAGGGCCCGCAGGGCGTTGAGGATGACGGCGACGTCGATGGCCTCCTGCAGCAGCGCGCCGGTCGCGGGCGGGAGGAGACCGACGGCGGCCGCGGCCATGGCGGCCAACGACAGCAGCATGCCGCCGAGGGCGCTCTGCACGGCGATGCGGCGCGACCGCTGGGCGACGGCGACGGCGTCGGCGAGGCGGTCGACGCGGTCGGTGGTCAGGACGATGTCGGCGGCCTCGGAGGAGGCAGTGGAGCCTCGGGCACCCATGGCGACGCCGATGTCCGCGGCGGCCAGGGCCGGTGCGTCGTTGACGCCGTCTCCGACCATCACGGTGACGGCGCGTTCACGCTCGGCCCGCACGGCGGCGACCTTGTCGGCGGGGCCGAGTTCGGCGTGGACGCCATCGAGTCCGAGCACGGCCGCGACCTCCTGCGCGGGTTCCGCCCGGTCGCCCGTCAGCATCAGCAGACGCTCGATGCCGGCCGACCGGAGCCGGCGCAGGGCCTGGGGAGCGTCGCTGCGCACGGGGTCGCGCAGCAGTACGGCGCCGGCCAGGCGCCCGTCGACGGTGAGCCATGCGACGGCCGCTCCGTCGAGCAGGGCGCGGTTGTCGACCGCTTCGGCCCAGGCGGGCCGCGCCCGGGCGGTGCCGGTGCGGCCGATGAAGACGCGATGGCCGTCCACGGTGCCGCCTGCCCCGCGGCCGGGTTCCTCGGTGACGTCCGCCGGCACCGACAACTCCAGGTCGCGCGCCCGCGCGGCATCGACGATGGACCGGGCCAGTACGTGGGGGGAGTACTGGTCGAGCGAGGCCGCCGTCCGGAGGACTTCCGCCGCCGTGCGGCCGGGAGCGGCCGTGACGTCCAGGACGCCGGGACGGCCCCGGGTCAGGGTTCCCGTCTTGTCCAGCAGGAGGGTGCGGGCGCGGCCCAGGTTCTCCAGCGCGCCGCCGTCGCGGACGACCACGCCGAGGCGGGACGCGCGGGAGAGACCGGAGACGACGGCGACCGGTGCCGCCAGCAGCAGGGGGCAGGGGGTGGCGACCACGAGGACGGCGACCGCGCGCACCGCGGAGCCGCCGAGCAGCCACGCCAGTGCCGCCACGGCGAGGGTCAGGGGCAGGAACCAGGCGGCGTACCGGTCCGCCAGCCGCACGACCGGCGCGGCCTCCGCCCCGGCCTGCTGTGCCAGGCGCACGATGCCGGCGTAGGTGCTGTCCCGTTCGGTGGCGGTGGCGCGCAGTTCGAAGGCGCCGCCGGCGCTCACGGCGCCGCTGCGGACTCCCTCACCACGTCGCCGTACGACCTGAAGGGCCTCGCCCGTGAGCACCGACTCGTCGAGGACGGCCGCGGCGCTCTCGACGCGGCCGTCCACCGGGACCACCTCACCGGGTCCGACGACCAGCAGGTCTCCGACGGTGATCTCGCCCAGCGGCACCGTGGTCACTTGGCCTTCGGTGCGGCGGCGGGCCGAGCGCGGCGCGTGTGACAGGAGCGCACGCAGATCGTGCGACGCGCGCCGCTGGGCGGCTCCCTCCAGGGCGCGGCCGGTGGCCAGCATGAACGCGACCAGGGCCCCGGCCAGATACTCACCGACCGCCAGGGTGCCGCCGAGCGCCAGTACGGCGATCAGGTCGACGCCCGCGTGCCCGCGCCGCAGTGCGGCCACCACCCACACCACGGCGGGGACGGCGGCCGACACGGTGCCCAGCCCCCAGAAGAGGTCCGCGAGGCCCGCCGCGCCGGAGAGCCGGGCGATGCCGCCCGCGACGAGAGCCGCAGTCGTGACGGCGAGGAGACCGGCCTCGAGCCGCGGGACCGCGTGCGCCGCCGTCGAGCGGCGCAGTCGCGTCACGGGGAGGGAGAGGTTCATGGGCACCTCGGTCCGTACGGCGCGGCGGCGTCGAGCCGCTCCTTCCATCACAACGCGGCGCGCGGTCCCGGCGGCAGGGGACGACCGGCCCTCCGCCAGGGCCGGTCGGACAACAGCGTGGCGGCCGGCAGGGCGGCGGGTGCATGGTCCGGCGCGCCGGACGGTTCCTCAGTCCGGTTCCATGTAGGGACGGCGAAGGATCTTCGCCTGATCCGGTCCCCAGGGCCGGACGGCTGCCAACGCCTGTGCGACCGCGGACTCGAGTGAGCCGCTGGTGTCGACCGCGACCGCCTCGGGCCACGGCTGTTCCCTGGCCGCCATGTCGCCGGCCACGCCGAGGTCGGCATCGGACGCGCCGGGGGCGCGTGTGCTCAGGCGGGCCGCCGCCGTCTCCTCGGGAACGTGGCAGTGCAGGGCCACGAGGTCGGCGCTGGTGCGTTCGGCCGTCCGCAGTGCTCTCTCGCGCTGGGCCGAGTCGATCCACGTGGCGTCCAGCACCACGGACTCGCCCTGGAGCAGGAGGGCGCCTGCGCGGTCGAGCAGCTCGGCGTAGGTCCTGGCCGTCCACTCGGGCGAGTACAGGCCCTCGCCGTAGCCGGCGGCGGCGGGCTGCTCGGCGGGGAGCCCGGCCATTTCCTTGCGCAGGCGGTCGCTGCTGAGCAGTACGGCGCCGAGTCTGTCGGCCAGCGCGCCGGACAGCGTGGACTTTCCGCTGCCGGGCAGTCCGGCGACGAGCGTCAGCCGGACGACGGAGGTGCGCAGGTGGCGCAGCGCCATGGCGGCGAGCCGTTGTGCCACCGCCTGCGCGCCGGGCGCACCCTGCCGGGCCTGGATCAGGGAGACCTTGGCGCGGACGAAGGCGCGGTAGGCGACGTAGTGGTGCCACAGGGAGGGCGGCGCGGGGTCCCCGGAGTATTCGCCGTACTGGGCCAGGAAGAACGCCGCGGACTCGGGGGCGCCGAGTCGTTCGAGGTCCATGGCCAGGAACGCGGCGTCGTCGAGGCCGTCGACATGGCGGAGACGGTCGTCGAATTCGAGGCAGTCGAGGATCCGCGGTCCGTCGTCGAGGCAGAAGATGTCGTCGGCGAGCAGGTCCCCGTGCCCGTCGACCACGCGCCCCTGCCCGATGCGAGCGTCGAACAACGGCTTGCGGCCCGCCAGATAGCGGCGGACCAGCCGTTCGGTCTCCGCCGTGCCGTCCAGTGCCGGGCCCTCGTCGGCCAGGGCGGCGACCTGAGCGAAGCCGGCCTCCCAGCGCGAGGACAGGGCCTCCCGCGTGCCCTGTTCGGCGATGACGGGGTCGCGGGGCGCGGCGGCGTGCCATACGGCGAGTTGTCTGGCCACGGCCCGCAGGGCGCTGTCGACGGGAGCCCCGGTCCGCACCAGATGCGCGAGGCGCAGGCCGGCGGGCATGCGCCGCATCACGACGAGCGGCTCGGCCTCTTCCTCGCCCGGGGTGCGGAGCTCGCCCAGCCCCAGGTACACGTCCGGTGCGAACCGCCGGTTGAGCTCGATCTCGCGCTCGCAGGCCGCACGGCGGGACGCCGGCGTGGTGTAGTCCAGGAAGCCGAGGTCCACCGGCTTCTTGCGCTTGTACACGCGGTCTCCCGCGAAGAAGAGCATCGCGGTGTGCGTCTCACGGGCGTCCGCACGCTCCGGTACGTCACCGTCACGCCGGCCGGCGGAGACGGGCGGGTGCAGGGGGCGCACGGGGTCCTCGTGGCGCCCCGGCTCAGTCATGGGGCACCGCTCCCGCGGTCGCGTCGGCCGACCAGGACGGCATCACAGGCAGCCTCCGCTGTGCCGAGATGGTGCGTTCTCCCTTCGAGGAGTACCGCATGCGCGTGCGTGACGCATGCGGACGTCACCGACGGCGGGGAGTGCCCCGGCGCGGCCGTTCAGGGCTCGCGGGCGTCCGGTCGGACGGCAGGCACCCCCGCGCGGTGCGGCCGGACCGGTGATGCGGCTGGCCCGGCGGAGTCGCCGGCAGGCGCGCACCCGATCCGGCCGCGAAGGGAGGGTCAGCCGGTCAGGAACGCCTCGGTGGTCGTCACGAACCGGCCGGCGTCGTCGAGCCAGGGGTAGTGGCCCGCTCCCGGCTGGACCACGAGCGTGGCGTCGGGGAACAGTGCCGCGAACTCGGCCGTCGACCGGGGCGGGCTGTTCAGGTCGAACTCTCCGGCGAGCAGCAGCACGGGAGCCTCGTACCCGGCGAGCGCCGCACGCGTGGCCTCGGGGCTGAAGGCGCCCTCGGCCGCGAAGAGGGCGACGGCCTCCTCGTTCTCCGGCCGGCTGGACGCCTGGTGGGCCCGTGCCGCGGCGTCCCAGCGGCCCCAGAAGAAGGGGGCGAGGGCTTCCCAGTCGCTGCCCGTGCCCGCCGCGACGGCCTCCAGAGCGGCGAACGCCTCGGGGAACCACGGTTCGTCCGCACGAAGCCTCGCCAGCTCGCGCCGCGTCTCCCCGCTGATGGTGATGCCCACGGCCCGGGGACTGGGGCCGATCAGGGCGAGCTTGCCGACGTGGGCCGGGTACCGGGCCGCGTACTGCGTCGCGATGTTCGTGCCGGCGGAGTGGCCGAGCAGGTCCATCCGCGGGAGCGCGAGGTGTTCACGGAGCGCCTCGACGTCGTCGACCAGGCGGTCGCAGCGGTAGGACGAGGTGTCTTCGGGGATCGCGGAACGGCCGGTGCCGCGCAGATCCGGGACGATCAGCCGGCGGTGCGCGGACAGGCCGCCCAGGTCGCCGAGGTAGCGGGAGTCCATCGGACCTCCCGGGAGGCAGACCAGCGGGTCGCCGTCTCCGGTCACGCGGTAGGCGAGCCGGGTTCCGTCGGGTGCGGAGAAGGTGGGCATGCCGCGGATCCTGCCACCCATAACCGAGTTGTACAACCCGGTTATAGGCGGCGGCGCCACGGGGGTATATAACCGAGCTGTGACGCACGTGGAGGACACACCCGGAAACCTCGGGACGTTGACCGAGGAACAGGCCGAACGGATGCTCGCCGGCATGAACGAGGTCATTCGCGCGGGCGAGGAGATGCGCAGGCTGCGCGCCGAGATGATCGGGCTGCTCGCCGATCTCGGCTGGACACAGGAAAGGATCGCCCGGCTCACCGACATGAGTCAGCCCGCCGTCTCCAAGCAGGTGGCGAAGCACAGGACGGGCGACCCGGCGCCCCCGGCGAAGCTCTCGCTCGACCAGCAGGACGTGCCCTGGCTCGAAGGTCGCCTCTGGGGCCTCGCCGAGGAGATCTCGGAGAACCACGACACCGCCCGCTGCACGCGCTACGTCCACGCCCTCGCCCGGGGGAGGAAGCGGTTCACGCCTCAGAACGTCGACGAGCTGCGTCGTCTCGTCGAAGCGGACCTGATGCTGCACCGGGCGGAGATGCCCGGCGGCTACCGGGACGCCTACGACGCGATCAGTCGCGGTCTCGACGTCCCCGCGAACGTCACCGCCCCCGCGTCGGCCTCCGTGCGCCGTGCCCTCGCGCACCAGATCCAGCGCGACGCGCTCCGAGACGACTCCTGACCCGCGTCAGGTGAACGCGAGTACGTCCCCCACCGGCCGGCGGGGTGTGGCCGGCCCCTTCGGCCCGTACCCCAGACGGAGCACCATCTGCACGTGACCGACACCCGAACCCGGATCGCGGGCCAGCAGGCGCAGCCCCCGGTCCTCCAGGGGGTGCGAGGTCAACGACGTGGACAGACCGGCCAGGGTGCCCTCCAGCAGGACGCGCTCCAGTGCCTGGCCGGCCCTCAGCCAGTCGGCGGGGCCGTCGCCGCGGGTACTGAGCAGGGCCAGGTGCGGAGTGCGCTCGAAGGCCGTACTGCCCCGGTCGGCCACCGGCCTGCGTCCGGAGAAGTCGCGCACCGGGGCCTTGCCGTCCTTCTTGCGCGGGCCGAAGGCGTACTCGGGGACGCCGTCGGTGGCCGTGTCCGCCTCGCTGCCCAGCCTCGTCCAACGCACCAGGTCCTCGTTGGTCTCCGGGTGCATCAGGTCGCGGCTCTCCGCGTCGTGGACCAGGTCGAGAACGGTGTCGGTGTGCCAGCGTCCGGGGAAGAGCAGGACCCCCTCCTCCCGGGCCGCCGCGTCCTCAAGAGCGAGCCGGACGCCCTCGGGGATGTCCTCCTCGGAGAACGGGTGGCGGCTGGTGCGGCGCTGCGGGACGGCCGGGTACAACCGCCACAGGTCCTTCTGCTGCGGAGCGTGCGTCGGATCGGCCAGACGCACGGCCGCCAGCAGGAGCGGGTCGTTCGGGTCGGGCAGCAGGCGGGTCCGCGGCACCAGAGAGGCGTGCACGGCGGAGACACGCAGGTTGAACAGGGCCGCGCCGCAGCCGATGTGCAGCGCCCGGTTCCCGGGGTCGGACCGCGGCATGCTCCGTTCCGGGTCGGCGCGCAGCAGCAGGAGGCGCTCGTCGGCCACGAAGCGGAAGCGCCACGGCTGGGCGTTGTGCATGGACGGGGCGGCGGTGGCGTCGGCGACCAGCCTGGTCACCGTGTTCGCGTCGAGTTCGGCCCGCGCCATGGGGTCCTCCTCGTGACCCGGCCGGTGAGGGTGGGTGCGCCGGGCGTCCGAGTGCTGCGTCAGGCCCGGGTACGTCTCGGGGTGTTCCATGACGTCCTCCAGGACTTCGCGCTTCCGGCCGGTGACGACGGGAGTCCCGGCCGGTGGGCGTGGCCGGCCCCCGTCGCACACCAGGATCCCGCCGCCGGGACGGCCGAGGCATGGGCCGAGCGGCCCGGTGCCGACGGCCGGCCGGCCCTTCCCGCCGGGCCGGGGGCGGGCGACGCTGGGAACCGATCCGGCGCACGCCGGACCGGGCGAGGTGAGCGTCATGTCGGATGTGACCACCACGGACCTGTACGAGGTGACGATGGCGCTGTCCTACCTCCACGAGGGCATGGACCGGCCCGCGACGTTCAGCCTCTTCGTGCGCGCCCTGCCGCCGGAACGCGGCTTCCTGGTGAGCGCAGGAGCCGAACCGGCCCTCGACCATCTGAGCGACTACCTCGTCACGCCCGCGGACGTGGAGGACTTCGCCGCCGCGCTCGGCCGCCCGCCCGCTGCCCTGGCCGCTCTGCGCGGCCTGAGGTTCACCGGCGAGGTCCGCGCGGTGCCGGAGGGACGGGTGGTCCTCGCTGGAGAGCCGCTGCTGGAGGTCACCGCGCCGATCGCGCAGGCCCAGCTCGTGGAGACCTTCCTCCTCAACCAGGTCTCGCACCAGACCGCCGTCGCGTCGAAGGCGGTGCGGTCCGTTCTGGCCGCGGCAGGGCGTCCGGTGGTCGACTTCTCCCTCCGCCGCACCCACGGGCCCGGCGCCGGTCTGCAGGCCGCCCGGCTGGGAGCCCTGACGGGCTTCGCGGGCACCAGCAACGTGGCGGCGGCGGTCCGCTGGGGGCTGCCCGCCTCGGGCACGATGGCGCACTCGTACGTCGAGGCGTTCCCGGACGAGGAGACCGCCTTCCGTGCCTTCGCCCGTTCCCACCCGGGTCCCGTCACCCTTCTGGTGGACACGTACGACACGGTGCGGGGTGCGCGCACGGCGGCCCGTGTGCTGCGCGACCTCGACCGGGGGCCGGGCTGTGCGGTACGGCTGGACAGCGGCGACCTGGGTGCCCTGGCCCGCCTGGTGCGCTCCGACCTGGACGCCGCCGGCCTGCCCGACGTGCGGATCGTCGTCAGCGGCGGTCTCGACGAGTACGCCGTGGACGCCCTGGTCCGCTCCGGGGCCCCCATCGACGTGTACGCGGTCGGCACCCGCGTGGGCACCGCGGCCGACGCCCCCTACCTCGACTCGGCCTACAAGCTGGTCGACTACGACGGCCGCCCGGTCCTGAAGCTGTCGTCCGCCAAGGAGACGCTGCCGGGACGCAAGCAGGTGTTCCGCCGTCCGGGGGGCGGCGATGTCATCGCCCTCCTGGAGGAGGCGGGGCCGGCCGGCTCGGAACAACTGCTGCGCACGGTGATGAGCGGTGGGCGCCGTCTCGACCCGCCGGACACGCTGCCGCAGGCGCACGCACGCCTGACGGCCGACCTGGCCGCGCTTCCCGCCGAGGCGCTGCGCGTCCGTGCTCCCGAGCCGTGCCGGGCCGTGGTGTCCGAAAAGCTGTCCGGACTGACCGCGGACCTGCGCGGGCGTCTCGAAAGCCCCGACGTGGTCGCCTCCGCCCGTGGCTCGTCCGGCTGACCGGCCGCGTGGCCGACCCGCCGGCTGGCGCGGCGGCACGGCACCGGGCAGCGTGGACACAGCGGACAACACTCATGCGAGGTGACCATGCAACCCTCTGAGGCGGTACCACGGGTGGTCGTGGGTGTGGACGGGTCTCCGTCCTCGTACGCGGCGCTGCGCTGGGCGGCCCGCTACGCGCGGACCGTCGGCGGCGTCGTGGAGGCGATCCACGTCTGGGACACCCCGTCCGCCACGGGCTTCACCGGGCCGGCCATCGACCCGGACTTCGACCTGGAGCAGGCACGTGAGCGGTTCGCGGAGGAGCTGGGCGCCGTCTTCCCGGAGGAGCGGCCGCCGGGACTGACGGAGGTACTCGTCGAAGGCGACCCCTCGGAGGCCCTGGTCCTCGCCTCGGAGGGAGCCGACATCCTCGTCGTGGGACGCCGGGGCCGGGGAGCCTTCGCCAGGGCGATGCTGGGATCCGTGGGCCAGCGCTGCGCCCAGCACGCGGCCTGTCCCGTCGTGATCGTCCGGCAGGAGCAGGATCCGGCGCACTGACCTCTCACTCGTTCGGTCTCACTCGGTCACGAGTTCATTCGGTCCACGGGCTCACGAGCCACCGGCCGGAACGATGCGCCGCCCGGTCACCCGCTCCATGTCGACGACCAGCCACATGGAACGCCCTCCCCCGGCCCAGGGCTCGGTGTGCGCCGCCTCGTCCAGCCCGCGCACCGTCTCGGGGTCCGTCACGGCCCGCCCCCTGCCCACGACCAGGACGCTCCAGCCCCGGCTCATCGCGTCGTCGATGTGGTCGACCTCGAAGGCCACCTCCTGGCCCACCGCCTCGGTGGCCGCCGAACCGGGAGCGGTGCGGAAGGCGATCGTCCCGTCCGTCACCTCGTAGTTGACGGGGAGCACCGCGGGGCCCTGCCGCGTGGTCAGCGCGAGCCGTCCCACGCCGTGCGTCGAGAGCAGGGTGCGGCACTCCTGCGCGTCGAGGTCCCGCAGCAGCGGGTCGCGCAGCGCCCGGCCCTGGCCGGTAGGGCGGTCAGCGCCGCCTCCCTGCAGCTCGGTGTACGTGGTGCCCAGCGCGTCGGCCAGCCGCACCAGTGAACCGAACCCAGGATCGGCCGTGTGCGTCTCCAGGTAGGCGAGGTACTGCGGAGCCATGCCGGCGCGGCGGGCCACCTCATCCAGGCCGAGGCCCTCGCGCCACCGGGCAGCGGCAAGACGCCGTCCGATGTCACCGGCCTGCCCGGTCCGCACCGCGGGCTCCGCCGGCTTCCCGTGAGACGCCTCCGGCAGCGCACCCCCGCCCGGTGCCGGTCCCTCCGGACCGCCGTGGTGCACATGTGCGTCCGGGCCCGGGAACACGAGCGTGACATCACCCGTGTCGGACCAGCGGACGTCGTACGGCGGCGTTCCGTCGTCGTGGTGCAGACCGACGATCTCCCCGTCCCGCCGGGCGACACCGTCGGCCGGACTTTCGACGATCAGCCGGTCGCCCAGGTGTGCGTACATGACCGTGCCCTCTCCGTCGACGGGTCTCTCGGTCCAGCGTCACGCGCCGGCGCCGCGTCCACCAGACGGCTGACGGTCCCTGCGGGCCCTGCCGAACGGCCCTTCTCGTCGCGGGCGGGCCCCGAAGGGCGGCGGGCGCCCCGGGGACGGAGCCGCCGCCCACCCCGTGCACCCGGGTTCATCAGGGCCTTCCGGCCCAGGTGGGTCGCGAGCGGTGCCCGAACGGCCCCTGCACTCCCGCTCCGGCCGGCGTCAGGCTGGAGACGGCAGCCGGAGGTGAGCACGATGCGTGGAGCCCGGACCGCTCGGCGGTCTCTGTGGCGTTGGCGCCGCAATCCGTTGCGCCGCCGTGAGGACGTGCTCGATGCCTGGTTCCTGGTGGTGATGTGGCTGGCGATCGCGGTGGCCGGTCCCGTGGCCGGAGTGCTCGGGGCCCAGGCCGGGGCGGACGAGGCCGCACAGCGGCGAGCGGACCGTCACGCGGTCACGGCCACGCTCGTCACGGACGCCACGGGAAGTGCTCCGGTCGGCGGGACGACGGGGGGCCGTGTCGACACCGCGGTGCGCTGGACGGCCTCCGACGGGACACAGCACTCGGGGAAGGCATCGGTCGACAAAGGGCTGAAGGCCGGTTCGCGGGTGACGGTGTGGACGGACCGGCAGGACCGTCCGGCCGCCGCGCCGCCCACCGCGGCCCAGGCCGGACTGGACGCCGCGTTCATGGGTGCCGCCTCGTCCTTCGCCGTCGTCGCGGCGGCGGCCACCGGGTACTGCGGAGCCCGGTTGGTGCTCGATCGGCGGCGCCTTGCCGCCTGGGAGAGCGAATGGCAGGAGATCGGTTCCCAGTGGGGGCGGGCAGCCAGCTGAAGCGGAACGTGCGGAGAGGAGACGCGATGAGCGGCTTCATGGTCGTCGGCACGGACGGTTCCACTCCGGCCCTCGACGCCGTCGCGTGGGCGGCCCGTGAGGCCGCGCTGCGCAGGATCGCGCTCCGGGTGGTGCACGCGCTGGCCAGGCCGGCGCGCCTTCCGCTGGACACCGCCCTGCCGAAGGCGGTCAGGGACCACTTCCGCCAGGGGGCGGACGCGGTGGTGGAGGAAGCGGTGCTCAGGGCCCGGACGACGGCACCCGGCGTCGACGTGTCGGGACTGGTCCGACCCGGAGAGGCGCTCGGCGTCCTGACCGCCGAGTCGCGGACCGCCGAGCTGATCGTCGTGGGACATCGCGGCCTGAACGGGTTCGCGGGACCGCTGACGGGGTCCACGGCGACCGGGCTGGCCGCCCACGCCCGGTGCCCGGTGCTGGTCGTCCGGGAACCGGAGGCGCCGGTCGGCCCGATCGTCCTGGGCCTGGACGGTTCGCCCGCGGGATCGGCGGCCCTGCGGTTCGCCTTCGAGGAGGCCGCGGCGCAGGGTGCCCACGTCGTGGCGCTGCACGCCTGGACGGCGTGGAACGCCCCCGTGCCGCCGCCGGCGGATCCGTCCGAGCCCTACGCGTACGGGCCCGGTGTGCTGGCCGCAGAGGAGGAGCGGCTCCTGGCAGAGACCCTGGCTGGCACGAGTGACCTGTATCCCGACATCAAGGTGGAACGCAGGACCGTGCACGGCCCGACGCGTCCGGCACTGATCGAGGCGAGCCGCACGGCCCGCCTCACGGTGGTCGGCGCCCGGGGTCGCGGGGGCTTCACCGGGCTGCTGCTCGGTTCGGTCAGCCAGGCCGTCCTCCATCACGCACACAGCCCTGTGGCAGTCGTACGGGGATGACCCTCCCGGCACGGCCGGGCGAACCCTCTGGAGTGAGGTGCCGACCATGAGCACCGGTACGAGTCCCGCCCCGATCGTCGTCGGCGTCGATCCAGATCCGGACGAGCGCATGGCACTCGCCTGGGCCGCCGACGAGGCCCGGCTACGGGGACGTCCCCTGACCATGGTGTACGCGCAGGGTGAACCGGTCCCCGGATACCGGCCCGAGGGCGGCCGTCCTTCGTGGGAGCAGTGGTCGGAGGAACTGCACGTCACGGGCGACGACGTGCTCAGGACGGCGCTCGCCTTCGTCGAGGACCGCCTGCCCGCCACGGAGATCTCCGTCGTGCTGGCCGAGGGGCGTCCGGCATGGGTGCTGGCCGAGCAGTCGCGGCACGCCGAACTGGTGGTGATCGGTTCCCGGCACCTGACCGGAACGGGGGATCCCGCTCCCTCCGCCGCGGTCGCGCTGCCCCTGACCGCCCGCGCCGGCTGCCCGGTCGTCGTCCTGCGTGAGCCTTCGGACCACGCCACCCGACAGCCGCCGTACCTCGTGGTCGGTGTCGACGGCAGCCCTCATTCGGCGGCCGCCGTCGACTTCGCCTTCGAGGAGGCGGGACTGCACGGCGCGAACCTGCGTGCCCTGTACGTGTGGCACACCCCCCTGCTCGGGGTCCTGGACGAGCACGCGGCGCTCGAGGAATGCCGTCGGGTCCTCGCCGAGACGGTGGCGGGGCGCGCCGCCGCCCATCCGGAGGTGGAGCTGCACCACGAGGTCGTCAAGGGACACCCGGTGCAGGTACTGGCCGAGGCATCGGCCCACGCCCTCGGCCTGGTCGTGGGCACCCGTGGGCACGGCGGCTTCCGCGGCATGCTGCTGGGCTCCGTGAGTCAGGGCGTTCTGCACCACGCACGCTGTTCCGTGATCACGGTGCCCCACCGGCGGGACCGGTGAGCGTGCGGGCGGCCACCATGGAGGAAGGGGCACGATCATGACGCCGACGCCGTCGGTGGTGGTGGGAGTCGACGGCTCCCCGTCGAGCCGGCAAGCGGTCAGGACAGCGGCACACGAGGCCGGACTCCGGGGTGCGGAGCTCCAGTTGGTGCACGCCTTCGGCTGGACCGTCCCGCACGTGCCTCCGGGCGGCCCGCCCTGGAACCCCGGCGGGACAGGGGTCCGCGAGCTGGTGGACGGCACCCTGGCCGAGGCCGAGGAACTGGCGCGCCGAGTGGCTCCGCAGGTCACGGTGGCCCGCCAGGTCAGTGTGGGCGAGCCGTTGATGGTGCTGGAGATCGCGTCGCGCACGGCATCCCTGGTGGTGGTCGGCCACCGCGGACTGAGTACCTTCGGCAGCCTTCTGCTCGGCTCGACCGCCGGACACCTGGCGGCCCACGGCCGCTGCCCGGTCCTCGTCGTCCGGGGCCGGGACGACCCGGCGGGTCCCGTGCTGCTGGCCGTCGACGAAGCACCCGCCTCCGAGGGCGCGGTGCGCTTCGCGTTCGCCGAGGCGTCCATGCGCCACGCCGATCTGCTGGCGGTGCACGTGAGCAGGGAGGGCCACACGGACGCCTACGACGAGCCTGCCGACCCGCCGTTCGTGACGCGCGGACAGAGAGAGCCGCGCGTTCACGCCGAGCACGTGATCGACGCCGCGCTGGCCGGGTTCGCCGACCGGTATCCGGAGGTGTCCGTGCGTCGTCTGCCGGTCGTGGGCCCCGTGCGCCGTGCCCTCATCGACGCGAGCGCGGAGGCCCAGCTGCTGGTGGTCGGCGCGCGGGGCCGGGGCGGTTTCACGGGCCTGCTCCTGGGCTCGGTCAGCCAGGCCCTGCTGCACCACGCGCACTGTCCCCTCGTCGTCGCACGGCAACGGCACGAGTGAGTGGGGTGAGCCCGGCTGCGGCCCGTCGGGGTCCGGGCGTCCCTGGGACACCGGTGCCGCCCGTCAGATTTCGGTGAGCAGGTCCTCCACCTCGTTGACGTCGGCGATGCGCTCCACGGCACCGGTCAGGGCGGCGATGCGCTCCGACTTCAGCGCACCGGTGAGGGTGACCGTGCCGTTGCGTACCCGCACTCTCACCTGTGCGGCGGGAATGCCGAGCTCACGCAGGACGCGGGCGACGATCTCGTCGTGGATGGCCGTGTCGTCCCGCACGAGGGCGTGCAGCAGTTCGTTGCGGCTGACGACGCCGATCAGCCGGTCGTGGTGATCGGTGACGAAGATCTGCCGGACACGGGAGCGGGCGGCCCGCCGCGCGGCCTCGACCACGGTGGTCCACGGCCTGACGGTGACCGCCGGCGCCGTCATGAGCGCGGCGGCCGTCGCGGCCTCGTCGCCGCGGACGTGACCGGGGAACAGCAGGGCGTGCAGCCCCCGGTCCTTCTCCGCCCCGGCGAAGGCCGCGGCGCGGGCGAGCAGATCGGACTCCGCCACCACGCCGACGACGTGCCGCTCGTCGTCGGTCACCGGCACGGCGCCCACCTGCCGCCGCGCCATCGTGCGCGCGATGTCCAGGTACGGGGTGTCGACCGTGACCGTCGGCACGGCGGAGGACCGCTTCATGATGTCGGACACCTGGAGGCCGACGTCCGGGGTCGGCCGTTGCGCGACGTGAGGTCCGCCCGCGTCCGGGCCGCCCTCCGGTGACGGCTCCTCGGCGGTGGTCCCGGACGAGTGGGACGCCATGGCCTGCAGGTAGCGCACCATGAAGTCCTGCCGGTGCCGCGGGGCCGGCCGCACGGCGGACGGTACGGCACGGCGCGCCGGCGTCGGCGTCCGACCGGCTTCTCCGGTCTCCGGGTCCGTCATGGCAGCCTCCCTCGCCGCACGCTTTCCGTCCCCGGTTCCACCGTCCCTCCGGCGCCGGCCCCGGTACAGGGCCGCCCGGGCCCTGTACCCGGCCGACCAGCCCTCGTGCCGGGGGAGCCGTCGGGAGCGGGATCATTCCGCGGGGTACCGGCCGACGAGTTCCCGGCCGGTGACGAGTTCCGGTTCGATGCGCACGAAGACCTCGACGGGCCAGGCGACCCAGGAGAGGAGGCCGGTGCGCACGAGGCGTTCGTGTTCGGTGCGGTCGGTCACCACGGACGCGGGTCCGGTGACGACGACGCTCCAGCCCGAGCGGGACGCCACGTCGACCTCGTCGGCCTCGAAGGCGACCACGGCTCCGTCGATGGCACGTACCAGCTCCGAGGCCGCCGACGTGCGCAGCAGCACGGCGCCGTCCGGGTCCAGGAGGTAGTTGACCGGGAGAACCGCCGGGAGGGCGTCGCGCGTGTGGACGATACGGCCCAGGGCCGCCCGCGCCAGCCGCTGCCGGCACTCCTCCAGATCCAGTTCGCGGAATCCGTCGTTGCGGTACATGAGCCTGTCGTCCTTCAGGCGTCCGAAGGCGGCCCTCCGCCCTCCGGTCCAACGGCGGCCGGGGGCGGCGGCCTCAGCCCGCGTCCGCGGTGACCACGTCCCGTCGGGGCCCGCCCAGCACGACCTTGAGCGCCCCGGTGTCGGCGGCACGTGAGAAGACGTCGTACGCCTCCTCCATGCGGTCGAGCGGGAAGGTGTGCGTCATCAGCTGGGTGAGGGGCAGCCGGCCGGCCGTGGCCATGCGCAGCAGCGTGGGTGTGGAGTGGGTGTCGACGAGACCTGTCGTGATGGTGACGTTCTTGATCCACAGGTCTTCCAGGTGCAGTGTCACCGGCTTGCCGTGCACGCCGATGTTGGCGACGTGTCCTCCGGGGCGCACCATGCGCGTGCACGTCTCGAAGGTCTCCGGCACCCCGACCGCCTCCACGACGACGTCCGCGCCGAGGCCGTCGGTGAGATCCTCGACCAGTTGCTCGGGACCCTCCCGGGCGTCGGCCACGACCTCCGCGCCGAGCTTCCTGGCGGCCTCCAGCCGGGACGCCGCCACGTCCACGGCGATGACACGCTCGGGTGCGAACAGGCGGGCGGTGGCGATGGCGGCCAGTCCGATGGGACCGGCGCCCACCACGACGACCGTGTCTCCGGGGCGTACGCGTCCCTTGAGCACCCCCACCTCGTAGGCCGTCGGGAAGATGTCGGCGAGCATCACGGCGTCCTCGTTGGTCACCGCGCCGGGCAGGGGGTGCACGGAGAGATCGGCGTGCGGGACGCGGACATACTCCGCCTGCGCCCCGTCGATCAGGTGCCCGAGGATCCAGCCGCCGCCTCCCCGGCACTGACCGTACGCGCCCTCCCTGCAGTACCGGCACCTGCCGCAGGCGGTGATGCAGGACACCAGCACCCGGTCCCCCGGACGTACGGTACGTACGTCGCCGCCCACTTCGACGATCTCGCCGACCGCCTCGTGTCCGAGGACGGTGCCCGGGCGGACCTCGGGGACATCACCCTTGAGGATGTGCAGGTCGGTCCCGCAGATCGTGACGGCGTCGACTCTGACGACCGCGTCCGTGGGCTCGTCGATCTCCGGGTCGGGTACTTCTTCCCAGGCGGAGCTCCCAGGGCCGTGGAACACGTAACCCTTCATCTCGTTGCTCACCCTCTCGCGGCTGTCCGGAGGTGTTCGGGAAGCGCCGCCGGCCCGCCTTGGCGCTGATCCGCGCAGGCCGGCACGGTGGCGGATGTCCACGGATTCCAGCCTGTCGGGAGCGACGACGGCGCGCTTGGGCCGGTTGGCCCCTCAAGGGGCCCGACCTCCTCGGCGAGGCCGGTCCGCCGGGGTCGCGGAAGAGGCCGGCCGGCCCCCGCCCCTCACCGTTCCGTCACCGCTCCGACCGGCCTACCGGCACCCACCAGACCAGGCGGGTGCCTCCGCCCTCCCGGCTGCCGAGTTCGAGGTCCCCGCCCAGCGTCCGCGCGCGTTCCCGCATGTTGCGCAGGCCGCTGCGGCGTCCTCCGGGCGCGAGGCCGACTCCGTCGTCACTGACCACGACCCGCACGAGCTTGCCGTCGGTCTCGAGCACCACGTCGGCACGTTCGGCGCGTGCGTGGCGGGCTACATTGGTGAGCGACTCGGAGAGCACCGCCATGATGTGGTCCGCGGTCTCCTTGGACACGTACGTGTCGAGCAGACCCTCCATGCGGACACCGGGCGCGAAGCCCAGGAGCGGCGCGGCCTCACCGACCGCCCGCACCACCCGCGCGCGCAGGCCGGGAGTCGTGCCGTCGTCGCGGGAACGCAGGCCGAAGATCGTCGATCTAATGATCTTGATGGTCTCGTCCAGATCGCCCACGGCACGCAGTACGCGTTCCTTGGCCGTCCCGTGCTCGATGAACCGGCCGGCGCTCTGCAGGGTCATCGCCGTGGCGAACAGGCGCTGGATCGCGAGGTCGTGGAGATCGCGGGCGATCCGGTCGCGGTCCTCCAGCAGGGCGATCTGCTCGACGTCGCGACGACGGTCCGCCAGCTCCATCGCGACGGCCGCCTGAGCGGCGAAGACCTGCAACGACTCCGTCTCCTGTGCGCTGAACTCCTCGCTGCCGGTCCCCCGGGCCAGCAGGACCACGCCCCGCACGTCTCCGCCCGAGCCGATGGGAACGGTGACCGCTGGGCCGAGGCCGTCGAAGCGCCGTGGTCCGGCCGAGATGCGTCTGTCCCGGGACACGTCCGGGCTGCTCACCGGCATGCCGCAGGCGAAGGCCTGGCCGACCAGGCTGCCCTCGACGGGCAGGACCATCCCCCGCAGTACCTCGGCCCCGGTCCCGATGGCCAGTTCGACCGTCAGCGAGTCGGTGCCGCGTACCGGAATGGCCACCATGCCCAGCGCCGCGGCGGTGATCTCCCGGCTCCGCTCGGCGATCAGTCCCAGCACGTCGCCCTGGTCGGCGCCGGACATCAGCGTGTGCGTGATCTCGGCGTTCACCTGGAGCCACCGCTCGCGCAGCCGGGACTCCTCGTACAGCCGCGCGTTGTCGATCGCCACACCGGCCGCCACGGCCAGCGTCGACAGCACGGACTCGTCGTCCTCGTCGAACTGCAGTCCGTCGCGCTTCTCGGTCAGGTACAGGTTGCCGAAGACCTGGCCGCGCACCCGGATGGGCACTCCCAGGAAGGTGTTCATGGGCGGGTGATGGGCCGGGAATCCGTACGACGCCGCATGCTCGGACAGCTTCACCAGCCGCAGTGGCTCGGGATTCCGGATCAGCTCGCCGAGAATGCCGTGCCCCTCCGGGAAGTGGCCGATGTCCGCCATCTGCTCCTCGTCGACGCCCACGGTGTGGAAGGCGGACAGCCGCTGCCCGTCGGGGCCGATCACGCCGAGTGCGGCGTACTCGGCGTCGACCAGGCTCGCCGCGGCCTCGACGATGGTGCGCAGCACCTGTTCGAGCTCCAGGTCCCGCCCGACGGAGAGCACCGCCTCCAGGAGACTGTGCACACGGTCCCGCGTGCCACGGGCGGCGTCCAGGCGGGCCTGGAGCTCCCCCAGCAGCTCGTCCAGCCTCAGCTGGGGCAGCCGCACCCGCGCTTCACGGGCTTGTTCCGAGCTTCCCACCGCTCCGCCTCCGTGGCCCTGGAGTCCCGACCGTTCCCGCTCTCCTGCCACGGTAACGGCTCAGGGCGAAGGTGGATGTCCGGCTCCGGCCGGTCCTCGGTCAGTGGGTTGTGGACCGCATGCCGCTCTGGGCCTGAGTGGCGATGACGGCGGCCTGGATGCGGCGCTCCACGCCCAGTTTGGCGAGCAGGCGGGAGATGTGGTTCTTCACCGTCTTCTCGGCCAGGTAGAGCCTCTGGCCGATCTCGCGGTTGGTGAGTCCCTCCCCGATCAGGGCGAGGATCTCCCGCTCCCGCTCGGTGAGTCCGGGCAGGGCGTCCGGCTCCCGCTCGGGCTCGTTGCCTCCCCGCAACCGGGCCATCAGTTTGGCCGTGGCGGTGGGGTCGAGCAGCGACTGGCCGCGGGCCACCGTACGCACGGCCGAGACGAGGTCCGATCCCCCGATCTGTTTCAGCACGTACCCCGAGGCCCCTGCCATGATCGAGTCGAGCAGCGCCTCCTCGTCGTCGAACGACGTCAGCATGAGACAGGCCAGGTCCGGCAGTCGCGAACGCAGCTCGCGGCACACGGTCACCCCGTCGCCGTCCGGCAGGCGGACGTCCAGCACCGCCACGTCCGGCCGCAGAGCGGGTATCCGCACGAGAGCCTGTTCGACGGTGGCTCCCTCTCCGACCACGGTGATGTCCGGTTCGTCGTCCAGGAGGTCGTGCACTCCGCGCCGGACCACCTCGTGGTCGTCCAGCAGGAAGACCCTGGTCGAGGTCGTCCCGCCGGCTCGCTCGCTGTCCACCATCGGCTCTCCTCGGCGTGAGTACGGACGCGAGTACCAGTCTGGCTCGCATCCGGATTCCGCGACCAGGGCCGGTCGGCCCTGTACGCCCCGCTCCCACGTGCTGGAGGGAGCCGTCTGCCGACGGGACAACGTAATTAGTAGCCATGGCTATAGTGTCCATGTACTCTATTGCCATGAGCGAGGGTTCACCGGGGCCCACCCCCGGCTTTCTGGTCTGGCGGCTCGCCAACAAGTGGCGCGTCGCGGTCGATCGCGCGCTGGCCCCACTGGGTCTCACGCACGCGCAGTACTCGGTGGTCGCGTCACTGCACGGCATGCAGCGCACCGGTGAGAGGCCCAGTCAGCGCCGGCTCGCCGACCACACCGGCCTGGAGGCCCTGTACGTCTCCAAGCTGGCGCGGGCCCTGGAGTCGGCCGGCCTGATCGAGCGCGCCCGCGATCCCCGCGATCCGCGCGCCGTGCAGCTCGCCCTCACCGAGGAGGGGCAGGTCGTCACGCGGCGGGCCGTCGAGGTGGTCCAGGAGTTGCTCCAGCAGCTTCTGGAGCCGCTCGGCGGCCTCGGGTCCGCACGGACGCGCGCGTTCACCGACGAGCTGAGAACCCTGCTCGACGCACCTCTCGCACCTTCCGCACCGAACGACGAGAGCACTCAGGGGACACCATGACCACCTCCGCTTCGACCGCCGCCGACGCCCGCTCCCTGGCCCTGGCCCACTACGCCGCCCGGGGCGTCCTGGAGCATGTCCTGGCCCGGCACGGCATCACGTTCCAGCAGCAGATCACCCTGCGCGCCGCCCTCACCGCCGACGCCCCGCGGACACCGGACGATCTCGTCGCCGGGGTCCGCGACTCACTCAAGGCCGATCCGGCCGCCATCCGCGCCACCCTCGACGAACTGCTGGCCAAGCAGCTCCTCGTCGCCGACGGCACACACCTGCTCCCCACGGACGCGGGGCGTGAACTGACGGCCGCCGTCGGCGCCGAGACCGCCCCCGTCAGCGCCCGCATCTGGGGCGGTATACCGGCCGAGGACCTGGCGGCAGCCGGTCGCGTCCTCGCCCTGGTCAAGGAGCGCGCCGACGCGGAACTCGCCGCGCCTACCGCCTGACCGGGCCGCGGGGCGGGAGGGTGGCTGTGAAGGGCGGTCGCCTCCGCGGCGTAGAGCACTGCGGGGCTTCAGCCGAACGATCGTCCCCGCAGGTATGAGATGAGGCCCGGGGTCACAGTTCCCTTCACAGCCACACCTGCGACAACACTCACGGCCGCGCCTGCATTCCCGCACACAGCGCCGCCCGCCCCGGCCACCGAAGCGGCGCGGGGCGGGCGCGGCGGGAGGGCGCGGGTCAGCCGACCTGCCACGTGAAGCTGCCGCCGTTGTTCGCCGCGACGGCGAACATCACGATCATGAGGACGATGTCGACCACACCGAGCCCGATGGCCCACTTGGCCATCGTGGAACCGGTCTGCCGCAGGGCCACGGCACCGAAGATGATGGCCAGCGGACCGAGGACGATCGGCAGGGCGAACAGGCCGACGATGCCGCAGACCAGTCCCGCGATCGCCAGGCCGCTCGTCCGGCTCGTGTTGTGCGCGCTCGTTCGGCTGTAGGACGACATCGGTATCTCCCAAACTGTCGCGGTTGGCTTCTTTTATGCCTTCGGTTCCTTTCGGATTGCCCGTCCCTGCCGGGTCATGCCTCCCAACTTCCTTGACCCGGCGAAAAGTTGTCCGGCAGCCCGCCGCCTACGGACACGGCACCCGTGGCACGGCACAGGATTGGCCACTCCCAGCGCGGGCGGGGGTCCGCGTCTCAAGGAGGGTGCCGCTGTGCCGGGCCGGTTGCGCGGCTCAGCGTGCCGCGGGGAGCCTCAGCGCGGAACCGGTGGACGGCGTGGTGGAGTGGACGCCAGCGGCCGCCCCGGGCTGCGCGTGCGACGTCACCGGCGCACCCTGGGAGGTACGGCGCCCGGGGCGTACCGCTGCGCGGCACCCCGACCGCGCTCGTCCTGGAGTTTCCCACTCACGAGGTGACCGACCATGAGCTCCGACGAAACGCGCGAACGGCTCCGGCTGATGCGGGAGAAGGCCAGGAACCTGGCCGCCGCCGCGGAGCGGGCCGGCGATCCGCAGCAGCGTGCCCGTCTTCGCGAGGAGTCGCGCTCGCTGGAGTCCCGTTGCGAGCAGGAGAGCGGCATGCGCAGCGGGGACATCTACCCCACGGAGTAGACACCGCCCCCGGCGGCGTGGGCCGGTGCGGCGCGCGCCGGGAAGGGAGTGCTGGGAAGATGGAGGCAGGGCGCCACCCGTGACGTGGCGAGGGCGGACGGGGTGGTGGACACCGTGGCCGAAGCCGATGACAACTCCGGAGGAACAGGTTCCCCGTACGCCGGTCCCCCGGGCGATCCGTTCCTGCGTACCCGGTTCGCCGTGCCCGCGCGGCCGGCCACGTTCCTGCGCCGGCAGCGGCTCGTCGAGCATCTCGACCGGGCGCTCACCACACCGCTGACCCTGGTCAACGGCGCGGCCGGGGCGGGCAAGACCCTGCTCACGGCCGACTGGGCCTCCGGACTGCGCGAACCGGTCGCCTGGCTCACCGTCGAGGCGGGAGACCGACGGCCCGGGGTCTTCTGGGCCTACGTCTTCGAGTCCCTGCACGCCTGCGGGGCACGGGCGGCCGGCGTGGTCGGAGCCCCCGCGGACCCGGGCGGGGTGGGGCGCGGGCTGCTGGCCTCGCTCGCCGCCGAGCTGGACTCCCGTGACCGTCCCGTGGTCCTGGTGCTGGACGAGTACGACCGGATGACCTCCCCCGAGGTCGCCGAGGAGCTGGAGTTCGTACTGCACCACGCCGGACGGGGACTGCGTCTCGTCCTCGTCACCCGCACCGAACCGCTGCTTCCGCTGCACCGCTACCGGGCCGCCGGAGAGCTGACGGAGATCCGCGGCGCCGAGCTGTCGTTCACTCCCGAGGAGGCCGGCGTCCTGCTGGGGCGACACGGCCTGCACCTCCCGGCACACGCCGCGTCCGCCCTGGTGGAGCGCACCCGGGGCTGGGCCGCCGGGCTGCGCCTGTCCGCGCTTGCGGCCCGGGAGACCACCGACCCCGAGCGGTATCTGAAGGAGTTCGAGGCGGGCCACAGCACGGTCGCGGACTTCCTGCTGGCCGAGGTCCTGAAGGGCAGGACGGAGGAGACGCAGGACCTGCTGCTGCGGGTCAGCATCCTGGACCGTTTCTGTCCCGACTTGGCCGACGCCCTGACCCTGCGGACCGACGCCGAACCCCTCCTCGCTGGGCTGCACCGGGAGAACGCGTTCATCGAGCGGCTCGGGCACGCCTGGTACCGGCTGCACCCGCTCTTCCGGGAGATCCTCCGGGCCCATCTGCGCGAACGCATGCCGGGCGCCGAACCGGAATTGCACCGGCGGGCCGCGCGGTGGCTGCGCGGTGCCGGCTTCCTCCCGGAGACGCTCGCGCACGGCGCCGCCGGCGGCGACTGGGACCTCGCCGCCGGCGCGCTCGTCGACGACCTCGCGATCGGCCAGCTCTTCACGGGCCTGCACGCGAACGGCCTGACGCAGCTCTTCGCCGGCATGGGGTCCGGGGCCGGGAGCCCGGCGAGCGACCTCGTGCGGGCGGCCGGCGCGCTGTCCCGGCGCGACCTCGACCAGGGGCTGACGCGGCTGCGGCGCGCGGAGGAGCGGTTGTCCGACAGCGCACCCGGCCAGGGACCGGCCCGGCTGAGCTGCACGCTGCTCGAGGCGCTCGCCGCGCGGCTGACCGGATGTCCGCCACGGGCCGAGCAGGCCTGCGCGGTCGCCGAGGAGCTGCTGCGGGAACTGCCGGCGGAACTGCTGGACAGGCACCCGGAGCTGACCGCGCTGCTGATGACGCATGTGGGCTCGACGCGTCTCTGGGAAGGGCGTTTCGACGACGCGCGCGCCGTCCTCACGAGGGTGGCCGGAACCCCGGGCGGGGCGGCCACGGTCCTGCCCCGTACGGATTCCGTGGGACACCTGGCGCTGCTCGACTACCTGAACGGCTGGCTCGGCCGCGCGGAACGCAGGGCCCTGGCCGCGGTGTCGGAGGGAGAGCGGGCGGGTCTGCCCCGGCCTCCCGGAGCGGGCCTCGGCCGGCTGGTCCTGGCCGCGGTGGCCGTGGACCGCCATGAACTGGACCGGGCCCGGGCCCTGCTCGACGAGACGGCCCGGCTCCCGGCGCGGGAGCACGATCCGGTGCCGACCGCGGGGCGGGCCCTCGTCACGTCGCGCCTGCTTCTCGACAGCGGCGACGTGGGCTCGGCCGTCGGGGCCGCGGAGCCCGTGGTTGCCGCGGCCGTGGCATCGCCCTGGGCCGAGAGCCACGCGGCGCTCGTCGTCTCCGCCGCCCTTCTGGCCGAAGGACGGCCGGACGAGGCCGTCCGGACGCTCCACGGCGTCTCCGGCGACCAGCCGGTGTGCGCGGTGGAGGCCGCGGCGATCCGGAGCGCCGCGGGACACACCCGGGATGCCGTCGACCTGCTCGACACCGTTCGCGCCGAGGGACGCGCCGGCCCCGTGGTGAGCGTGGGGGCGGCACTGGTGAGGGCCCGGGCAGCCCTGGAGTCGGGGAACGCGGCCGCCGCCCGCGGGCTCGTCGCACGGGCGCTGCTCGACGCCCGGCGCGAGCGGCTGCGGCGACCCTTCCTCAAGGCAGGAGACTGGATCGGGCCGCTGCTGGCCACGGCCCCGTCGCGCGACCTGGCCGCGGGCTGGCTCGTCACCGGCCCACCGCGGCGGCGGGGTGATCGACCACGGCCCGAGCCGGGCCACGAGCCCCTGGTGGCGGTGGAACTGAGCGCACGCGAGCGTGACGTCCTGCGGCGGCTGGCCCGCATGATGTCGACGGAGGAGATCGCCGACGATCTGTGCGTGTCGGCCAACACGGTGAAGACCCACCTCAAGAGCGCGTACCGCAAACTGGCGGTGAACCGGCGCAACGAGGCGGTGCACCGGGCTCGCGACCTCGGCCTGCTGTGACAACGCGCCCGGGCGGTGGCCCTCCCCCGTGGAGGGTGAGGCACCCGGCGCCCGCGTCGGGTCCGATGGAAGGACGTACGCCGCGACGCGGGAACGCCGACTCGGCGAGGTGGACGACGTGAAACGCTGGCGGGCCTTGATGGTCCTGGGCACGGCCCAGTTTCTGATGGTCCTGGACACGTCCGTCATGAACGTGTCGATCAGCCGGCTGGTCGAGGACTTCGACACGGAGGTCACCGCCATCCAGGCCGTGATCACCCTGTACGCACTGGTCATGGCCGCCTTCATGCTCATCGGCGGCCGGCTCGGCGACATCGTGGGGCGGCGCCGCATGTTCCTCACGGGGCTGGCCGTCTACGGTGTCGGGTCGGCCGTCACCGCCGTGGCGCCCACGCTGTGGGTCCTCACGCTGGGCTGGTCCGTCGTCGAGGGGCTCGGAGCCGCCATGGTGCTGCCGGCCATGGCGGCGCTGGTCGCGGAGTCCTACCGCGGCCGGGACCGGGCCGTCGCCTACGCGGTCGTCGGCGGGCTCGCCGGAGCCGGGATCGCGGTCGGACCACTGCTCGGCGGCTGGATGACGACGTACCTCACCTGGCGGCTGGTCTTCGCCGGCGAGGTCCTGGTCGTCGTGGCCGTGCTGCTGTGCCGAAGGGTGATCGCGACGCCTGCCCCGGCCGGACCGCGTCCCCGGCTGGACGGCGTCGGCGCGGTGCTGTCCGCCGCCGGGCTGGGACTGGGCGTACTCGGGGTCCTGCAGAGCAGCACCTGGGGCCGGGTGCAGCCCCGCAACCCGCCCTTCACCGTCCTCGGCTTCTCCCCCACCCTGTTCGTCGTGGGCGCCGGGATCGCCGTGCTGGCCGTCCTCCGGTCCTGGGAGCGGCGGCGGGAGAGCCGCGGCGCCGACCCGCTGGTCCACCTGGCCCTGCTGGGCAGGCCGGTGCTGCGGGCCGGTCTGACGACGCTGCTGAGCCAGAACCTGATCCTCCTCGGGCTGTTCTTCGCCATCCCGCTGTACCTCCAGGTGGTGCAGGGCTTCGACGCCTTCCAGACGGGGCTGCGGCTGCTTCCCGTGTCCGCCACCATGCTGGTGACCTCCCTGTGCGGATCCTCGCTGGGGCGGAGGGTGGGACCGCGCCGGGTTGTGCGGCTGGCCCTGGCGATCCTGGTGGCCGCCGTCGTGTGGCTGCTGGCCACCATCGACCCGGTCATCGACGACGCGCAGTTCGCGGGAGCGATGGCCGTGCTCGGCGTGGGCGTCGGCCTCCTCGCGTCGCAGCTCGGCAACATCGTCCAGTCCGGCGTGGCCGAGGACGAGCGCAGCGAGGCCGGCGGGCTCCAGTTCACGGCCCAGAACCTGGGCTCGGCGCTGGGCACCGCGCTCATCGGCTCGATTCTGGTCGGCGCGCTGGCCCACGCCTTCACCGGCCAGGTCGCCGACGACCCGCGGCTGTCCCCGGCGGCCCGCGAGCAGGTCGGGATCCGCCTGGAGGCCGGCGTCACCTTCGTCTCCACCGACCAGGTGCGCACCGCGGCCGAGCAGGCCGGACTGCCACCTCCCGAGGTGGACGCCGTCACCGACTCCTACGCCTCCGCCCAGCTGGACGGGCTGAAGGCGGCGATCCTGGCCACGGGCGGCGTCGCGCTGGTCACCTTCCTGGTCACCTCGCACCTGCCGGCCGCCCGGGCGGGCCGTCCGGACGAGCCCGTGCCCGACGCCGATCCCGCCGGGACGACCGGATCGACGCGCTGAGCGGGGAAGGGGAACGCGGATGTCCGGAGCCGAGAGCGGAGCCGGAGGCGCCGCCGGCCGGCGGGAGCGGCGGACCGAGCGGCGGGCGCACGCCGACTACACCGGCGGCGTCTACGGCTCCATGCTCGCGGCCTCCGTCGTGGTCGGCGCGGGCGCCCTGGGATCGTTCCCCCGTGCCGAGCTGGTGCTGCTGCTGTTGCTCACCGGCCTGGTGTTCTGGCTGGCCCACGTCCACGCCGAGCTGTTCGGCGCGCGGCTCGCCAGGAACCCACCGGACCGTCGGGAGATCCTGCACGTGTGCCGGGACGAGTGGCCGATCGTCAAGGCGGCCGTACCGCCGGCCGCGGCCGTGGCCGTGAGTCCCTTGCTGGGGCTGGACGTCCAGGGTGCCCTGTGGCTGGCGCTGTCCGTCGCCGTCGCCGGCCAGGTGGGCTGGTCCGTCGCCGCGGCCCACCGCGCGGGTGCCTCGGGGCGGCTGATGGCCACCACCGCGTCGGTCAACGTACTGCTCGGCCTGCTGATCGTCGTCTTCAAGATCGCGGTGACGCACTGAGGCCGCGCCGGCGAGTCACCTGTACAGGGTGAGGACGCGGAGGGCCGCGAAACGGATGATCGGAGGTGGAGAGCGCCGTCCGCGCCCGAGCGCGGAGGAGTTCCGAGCCCGTCCGGTGGGAGGGACCGCACGTGCGCTACGAGATCCGAGTCGAGGGACACCTGTCGGAGACGCTGGCCAACGCGTTCCCGGAACTGGAACACGTGGTGATGTCCGGCCAGACCGTTCTGTTCGGCAGGGTCGTGGACGAGGCGCAGCTGTACGGTCTGCTCGCGCGTTGCCAGTCGCTGGGGCTGCGTGTCGTCGAGATGCGGCAGCTCCCGGAGTGAGAACGCGTGTCGGAGCCGGTGATCAGTGACGTCCCGTATCCGGTGCGTCGTAGTGCGGTGCCGCCGCACGTCCCGGCGAGCGCTTGATCCCGTCCGCTCCGAACGGCTGGGCATCGTCCCGGCTTGACTCTGACGCCGCTGGAGACACGACGATCGCGCTGTAGGCAACACACGGATCGTCATCGGAGGCGCAGGACATGCGAGGCAGAGGCATTCATTACGACACCGGCACCTTTCCCAACGGCGACACCTCCCGCCCCGTCTTCGACGCCGACGTCGTCGCGCGGGACGTACGGGTCATCGCCGATGATCTGCACTGCACCGCGATCCGCATCACGGGCGGTGACCCGGAGCGGATCGAGACCACCGCACGGCATGCGGCGGCCGCCGGGCTGGAGGTGTGGTTCTCGCCGTTCCCGTGCGAGATGACCGACGAACAGATGCTTCCGTACTTCGCCGACTGCGCCGAGCGAGCCGAGCGCCTACGCCGTGACGGCGCCGACGTCGTCCTTGTCACCGGCTGCGAACTGAGCCTGTTCGCCCGCGGATACCTGCCCGGCGACACCTTCGACGAGCGCATCCCGGTCCTGGCCGGCCCCGACCGCGAGGCCGCGCTCCGGCCCCTCCCCGAGAAGGTCAACGCCTTCCTCGGCGAGGCCGTCCGCACCGTCCGCCCCCTCTTCGGCGGACCGGTCAGTTACGCCTCGTGCCCCCTGGACGGCGTGGACTGGAGCCTGTTCGACATCGTCGGCCTGGACGCCTTCCGGGGCCTGCGCAACGCCGCCACCTACCGCGACGACCTGCGTAAGGAGTTCGTCCACGGCAAGCCGGTCGCCATCATGGAGGTCGGCTGCTGCACCTTCCACGGGGCGGGTGACTACGGCGGCTCGGGCTGGTACGTGGCCATGGAACCGGACGGTGTCACCCCCAAGCCGGACCTGGTGCGCGACGAGAGCGAGCAGGTCCGCTGTCTCGACGAGCTCATGCCCGTGTTCGAGGACGAAGGCGTCGACTCCGTCTTCTGGTTCAGCTTCGCCGGCTTCGGCACCCCCCACCGCCTGTCCGGACCGGATCCCGACCTCGCCTCCTACGGCATCGTCAAGATCCTCGACGAGCACAGCGACTACCCGGCGGACGCGCGCAGGTACCCCGACATGCCCTGGGAACCGAAGGAGGCGTTCCACGCCCTGGCGAACCACTACCAGGCCCTCGGGCAACAGAGGGCTGCCCAGCACCCGGGTATCCGGTAGGGCCGCCGAGGACCCGGTTTCCCCTGCCCGACGCGACAAGTGGTTCTCCGACACCTCCGCAGCGACCCCGCCCTCAGCGACGTTCCGCCTTGATCCGGCCCGAGCGGCAGGCGGCGTTCAGGGCTTCGTGGTCCCGCTCGTTCTGGTCGGCGTACGACTGGGCGAACTCGGCGAGCGCGCGGTCGAAACGGTCGCTGCCGCCCAGGTAGGCGGCGAGCGCGAGGGGATCGCCGGAACGGGCGTGGGCCCGCGCCAGGCAGGCCCCGCACAGGCGGCCGAAGAGCGAGAGCAGGTCGGGACCCATGGTCTCCGGCCGCGCGATGCCCTTCCAGTCCCAGAGCTGGCGCACGTAGAAGTCCCGGCCCTGCCCGTCCAGGCCCGTGACGTGGGTCCAGCCGAGGAAGATGTCGCTGGTGGTCTGGATCAGGCGCTGCCCCGACACGACGCGGCGGCCCTGGTTGTCGTAGCGCTCACCGCCGGTGTGGGCGGCCAGTACCGACTCCGAGGCCTCCTTGGCCTGGAGCAGCAGGGGGTCGTCGTCGTCCCTGCCGAGCAGGAGGAGCACCCAGCAGCGGGTGCCGACGCTGCCGACGCCCACCACCTTGCGGGCCATGTCCACCAGCCGGTAGTGGCGCAGCAGGTGCCGGCGTTCGGCGGGCAGCGTCCGCGCGTAACCCTCGACGAGGGACCGCAGCTCCTTCTCCCGGCCGGCCTCGGACGGGTCGGCCAGCAGGTCTTCGAGCGGGGTGATCAGCGGTGGGTCCGGTGTGATGCGCCGGCCCTCCGCCGTGAGGCGGGTGAGCTTGGCGAACGCCCTCATGTGGGTCCGGGTGCGGGCCTTCGCGGCAGCGTCGCGGAGGCGGCCTCCCGCCCCCGTCCCCGTCGCCAGCAGCTCTCGCACGTGGTCGGCGTCGTCCTGGGCGTACCAGATGTCCAGGGTGGGCATGCGGGCGAACTCGCGCATGCGCCGCCGGTAGGCCCCCACGCAGGCCCGCACGGTGCCGTTCTGCTCCTTGGCCGAGAACCCGTTCTCGCGCGCCGCGATCACGAACCCCGCGGCCAGACGCTTGACGTCCCACTCGAACGGTCCGGGCAGGGTCTCGTCGAAGTCGTTGATGTCGAAGACCAGGCGGCGCTCCGGCGAGGCCAGGAGCCGGAAGTTCAGCGGATGGGCGTCCCCGCACAGCTGCACCTGGAGTCCGCTGCCGGGCAGCGGCGCCAGGTCCGCCGCCATGATCCCCGCTGCGCCGCGGTAGAAGCGGAACGGCGATTCCAGCATCCGGCCGTAGCGGATCGGCACCAGTTCCGGTACGCGCTCGGCGGACTGGCTCTCCACGAGCCCGACCGGATCGGGGCGTCGCTGTCCGGGCTCGTACCAGCCGTGGCACGACCGCGAGGCCCGCTTGCGGGCCTGCCTGCCGTAGGCGGCTCGCTCGGCCGGTGTCAGGGAGGCGGTGAAGGCGCCGGCTGCGGTCATGGTGTGCCTCCGGTTCCGCGGGACCGGCGTCGCCACCGCCCGTGCCCGTGCGGTTCGTCCCGCGTCTCTTCGTGTCGTCGGCACCGGTCCGGCCGACGGCCCGGGTCTTCAGCCCACCGCCCCGAGGGCTCGGACGGATCACCCCTGAGGGGTGATCCCGGTGCCGCCGCGGGACCGTCCCGGGTGAAGGGACGCCGTGCACGGCCGCCATACTCACCCGCGCCGGGTGATGTGACCCGGCGCGCCTCGTGACCACTCTGGAAGCGGTACGGAACGACTCTGCCGGGCCCCGCCCGGAACGGAGGACGGACATGAGCGCACAGACCTACCTGGCGTACGACTATCCGCTGCTGGGCGCCTTCTGGACCCTGCTGCTGTTCTTCCTGTGGATCATGTGGTTCATCCTGCTCTTCCGCATCATCACCGACATCTTCCGCGACGACGGGCT
The DNA here is from genome assembly GCF_042724095.1 of Streptomyces sp. NPDC127100. Lineage (NCBI taxonomy): Bacteria > Bacillati > Actinomycetota > Actinomycetes > Kitasatosporales > Streptomycetaceae > Streptomyces > Streptomyces sp. NPDC127100. Next base: position 88,776 of record NZ_JBHXFL010000005.1, read on the forward strand.
GAGCGGCTGGGCGAAGACCGGCTGGCTGGTGTTCTGCATCGTCCTGCCCTTCCTGGGCGTCTTCGTCTACGTCGTCGCCCGCGGCAGGAACATGGGCCGCCGGGAGGCGGCACAGGCCCGCGCGCAGCAGGAGGAGTTCAACTCCTACATCAGGAAGACCGCGGCCGGCGGCCGCTCCAGCAGCGTCGACGAACTCACCCGGCTCTCCGAGATCCGGGACCGGGGGGTCATCACGGACGAGGAGTTCCGCCGGGCGAAGGAACTGGTGCTGACCGGTCACGGTCCGTCGGACCACCCGGGAACCACCGGCACCGGCGCCTCCGCCCGCTGAGGCAACCGCACACCACGAATCGAGGCCGAAGAAGATGACCGCAACACACACCCGTCCCGCACACACCGCCAGGCAGGACTGGGCGACCGGTCTGACCGCCTTCGCCGCCGTGATGCTCTTCCTCGTCGGACTGCTCGACGTCTTCCGGGGCATCATGGGGATCGCCGAGGACGACGTCTTCGTCACCACGCCCAACTACGTCTTCGCGTTCGACCTCACCGGCTGGGGCTGGGTGCACCTCGCGCTGGGCGCGCTCGCCATGGCCGTCGCCGTCGGACTGCTCAAGACGGCCTTGTGGGCCCGGGTCCTCGGCGTCGCCATCGCCGGACTGGTGATCATCGCCAACTTCCTCTCCCTGCCGTACTCCCCGGTGTGGTCCGTCGTCATGATCACCATCTCCGGCTTCGTCATCTGGGCCCTGTGCGTGGTGCAGCGCGGCAGCAACCTCTACGACACCTCCGGTGACCGCGGGACGCGCTAGCCGTGAGGCGGGAACAGGGACCGACCGGTGCGGTCACGAGGTGACGGTCCGGGACCGGAAGGAGCAGTGTCCCGGCCCGCACGTCGCGTTCGCGCCTACCGTGAACAGCACACGAGACGGTCGGCAGCAGGCGGGCAGCACGATGGACGGACAGCAGGTCGACTACGCGGCGGTGTTCCACGCCCTTCCCGGCATGGTCGCACTCCTCGACCGCGACCTCGTCTACGTCGACGTCAACGAGGACTTCACCCGGCTCACCGGCCGCCCCCGCGAGACGCTGATCGGCCGCCACATCTTCGACGTCTTCCCCGAGAACCCGGACGAGCGGGCCGCCACCGGTATGCGTGAGACCCGGGCGTCCCTCCTGCGCGTGATGGCCACCGGCGATCGCGACACCATGGCCGTGCTCCGCTACGACATCGAGGACTCCGACCGTCCGGGCCACTGGCGGGAACACTTCTGGAGCCCCGTCAACGCGCCCGTGACGGGCCCCGACGGCCGTGTGGCACTGATCGTGCACCGGGTGGAGGACGTCACCCAGCTCATCCGCGCCCGGGGCGGCGCGGGGGACGGCGACCGTGCGCGTGTCCTGGAGTCCGAGCTGTACACCCGCTCCCGCGAGCTGCACGCGGCCAACGAGAGCCTGCGCGAGTCGCAGGCCAGGGACCAGCAGGTGGCCCTCGCCCTCCAGGAGGCGATGCTCCCCTCCCCCAGGCCCGTCGGACACCACCGGGCGGCCGTGCGGTACCGGCCCGCGGTCGGCGGGCTCCGGGTGTGCGGCGACTGGTACGAACTGGTCGACCTGCCCGGGGACCGCATCGCGGTGGCCGTCGGGGACGTCGTCGGCCACGGCCTGGGCGCGGCCTGCGTCATGGGTCAACTGCGCAGTGCGCTCAGCGCGGCGGCCCTCGTCGCCGGCGGCCCGGCACAGGTCCTGGAGGTCCTCGGGCTGTACGCCCGCTCGGTCGAGGGCGCGGAGTCGACCACCGTGGCGACCACCTTCGTCGACTGGCAGGACCACACCGTCACCTACAGCAGCGCCGGGCATCCCCCTCCGGCGCTGCTCGCCCCCGACGGCACGACGACCTTCCTCGACGAGGCCACCGACCCGCCGCTCGGCGCCCGCCCCGAGCACGTCCCCCGCCCTCAGTCCACCCTCCCCTTCGCCGAGGGGGCCACCCTGGTCCTGTACACCGACGGCCTGATCGAGCGCCGGGGCGAGGACATCGACGTCGGCCTGGCCCGCCTCGCCGACTGCCTCGCCCGCCACCGCCGGGCCGACCCCGAACCCCTGGCCGACGCCCTCCTGGCCGATCTGCTGGGCGACGACGGCAACACCGACGACACGGCCATCGTCGTCGTACGCCTGTGAGCGGCCCGCCGCGTGAACGGAGAGACACCATGACTCGGACCAGCACGGACAAGGCGCACACGCCGTTCTTCTCCCGCCCCGGCGTCCGCCGCCTCATACCGTTCGCCCTGATCACCGCGATCGCTCTGATCTTCATCCTCGAGAACCGTGCCAGTGTCGAGATCCGCCTTCTCGTGCCGATGGTGACCATGCCGCTGTGGGGCGCGCTCCTGATCGCCTGGGGCCTCGGCATGCTCGCCTGCCTCTTCACCGTGCGCCGGCGGTCCAGCCGGCACTCACGCCGGATGGGGTGACGCGGCGGTGCCGGCCGGCACGCCGGTACGCGTCGACCGGCTCCAGTGGAACGGCCCCGGCACGGTGGCCTCCGGCGGCCGCGGGACTCGTCACTGCCGACCGGGCCGTCCGATGCGTGCCAGGAGGACGGCGATGTCGTCCTGGGCGGGCGCGGGGGCGAAGTGGCCGAGCAGGGTGTCGCCCATGCGGTCCAGTGGGTGGTCGCCGCCGCTGAGCAGACCGGTGAGGTCGCGCAGGCGCTGGTCGAGGTCACCGCCTCTGGTCTCGATCAGACCGTCAGTGAAGAGTACGAGGACGCTGCCCGGGGGCAGCACGACGTCGGTGGTGACGTAGGGGATGTCGCCGATCCCGAGTGGGGCCCCGGGAGGCAGGCCGAGCAGGCGTGCGGTGCCGTCCGGGGTGATGAGGACGGGCGGCGGGTGCCCGGCGCACGCGAGCCGGCAGTGTCCGGTCGTGGCGTCGCAGACCGCGTACAGGCAGGTGGCCAGCATCGCGTCGTCGATCTCCTGCACGGTGCGCTCGAGGTGGCTGAGCACCTGGTCGGGCGGCAGGCCGAGGTGGGCCAGGCTGCGCACGGCGGTGCGGATCTGCCCCATGGCCGCGGCCGCGGTGATGCCGTGGCCCATGACGTCGCCGATGACCAGAGCGGCCGTACCGGGACCCAGCGGGACGACGTCGTACCAGTCGCCGCCGACCTCGTTGACGTCCGAGGCGGGCTGGTAGCAGTGGGCGATCTCCATGCCCTGCGGCGGGTTCAGGTGCCTGGGCAGCATGCTCCGCTGCAGGATCAGGGCGGTGTCGTGCTCGCGGTGGTAGAGCCGGGCGTTGTCGATGCTGAGCGCGGCACGGGCGGCGAGCTCCCCCGCGAGCGTGAGGTCGGCGGTGCCGAAGGCGGGGCTGCCGGCGCCGCGCAGCAGGGTGGCGACGCCCAGGACGAAGCCCCGGGCGATGAGCGGGACCATCATCATCGAGTGCACGCCCAGCCGGTGGAGCCGCCCCGGGGTGGCGGTGTGCCGGGCGGCCCGGGCCAGCGTCGCGGCGTCGAAGTGTTCCAGCAGGTAGGGGCGGCGGTCGATGAGCGACTGGGCGTAGGGCGCACCGATGGGGAAGTGGAGAGTGGCGCCGACCGGGGCGAGGGCGTCCGCGGCCGTCGACGCGCGGGCCGGAGCCTTGCCGAGCCGGCGCATGACCGCGCCGGACACCAGGCCCGTCAAGGGGTCGGCGGCCTCGATGACCTCGGCGAGGACGTCGACGGCGGCGATGTCGGCCAGGCGTGGCACGGCGACGTCGGCGAGTTCCTGCCCGGTGCGCGCCACGTCCAGTGTGGTGCCGACCCGCAGGGAGGCGTCGTTCAGCAGTTCCAGCCGGGCGCGTCCCCCGGAGGTGGCCGCGTCGTCCTCCTGGTGCGCGGTGACGTCGATGATCGAAGCGCTGACCCCGAGCGGACGGCCACGGGGGTCGTCCAGGCGGAAGTAGGAGCAGGCCCAGACCCGGTCCAGGTCGGGGGTGGCCGGGGTGCGGCCGACGCGGCGGAAGTTCACCACCGGTTCGCCCGTGTCCAGTACCCGGCGCATCGCCGTCTCCATCTGCTCGGCGTTGACCCCGGGCAGGACGTCGACGAGCCGGCGGCCGAGATGACCGGCGGCCGCCACACCGTTCATGGCCTCCAGGGCGGGGTTGACCTGCTCGAATCGCAGCTCGGTGTCGAACACGGCCAGTCCGACGGGCGAGCGGGCGAACAGGCCGTCCAGCAACGCGCCGGCTCCGCGTGCGCGCCGTGCGGCCCGGGCGTCGGCGGCGAGGCAGATCATGCCTCGGCCGTCGCTCACGGCTTCCGCGGCGGGACACGTCCACACCTCGAGATTCACCACGGAACCGTTCCTGTGCCGCACCGGGAAGGAACCGGCCACACTTCGCCCGGAGGCGATCGCCTCGCTCAGCGCCTGCGCGGCCTCCCGGTCCTCCGGCAGGAGGAGTTCCGTGACGTAACGGCCGACGACCTCGTCGGGCCGGTAGCCGAGCAGCGTCTGCGCCGCCATCGCCCACTGCACCGTGCGGCCGTCGCCGTCGCAGACGACGAGCGCGACCGGCAGCACGTCCCACCAGGCCGCCTGCTCGACCGCAGTCGGCTGTTTCCGCGCCCAGGATTCCGGCATGCCGTCTCTTGATGACCAGGGCAATGACCACGGCATTGCGCCACGTGGTTCAGCTGCGGAGCCGCCACGGCCGCCCGATCGGGGCCGGCCGTCCTGGCCCGTCCGTCGGGGAGACCGAAGACGTCGCTCCCTTCCTCCTGTGTAACCCACGTACCGTGAACCCGCATCCCGGCGCTCCTGGCCCCGGGACGCCTCCGGGTCAGGGGCGTGCCCCCGCCCCGTCGTCCCGCATGCCCGGACGTCCGCCGCTCAGCGGACTGGTTCAGGGCGCGGTCTCTCCGTGGGTTCCCGCGGCCGGACCGCAGGTCTTCTCCAGGAGGGTGAACGACTTCGGCGCGCCACCCGGCTGCGGCTTGCCGGCCTTGTGGCCGACGACGCGGTAACCGGCGTTCAGGTAGTAGGCGTTCAGCCGCGCGTTGCCGGCCAGGCAGTCGAGACGCACGAACTCCCGCCCCGCTTCGGCGACGCGGCGTTCCGCGGCGCGCAGCAGCGAACGCCCCGTCCCCGGCCGGGCGTTCGCGCGGTCCACCATCAGGCGATGCACGTAACCGGCCACCGGCGGCCGTGGTCCCCAGGCGTCGTCGTCCCGCCACCACAGCTCCCACGCTCCGGCCACCCGCCCGCCGGTCTCGGCGAGCCAGACCTCTCCGCTCGCCATGATCCTGCGGAAGTGGTCCTGGCCCAGCTCACCGGGCTGCCACTGGCCGGTGATGCCCTCGGCGAGCATCCAGCGGGCCGCCTGGTCCCGCAGGCGGACCAGGGTGGTCAGGTCGTCGTCCTCGGCGAGGCGAAAGCTCAGGTCGTCCACTCCGCGATCATCGCACGGGGCCCGCGGGCTTCTCCGTGGTCAGGAACCCTCGGCTCCCGTCACGGAGGCGGAGCCCTCGACGGACGCCTCGCACATCGTGCCCGGCTGGTTCACCCTCGATCCTGACGTGGCCGCCGACGACCAGGGCTCACCGCTCGTCGCGCCGGCCGCCGCCGAGGCGCTGGGACAGGTCACGGACACCTTCTCCGCCGCGCTGGGCGGTCGCACCGGGACACCCGCCCCGGCGGAGTCGCTCCGAGGGGCGACGGGTGCCGGCAGCGCCGGCCCGCCGGGGACGCGGCGGGCCGGCCGGTCCGGCGGGCTCAGGGCAGGAGTTCCGCCACCAGCGCCGCGACCTGCGCCACCTCGATCAGGAAGCCGTCGTGGCCGCAGGGGGACTCGACGACCCGGAGGCCGTCGGCCGTGCCGATGCCGGCCGCCAGCTCCGCCTGCTGCGACAGGGGGTAGAGCCGGTCGGTGTCGACCCCGGCCACCAGGGTCCTGGCGGTCACCCGGCCCAGCGCGGCCCGCACACCGCCACGGCCGCGGCCGATGTCGTGGCTGTTCATCGCCTCGTTCAGCACGACGTAGCTGCCCGCGTCGAAGCGGCGTACCAACTTGGCGGCGTGATGGTCGAGGTAGGACCCGACCCGGTACCGTCCGCCCGACCACGGGTCCTCCTCGGCCTGGGCCGAACGGCCGAAGCGGTCCTGGAGTTCCGGCTCGCTGCGATAGGTGACGTGGGCGAGCCGCCGGGCGAGACCGAGTCCGGCGTGCGGCCCGTGCGGATGGGCGTGGTAGTGCCCTCCGCGCCAGTGCGGGTCGGAGCGGACGGCACGCAGCTGGATGTCGGCCCAGGCGATCTGCTCGGCGCTCGCGGCGGCCGTCGTGGCGAGCAGCAGCAGCGCGTCGGTCCGTTCGGGATGCGCGACGGCCCACTCCAGCGCGCGCATGCCGCCCATCGAGCCGCCCACCACCAGGGCCCAGCGCTCGATGCCCAGCGCGTCCGACAGGCCGGCCTCGGCGGCGACCTGGTCCCGCTGGGTCAGGAACGGGAAGTCACCGCCCCAGTGACGTCCGCCGGGACGCGGTGAGGCCGGGCCCGTGCTGCCCTGGCAGCCGCCGAGGACATTGGGGGCCACGACGAACCAGCGGTCCGTGTCGAGGGCCCGCCCGGGTCCGACGAGCCCGTCCCACCAGCCGGGAGTCGGATGTCCGGGTCCGGCGGGACCGGACACGTGGCTGTCACCGGTGAGGGCGTGCAGCACCAGCACGGCGTTGGACCGGTCCGGAGCGAGCCGCCCCCAGGTCTCGAAGGCCAGCCGCAGGAAGGGGAGCCGGCCGCCTGCCTCCAGGCCGAGCGGCGCCTCGCGCTCGTACCACTGGCGACGCCCGGGCGGGTCCCCCTCCCGCCAGGCCCCGGAGGCCGGCGGGAAGGGGACCTGTGCAGGCGTCAGTACGGTGTTCAGGACGCGCCCTTCGCCGCCCGGAACCCGGCCTCCAGGTCGGCCTTCAGATCGGCGAGGTTCTCGATGCCGACGGAGAGCCGCACCAGGCCGGGCGAGGCACCGGTGGCCGCCAGCTGCTCCTCGTCCAGCTGGCTGTGGGTGGTGGACGCCGGATGGATGATGAGGCTGCGGACGTCACCGATGTTGGCCAGGTGGCTGAACAGTTCGACGGCGTCCACGAAGCGCTTGCCGGCCTCGACGCCGTCCCGCAGTTCGAAGGCCAGGACGGCGCCCCCGCCGCGGGGCAGGTAGCGCCGGCCGGCTTCGTACCAGCGGTTGGACGGCAGCCCCGGGTAGTGGACGGCGGCGACCTCGTCGCGCTGCTCCAGCCACTCCGCGAGGGCCTGGGCGTTCGCGGAGTGCCGCCCGATGCGCAGGCTGAGTGTCTCCACGCCCTGGAGCAGCAGGAACGCGGAGTGCGGGGAGATGGCGGGGCCGAGGTCGCGCAGCAACTGGACCCTCAGTTTGACGGCGAAGGCACCGGGGCCCAGCGCGGGCCAGTACCGCAGGCCGTGGTAGCTGGGGTCGGGCTCGGTGAAGTCGGGGAACCGGTCTGAGCGGGCGCCGAAGTCGAAGGTCCCGCCGTCGACGACGACACCCCCGATCGTGGTCCCGTGCCCGCCGAGGAACTTGGTGGCCGAGTGGACGACGATGTCGGCGCCGTGCTCGATGGGCCGCAGCAGGTACGGGGTGGGCACGGTGTTGTCCACGATCAGCGGGACACCGGCTTCGTGCGCGACGTCGGCCACGGCCCGGACGTCGAGCACGTTGCCGCGCGGGTTGCCCAGCGACTCGGCGAACAGCGCCTTGGTGCCCGGCCGGATCGCCGCCCGCCAGGCCTCGACGTCGTCCGGGTCGTCGACGAAGGACACCTCGATGCCGAACCTGGGGAGCGTGTGGCGGAACAGGTTGTACGTGCCCCCGTACAGGGAGGCGCTGGAGACGATGTGGTCGCCCGAGCCGGCCAGCGTGAGGAGCGCCAGGGTCTGCGCCGCCTGCCCGGACGCCAGCGCCACCGCCGCGACTCCGCCTTCCAGGGCGGCGACGCGCTGCTCGAAGACGTCCTGGGTGGGGTTGTGGATGCGGGTGTAGATGTTGCCCGGCTCGGCGAGTGAGAACAGGTCGGCGGCGTGCCGCGTGTCCCGGAACACGAACGACGACGTCTGGTAGATCGGCGTCGCCCGGGCGCCGGTCGCCGGGTCCGGTGCGGCGCCCGCGTGGATCTGCTTGGTCTCGAAGGACCAGGCCGAGGTGTCGGGCCCGGTGGACTCCTCGTCCGGTGTGTGACCGGCGGTGACGGAGTCGATCGGCTGGCTCATGTGGCTGCTCCCTAGTACGGAGGGCGGAGTGCGTGACGCGCGGGTGCGCGCCGCGGCGGGACGTCGCTGCGCGCCGACGGCGCGGGGGAAGAACCGCGGGACCGAACGTCGTGCCCGGACGAGGGCAGCGGTCGGCGCGGCGGGGAGGAGGGACGGGCAGCGGCCCGGGCGAGGCGTCAGCCCTGAGCGGTACAGCCCGTGGTGGTGACACGCACGTAGTCGACGTGGCGGCGGGTCACGAGCACGGTCATGACGTCAGAGAAGCACACCGCCGCGCCGTGGCACCAGTACGGCGGGCGACGACGCGGATCCTGACACACGCCCGCAACACAACTGCCGTGGACGTGGTCGGGCTTGCCGCATCGGCCGGCCCGCGGCGCGGGCGATCACGGTCGGTATCCTTCCTGGCATGTCGACCCCCATACCGCCCGCTCACGGCACGTCCTCCGGCGACCCGGCCCCCACCGCACCGGCACGCCGGTCGCGTCCGGCCCCGGCCGTCGCCCTCGTCGCGGGACTCGTGCTGGGCGCGGGCGGGATCGGCGCCGCCTGGGCCCTGAGCGGCGACGGCGACTCCCCCGGCCACGACGCGGCCCGCGACGCCCGGCACGCCTGCGACGCGCTGCGCGGCTTCGACGAGTCCGACTACGGGGCCAAGGGCGCCGAGGGCGACGTCGCCCTGAACCGTCTCGCCGCCGCCGTCGTGCTGTCCGACGCGGCAGCCGCGGGTGACGCCGAGTACAAGCCGCTGGCCGAGGCCATGCACCGGGTGCAGAACCAGCACTACCGCTTCGCCGACTTCACCGAGCCCGAAGTGCGCAAGGACCTCGAGGCCGCCCGGTCGGAGTGCGCCGGTCTCTGACCGCCGGGTCAGCCGGTCCCCGGGGCGTCGTCCGCGGCGGCTCCCGAGGCCTTCACGAGCACCTCCCCGGCCGCCGTCCGCACGTACAGCACCGACCGCCCGGACCGCCGTCGTTCCACCAGTCCCGCGTCCAGCAGCACGCGCAGGTGTCCGCCCACCGACCCCAGGCCCTTCCCGGTGACGGCGACCAGCTGCGTCGTGCTCATGGGAGTTCGCAGCAGCACCAGCAGTCCCGCCCGCGCCGTGCCGACGAGTGCCCCGAGTGCCGCCGGCACCGGGCGCCGGTCGTGGTCGTCGGCGAGCACCCCGAGACACGGGTAGACGACGGCGTAGCGTTCCTGCCCCTCCCACGACACCCAACTGGTCCTCGGTGTCACCGGCATGAACAGCAGATCGGCCCCGGCGGAGATCCGCCGCGGCGGATAGGCGTCGGGGTTGACCTGGAGACGGCTCTCCCCGATCCACCGCGCTCCCGGTTTGAGCGAGTCCAGTACGGCGGCCCAGCCGCCCTGGCTCACCTGCGCCGTCCGGGCGACCGTGTCGGCCTCCAGGACGCGCCGCCGGCGCTCCCAGTACGGTCGTACGGTCTCCTCCCAGACGTACGCCAGGAGCGCGGTCGCCCGCTCGGGCAGGTCGTCCCGCTCCAGAGCGTCGGGGAGCCTGCCTCCGAGGGACACCCGGAGGTCGGCGCGGGCCTTGGCGGCCCCGGTCTCCCGCACCCGGGTCACGGTCTCCTCGAAGCTCTCCCCGACGCACGAGGTGGGACAGAAGAAGTCGGCGATCCAGGAGGTGCCGAGTGCTGCCCGCACGAGCGGGGCGGTCACCGGGTCGGCCGCGAGGCGCGCGCGGTAGCCGGGCAGGTGTGCGCGCAGCCATGCCTCCTCGCCCGGATGGGCACCGGTCCCCGTGTGCAGCAGCTTCAGGCTCGCGAACGTCTCGGCGAACGGAGAGAGTACGAACCGGCTGCGGGCGAGGGTGTCGGTGCCGATCTGCCAGAGGCCCATGCGCACGACCTTTCGGGTGTCGGCGAAACAGTACCCGTGCTCCCCGGCCGGTCCGAGACTTCGGCTCATGCGCAGTTACCGGTCCCTGTTACGCACCCCGGAGTTCACTCCGTTCCTGCTCTCCTTCGCGGCCTTCGCCGTGGCCCAGACGATCGGCGGTCTGGCCCTCGGCACGTTGGTGTTCCGGGCCACCGGCTCCCCGTTCCTGTCGGCGGTGAGCATGTTCGGCCCGCAGCTCGCGCAGTTGCTGGGCGGCGCGTTCCTGCTCTCGGGCGCCGACCGCCTGCCCCCGCGGGCGGTCCTGTCCGGGCTCGGTCTCGCCTTCGCGGCCGGTACGGCGGTGCTGGCGCTGCCGGGCCTGCCCGTCCGGGCGGTCTTCGCCGTCGTCCTGCTGCAGGGCCTGGTGGCGTCGCTGGGCGGTGGGGTGCGCGGGGGACTGATGACCGAGATCCTGACCAAGGACGGTTATGTCCTCGGACGTTCGGTGTACAACATGCTCTGGGGTCTGACGCAGATGGCGGGTTTCGCGACGGGCGGCGCGCTGCTGGTGCTCCTGTCGCCCCGTCTCTGCCTGCTCCTCGCGGCGGCGGTGTACGCGGTGTCGGCGCTCGTCACGCGCCTGGGTCTCACCGCCCGGCCGCCGCGCTCCTCGGGCCGTCCGTCGGTCTCGGCGACCTGGCGCACCCACTCCGTGCTGTGGTCCTCGCGTTCCCGTCGTCTGACGTATCTCGGTCTGTGGGTCCCCAACGGGCTGATCGTCGGTGGTGATTCGCTGTACGTCTCCTACGCCCCGGGAGCCGCCGGCACGCTGTACGCGCTCGGGGCACTCGGTATGTTCGCGGGTGACCTGGCGGTGGGTCGCCTGGTGCCGGCCACGGTGCGCTCCCGTCTCGCCACGCCGCTGCGCCTGCTGCTGGCCGTTCCCTACCTGTTCTTCGTCCTGCGGCCGGGGGTGGCGCTGTCGGCCGTGGCGGTCACGGTCGCCTCCGTCGGCTTCGCCGCGAGCCTGGTGCTGCAGGAACGCCTGATGTCGCTCACCCCCGACCACCTCGCGGGCCAGGCTCTCGGCCTGCACGCCACCGGCATGGCCGCCCTGCAGGGCGTCGGGACCGTCCTCGCGGGCGCGTTGGCCCAACTGACCTCACCGGCCGCGGCGATGACGCTGATGGCGGCCGGGTCCGTCACCGTGACTCTCGCCCTCGCGGCGTGTGCGCCCCGCCACCGGTCGCCTCGTCGTCCGTCGGCTCCCCCTGCCGATCACGCCGGGGACCCCGCGTCACTCGCTCGAGGAGGCACGCTTCCGTGTCGCCGTGACGATCCAGACCGCCCCGGGGATGCGGACACCGTCCGCCGTCTCGAACTCGGTGAGTGATTCCCGTACTTCGGCCCGGAGACGGGTGACGGTCGCCGGGTCGACGTCGCGCAGGTTGTGGCGCGTCGGGCCCATGGAGAAGACGAAGTCGGCGGCGTCGCCGGCGTCGGCACCGAAGGTCATGGGCGCTGCGCAGGGCGCCACCTCGATGTCGGTGAACCCACTGGCGGCGAGGACCTGGCGGATGCGGGTGGGTTGCAGGAGTGACCCCATGCCCCGGGAAGCGGGGGACGCCTCGCGCAGGAACGGTGACAGGGCGGCGGTCGCCCGGGCGTAGGCGCTGTCGGGGCCGGCGGGCTGCGGGCCGAGGAACGCAAGGCGGCCGGCGGGCACGAGCGCCTTCCGCAGATGGGTGAAGGCCGCGACGTGGTCGGCGAAGAACATGACACCGCCGCGGCTGACGAGGACGTCGAACCCGCGGTCGGGAAACGGGTGCACCTGTGCGTCGCCCTGCTCGAAGGCGACATTGACGAGGCCTTCCGCCGCCGCGTCACGGCGGGCGCGTTCCAGCATCGGCGCGGACAGGTCGATTCCCACGACGTTCCCGTCGTACGCCCGGCGTGCTGCCTGGCGCGTCGTCTGGCCGGTACCGCAGCCGACGTCGAGGACCGAGTCCCGTGCCTCGATGCCCGCGGCGGCGAACAGGGGTGCGTTGAACGCGCCCATCATCCCGTCGTAGCGCTCGGGCTGGTCCGCCCAGAGGACGCCCTCCCAGTCGTTCCATGCCTGTGCCTGCTGACGGTTGGCGATCGGATGCACGGTTGTCCTCCCATGAATGGCGACCACTAGAGTCCACCTCTAGAGTTCGACTCTAGATATAAGCTCCAGACATGCGTGAGGGCAAGGGAAAGCAGGGCGGCAGAGCCCTGGAGACACGGCGCCGGATCATCGAGGCGGCCGGTGTGCTCTTCGTCGAGCAGGGCTACGGGACGACGAAGCTGCAGGAGATCGCCGACCGGGCGGGGGTGGCGGTGCAGACCATCTACTTCGTCTTCCGCAACAAGCCCTCGCTGCTCAAGGAACTCGTCGACGTCGCGATCGCGGGCGACGACGAGCCCGTCCCGACGATGGAACGGCCCTGGTTCACGGAGATCACGACCGCGCCCACGGCCGGGGCCGCGCTGGCCGCACTGATCACGGGTACCCGCGGGACGCTCGAACGCGTCGCGGCCGTCAACGAGATGGTCAGGGCCGCGGCAGCGACCAACCCGGAGATCCGGGATCTGTGGCCGGAGCGGACGGACCCGCGCTTCACGGTGATCTCCACGGCCGCGAAGGCCCTGGCCGGGAAGCCGGGCGCCCGCGCCGACCTGCCCGTCGAGGAAGCGGCGGACATCCTGTACGCCGTCCTCAGCCCGGAGCTCTTCCTGGTCCTCACTCGCGACCGCGCGTGGCCGCCGGCCCAGTGGGAGCGATGGGCGTACGACACTCTCAGTGCCCAACTACTGGGCGACTGAAGGGTTCCGACCGGTCGGCTTCGATAGGCGGCGGCCGTGGTCACCCGGTACCGGTGAAGGCCTCGGTCCGGGCGCCCGTCGCGTGCGACGATACGGTGAACCGACGTTCGGGGGAACGGTTCGGCGGGGGGACGGCATGAAGCAGGGTGAGCGGGAGGAGCACCGGACGGCACCCGGGGCAGTGGTCGCCGTCGGGGCCGTCGGGGTGCTGGCCGTCGCCGCGCTCGTACTGCGGCCCGCCGAAGGGCTGCTGCACGCGGGCAAGGGGCCGCTGGGCCACTGGGGCATCGTCGCGATCGGGCTGTCCGTCGCCTGGGCGGTGGGGGCCATGCACGCCGCCCAGCGTCTGCGGCCGCGGATCGGCGCCGACCGCGTCGGGTTGCCACCGGGCGAGGAACGGCTGCGGCAGGCCGCCGTGCCACTGCTGCTCGCCGGGCCCGGTGTCGTCGGCGTCCTGGCCCTGGTGCTGCACGCGTTCACCCGCGACAGCACACCGCCCCCGTCGATGGACCTCCCGCCGCCCTCCCCGACGCCGCCGCCCTCCATGCCGCCGGCCCGCAACAGGTCCACGCCCGGCGAGGATTCGGGGCACGCCATGTCCCTGCCGCTGTACCTCCTGCTCGGTCTGCTGGCCGTGCTCGTCGTCCTGATCGTCGCGGTGGCCGTCGTGCGGCGCCTGCGACGGATCGGGCTGACGGTGCCACCGCGCCCCGACCTCCCGGACACGCGAGTGGAGGACGACGACGCGAGGCTGCTGCTGTCCGCCGTGCGGTCGGGCCGGCGTGCCCTGGCCGACGCCGGTGACGCCCGAGCGGCCGTCATCGCCTGCTACGCCGCGATGGAGGACGCCCTCGTCGCGTCCGGCGTGCGGCGGCACGCGTCCGACAGTCCGGCCGACCTGCTCACCCGCGCCGCCGCCGCGGGTCTCGCCCCGGGTCCGGCCGCGCCGCGTCTGACCGCACTGTTCCGCGAGGCCCGCTACTCCTCACACCCGATGGGTGCCCCGCACCGCGAGGCCGCGGCCGAGGCCCTGGAGGAGATCGCCTCGCTGCTCCAGGACCGGGAGACCGCGCGGTGAACCGGGCCGCTGACCGGTTCGTCGAGCCGGAACCGCTCCCGCTGCGCCGACTCGGGCTGCTCGGCGGGGCGGTCGCCGGCTCCGGTGTCCTGCTCGTCCTGCTCCTCGACGGACCCGTGGCGGCCGGTGCCGTCGTGGCCGTGCTCGTCGTCGCGGCGCTGGTGGCCGCCCGGTACGTCGCCGGGGCGGCCGCCTTCGACAACGGACGGCGCGAAGAGGTACGGCTGCTGCGTACCCGGGCGCCGGGTATGGGCGAGTGGCGACGGAACATCCGGACCGCCACCGGCCCCGACGGGGCCCTCTACTACCGCGCGGTGCTCCGGCCCGAACTGCGCCGCCTGTACGCCGCCGTGCTCGCCGAGCACCACCATGTGTCGCTCGACCAGCAGCCGGAGCGCGCCGCCGAGCTGATCGGGCCCGGACTGTGGCCGTGGCTGGGGCCGGAACCGCCCCGGACCGGGCCCGACGGCGACGTTCCCGTCGACGTGCTGCGCGACCTCGTCGACCGGCTCGAAGCACTCGGCACACCCGCACCGCGAACTCCGAGTCCCCGTACCCGTACCCGTAAGGAAGAAGCGACGTGACGAGTCCCTCCGTGCCCGAGCCCCGCACCGCCGAGCAGGTCGGCCGGCAGGCCGATGCCGTACTGCGCGAGGTCGGCCGTGCCGTCGTGGGCAAGTCGGACGCCCTCGAACTCGTGATGCTGGCCGTGCTGGCCGGCGGGCACGTCCTGGTCGAGGACCTGCCGGGGCTGGGCAAGACGCTCCTCGCACGGTCCTTCGCCACCACGCTCGGCCTGGACTTCCGCCGGATCCAGTTCACGCCCGACCTGCTGCCGTCGGACGTCACCGGGGCGCCGCTGTACGACCAGCGCACCGGCGAGATGGTGTTCCACCCCGGGCCCGTCTTCACGCACCTCCTGCTCGCCGACGAGATCAACCGGACGCCGCCCAAGACGCAGGCCGCGCTGCTCGAGGCGATGGCCGAGTCGCAGGTGACCGTGGACGGCGAGACCCGGCCGCTCGCCGAACCGTTCCTGGTGATCGCGACCGCCAACCCGGTGGAGTACGAGGGCACTTACTCCCTCCCCGAAGCCCAGCTGGACCGGTTCCAGCTGCGCGTGCGGATGGGGTACCTGGACGCCCGCGAGGAGCTGGCGATGCTGCGGGCGCGGATCGACAGGGCCGCGCCCGAGGCCGTGCTCGACACGCTCGCCGGGCCGGCCGACGTCCTGGCGTGGCGGGCCGTCGTGGAGCGCGTGGAGATCGACGACGACCTGCTGGAGTACGCCGTCGCGCTGGTCGGCGCGACCCGCGGCCATCCCCAGATCAGCATCGGCGCCTCGCCCCGCGGCGGACTCGCCCTGGTCCAGCTCGCGCGTGCCCGGGCCGTGCTGGACGGCCGGGACTACGTCGTCCCGGAGGACCTCAAGAGCCTCGCGGTGCCCGCGCTGGCCCACCGGGTGTCGCTGCGGCCGGAGTTGTGGGTGCGCGAGGTGTCCACGGACGACGTCCTGCGTGAGATCGTCGACAGCGTCGAAACGCCGTCCACGCGGCGCACGGCCGCCGTCCCGTCGTGACCGCGTCCGCGTCGCGGCCGAGTGCCGCGGTGGTCCGTGCCCTGGAGGGTCGTACGTCGCCGACGCAGCCGCCGCCCCCGCCGCCCGGCGGGCCGCGTCCGGGCGAGCGGACGTTGCGTCTGCTGACCGTCGCCGTCGTCGCGCTGTCCGCCGCCCTGCTCACCGGCCGGGCGTGGCTGTTCGCTCCGGCGGCGGCGGCGCTGGTGCTGCTCGCGCTCTCACTGCCCCGCGCCTACGCGCGTCGCATCGAGACGTCGACGACCGTCGAGCCGAGGCGCTGCTTCGAGGGCGACACCGTCACCGTCCGCATCTCGGTGGCCCACGACGGCAGTGCCGTCCGTCTCGACCCCGGTGTCACACTCGGCCCGGGCCTGCGTCTGGACGAGGTCGTCGTCGGTTCTTCGACGGTGACGTTGCGTCACACCGCGTTGCGCTGGGGGCGCTGGTCGCTCGGTCCGGTGGACCTCGACGTGTACGACGCCGGGGGCACCGTGCGCCGCACCGTGCGGGTCGAGGCGGCCGAGGTGTCCGTGTTCCCGCAGGCCGCGCAGGCCCGGTTCACGCCGATACCGGCGCGGCTGCCGCAGCGGCTCGGTGAGCACGCCTCGCTGGAGGCCGGAGAGGGCGTCGAGGTCGTCGGGGTGGGACCGTGGGTGCCCGGGGAGCGGCAGCGGCGCATCCACTGGCCGTCGACGACCCGCCGCGGGGCCGTGCAGCTGCACCGGTTCGCGGCCGAGCGGGCCGCCGACGCGGTGATGCTGCTCGACGCGTTCGGCGACGTCGTGGACCCGGTGACCGGGGTGTCGTCCCTGGACGAGACGGTGCGCGCCGCGGCCGGACTGGCCCGGGCCTATCTGCGCACCCACGACCGGGTGGGGGTCGTCTCGACCGGGGGCACCACGCGATGGCTGACACCGGGGACCGGGGACGCGGCGTTCTACCGCATCGTCGAGAGCGTCCTCGACGTCCGCAAGGACCGCCGTTTCGACGGGCCCGGGCTCGAGCGGGTGCCGCCGCCGGCGCTGCCGGAGGGAGCGCTGGTGTACGTGTTCACCCCGTTGAGCGACGCGCGGGTGCTGAAGGTGCTGCGGGATCTCCAGGGGCGGGGGCGCCGTCCGGTCGTCGTCGAGATACCGAGCGGGGATCCGCAGGTCGAACCCGGTGATGTCGCGGGTGAGTTGGGGCTGCGGTTGTGGCATGCGGACCGGGACGCGATGCGGTTCGCGCTGCGGGACAGCGGGGTGCCGGTGCTCCGGCACGTCGTGGGCGAGCCGTTGGACCTGGCGCTGGCGCCGTTGCTGGCGGGTCGGATCGAGAGCCGGGGGCGAGGTCGATGACGGTGCGCGGTACGCGGGTGGGCCTCCGCGAGTACGTCGAGTACTGGGCCGGGACGGTGCCGGTGCGGGTGCTCGGTGTGGCGGCCGTCGTGCTGGCATGGCGGCCGTGGGTGACGGTGACCGGTGTGCGGGGGGCGGTGCTGTTCGGGTGCGCTGTCGTCTGCGCGGCGTGGGCGGCGCCCGCGGTGGACCGGCGGCCGTCGCTGGAGTCGGCGCGCTGGTCTCACGTCGCGTCGCGGCACCGTACGACGGTGCTGGCGGGGGGTGTCGTGGTGATCGCGGCGTTCGGGGACCCCGCGTGGTGGGAGAGGGCCGGGGTGGTGACGCTGCTGGTCGCCTACCTGGTGGCGAGCGAGACGTGGCCGTGGCGGCGGGGACGCGGGACTGTGCGGGTGTGGGCGGAAGCGGTCGGTGCCTGTGCGGGGGCCGGGCTGGTGCTGGCTGCCGCGGCTGCTCCGGTGACCGGGACGGGGTCCGGGCTGGGTCGGGTGGTCGCGGCCGGGCTGGTCGCCGGGTTGGCGGTGGCCGGTGGCGCGGTGATGGGCGCCCGGCGGTGGGGCGGCAGGGGGACGGAGGCCGGGGCACAGGGCCCGGACCTGACCCGGTAGCGGTGATCCCCGCCCACGGCTCGCGCCTTCGCACCCGGCGACGAGCAAGCCGTGCCCCGGGCCCGGGGCACGCCCGTCCGGAGACACATCATCACGCTGGGTGAGTTCGTGTGGCGTCCGAAGGAGGCGGGAGGGATGCTCGGCCGGGGGCCCTGTTCGCTGCGGTGAAAGGACACGCAATGCCGATCTGCACGACGCGAGACGGTGTCGAGATCTTCTACAAGGACTGGGGGCGTGGCCGTCCGGTGGTGTTCATCCACGGCTGGCCGCTCAACGGTGACGCGTGGCAGGACCAGCTGAAGGCCGTCGCCGACGCCGGTTACCGCGGGATCGCGCACGACCGGCGCGGTCACGGCCGTTCGACGCCGGTGTACGACGGCTACGACTTCGACACCTTCGCCGACGACCTGAACGACCTGATCACCGGCCTCGACCTGCGGGACGTGACGCTCGTGGCGCACTCGATGGGCGGCGGCGAACTCGCCCGCTACATCGGCCGCCACGGCACCGGGCGAATCCGCTCCGCCGTCCTGCTGTCCGCCATCCCACCGCTGATGCTGCAGGGCCCGGACAACCCCGAAGGCGTCCCGCAGTCCGTCTTCGACGACATCAAGGCCGGGATCCTCAAGGAGCGTTCCCAGTTCTGGAAGGACACCGCGGTCGGTTTCTTCTCCGCCAACCGCGAGGGCGACAAGGTCACCCAGGGCAACAAGGACGCCTTCTGGTACATGGCCATGGCGCAGACCATCGAAGGCGGTGTCGACTGCGTCGACGCCTTCGGCACGACGGACTTCCACGAGGACCTCAAGAAGTTCGACGTCCCGACACTCGTCGTGCACGGCGACGACGACCAGGTGGTCCCGATCGACGCCACCGGCCGCAAGTCCGCTCAGCTGATCGCGGACGCCGAGCTGAAGGTCTACGAGGGCGGCTCGCACGGCATCGCCCTGGTGCCGGGCGACAAGGAACGCTTCAACCAGGATCTGCTGGAGTTCCTCAAGCGGTGACCTGCCTGTCCGCCGTCCGCCAGGTCCTGGACGGCGCCGCGGGGTGGTGCTGGGCGGAAGCATTTACATAAACTATGAATATAAAAGTGTTATGCTTCGAGCATGAGTCGTCAAGACACCGCTCCTGGCGCGTCCGCCGCCATCGGCGCAGCCCTCTACAGCCTGGCCACCAGGGCCGCGAGACGCCTGCCCCGGGACATGAGCCTGACGTCCGCCGCCACCCTGGCCACCCTGGACCGGACCGGCCCGCGGCGCATCACCGATCTGGCCGCGGTCGAAGGCGTCACCCAGCCCGCGATGACCGCCCTGGTCCGGGTGATGGAGGAGTCCGGCCTGGTCGAGCGGCGGGGCGACGCGTCCGACAAGCGGGTCACGCTGGTGTGCCTGACCGAGGCCGGCGCCTCCTACGTCCGGACGCGGCACCAGGCGGGCGTCCACGCGTTCGAGCGGTTGATCGGCGAGCTCACCGGCGACGAGATCGAGGCGCTGGTGGCGGCCCTTCCGGCCCTGAAGCACCTGGCGGAGCTCGAGAGCCAGGACCGCGAAGGGCCGAAGCAGTGACCGGGCAGCCGGTAGGCGGGGTCGCGGCGAAGGCGTTCCCGGCGGCGCGTTCCGAAGCGCGGCTGCTGGTCCCCGCCCTGATGTTCATCGCTCTGGTCGTGGCGGCCGTCGGCAGCCTCGGGGCGCCGCTCATCACCAGCGTGGCGACCTCGTTCCACGTCTCGCTCGGCAGCGCGCAGTGGACGCTGACCGTCGCGCTGCTCAGCGGCGCCGTCGCCACGCCGGTCCTGGGCCGGCTCGGAGCCGGCCCGCACCGGCGGGCCACGATCCTCGCCACGCTGGCGGTCGTCGTCGCCGGCAGCGCGCTCACCGTGCTGCCGCTGCCGTTCGCGTGGCTGCTGGCCGGCAGAGCGGCCCAGGGCGTCGGGCTCGGGCTGACGGCGTTGATGATGGGCGTGGCCCGGGACCACCTCCCCGAGGAGCGCGGCGCGGCCGTGATCGCCCTGATCTCGGTGGTCTCGATCATCGGGGTCGGCGTCGGCTACCCGCTGGCCGCGCTGCTCGCCGAGCTCGGCGGGGTACGGGCCGCCTACGGCCTCGGCCTGGTCGTCACCGCCGCCGCGCTCCTGACCGCGTGGCGCTCCATGCCCGAAGCCCCCGAAGGCCGCTCCGCCCACGTGGACGTGGCAGGCGCTGTCGTCCTGGCCGCCGCGCTGCTCCTGGTGCTGTTCCTCGCCGGCGAACGGAACCTGTGGAGCCGGCACAGCGCCGTGGCGGCGGGCCTCGCCGTCGTCGCGGTGGTGCTGCTCTGCGTCTGGGCCGTCGTCGAGCTGCGCAGCACGACGCCTCTGGTCGATGTGCGGGCGGTGCGGCACCCGGCGGTCGCCGGGGCGAACCTCGCCATGTTCGTCGGCGGGATCGGCATGTACCTCCTGCTCACGCTCATCACCCGGTACGCGCAGACGCCGCACGGCACCGGCTACGGCTTCGGGCTGACGACCTTCGTCGCCGGGCTGGTCCTCACCCCGTTCTCGGTGCTGGGGTTCGTCGCCGGCAAGCTCACGCCGCGGGTCCGGACGCGGATCTCCGACCCCCTGCTCCTGGCCGGCAGCGCCGTCGTGGTCGGCGGTGGGTTCGCCCTGTTCGCGGCGGCCCGGTCGGACCTGGCCGAACTGTTCACGGCGATGGGCGTGCTCGGCTTCGGCGTCGGCGGCTTCTCGGCCGCGATGCCCGGCGTCATCCTGGCCGTCACCCCCAGGAGCGAGACGTCGAGCGCCATGAGCTTCAACTACGTCGTCCGCAGCGTCGGGTACTCCCTGGGCAGCGCCATCGGCGGGCTGATCCTCGCCGCGGGCACCGGCCCCGGCCACCTCTTCCCCGACGACAGCGCCTACACCACCGCGGCGCTGGTCGGCATCGGCGCCATGGCGATCACGACGCTGACGAGCCTCACTCTCGCCCGCCGACGCTCGTCCGGGACCAACCCGTAAGTCGGTTGCACTCATCCCCACACTGGAGGTTCCGTGCCCAAGGGCTACTGGGTCAGCGTCTACCGCACCATTTCGGACCCCGAGAAGCTGGCTGCCTACAACAAGCTGGCCGGTCCGGCCGTCAAGGCGGGGGGCGGCCGGACCCTCGTCCGCGGTGGTCGGGTCGTGGCGCATGACGCCGGAATCGCCGAGCGCACCGTCCTGGTCGAGTTCGACAGCTTCGAGCAGGCCGTCGCGGCGCACGGGAGTGCGGCCTACCAGGAGGCGCTGGCCGCCCTCTCCGACGGAGTCGAGCGCGACTTCCGCATCGTCGAGGGCATCGACTGACCGAGGTCCGGTCGGATCCTCACCGAAGCCAGTCCCTCGGGTCCGGCTTCCAGTCCGGGGCGAGGAGTCCGAGGACCACCTCGTCCAGGAACTCGCCCATCACCCAGGCCGAGGAGCGCAGCACGCCCTCGCGGACGAACCCGTTGCGCTCGGCGGAGCGCAGCATCGCGGCGTTGTCCGACAGGGTCTCGATCTGCAGCCTCCGCAGGCCGCGCACGGTGAACCCGTAGTGGCACAGCACCGCGACCACGTCGGTGCCGTAGCCCTTGCCGCGGCAGGACGGCAGCAGCCCCAAGCCGATGTGCGCGGACCGGTTGTGCAGGTCGATGCCCCACAGATTCGCGGTGCCGACCAGCGTGCCGCCGTCCAGCTCCACCACCGAGAAGGGGACGTGCCCCTCCTCGTCGTCGTCCACCACCAGCCGCGGGTCCTTCGCACCCGGCGTGATCGGCCGCCACGGCCGGCCTCCGGCGCGCGAGGAGTTGACCACGTCGTCGTAGAGCTCGGTCCGCAGGACCGGGATGTCCGCCTCGTGCCGGGCCCGCAGCCCGACCTTGCCCCCTCGTAGCATGCGAGCTTCCTATCCGATCGGGCCGGCCGGCGGCAATGCATTTGGCGGCCGGCCCCCGGCTCGGCACCCCACGGGGCAGCGGTTACCTGGGGTCGGGCTCCCGGGCGGTGCCGGTGGCCCGGGAGGTCTCCTCGCCGTTCGGGTGCTTGCTTCGCCGGGCCGCGCCGAGTGCGGCGAGCACCGCACCGACGGCGACGACCACCAGGCCGCGCAGCCACACCTCGGCCTCGATCTGCGTGGCCAGCACGACGCAGGACGCGGCACCCAGCACGGGCAGCACGGTCGGCGTCCGGAAGTGGTCGGCGCCGCCCGGGTCGCGGCGCAGGACGAGCACGGCGGTGTTGACCATGAAGAAGACCACGAGCAGCAGCAGGACCAGGGTGGACGCCAGGGTGGCGACGCTGCCGGTGAGCGCGAGCAGCATCGACAGCAGGGTCGTCACCGCGATCGCGGCCCACGGTGTCCGGCGGCCGGGCAGCACCTTGGCCAGCCCGGCGGGCAGGAGTCCGTCCCGGGCCATGCCGTAGGCCAGCCGGGAGGACATGATGCCGGTGAGCAGCGCGCCGTTGGCGACGGCGACGAGCGCGATGGCACTGAACAGGCGCGTCGGGACCCCTCCGGCGGCCTTCACGACCTCGAGCAGCGGGCCGCTCGACTCGGCCAGCCGTGAGGTCGGTACGGCCGCGGACGCGGCGACGCCCACCAGGACGTACACGGCCCCCGCGGTGGCCAGGGCGCCGAACAGGGCGCGGGGGTAGGAACGCCGCGGGTCGCGGGTCTCCTCGGCGACGTTCACGGACGTCTCGAACCCGACGAAGGAGTAGTACGCCAGCACGGAGCCGCTCAGCACCGCCGCCGCGGCCCCCTTCTCCGGCGTGCCGAGCTGGACGAGGCGTCCCGCGTCGCCGTCGCCGCGCAGCAGCAGCCACCCGCCGAGGACGACGATGACGACCAGGCCGCCCACCTCGATGACGGTGGCGACGACGTTGGCGCGGGTCGACTCGGTGATGCCGCGGGCGTTGACCAGCGCGAGCAGGGCGAGGAAGAGGACGGCGACGACCCCCACCGGAAGCGTCACGAAGGCGGACAGGTAGTCGCCCCCGAAGCCCCGGGCGAGGGCCGCCACGGAGACGATGCCGGCGGCGAGCATGCAGAACCCGGCGATGAACCCGGCGAACGGCCCGAAGGCCAGCGTGGCGTAGTGGGAGGCCCCGCCCGCCCGCGGGTACTTCGTCGCCAGTTCCGCGTAGGACGCGGCCGTCAGCAGTGCCAGCAGCAGCGCGACGACGAGCGGCACCCACACCGCTCCCCCGGTGTCGGAGGCCACCTGCCCCACGAGGACGTACACGCCGGCGCCGAGGACGTCGCCCAGGATGAAGAAGTACAGCAGCGGGGTGGTCAGCGCGCGCTTGAGCGCGGGACCCGATACGTCCGCCGACGGTTGTGTTCCGACATTCGCCATGTCGCCTCATGTCCCCCGAATACGGAAGACCACGCTCACGGTACCTCCCACGGTGCGCGGCCTTCCTCCGTGTTCTTCGCCACAGCACCACTGCAAATTCCCGGGTCCGGAGCGCGGAGATTCACCGCATTGCAGCACTGTTGTACGCCGCTTCTTCGGCCTTGGGACGGTTCTGCCAGCTCATGCCCCCTGAGTAACCGTGCCCGAGGCGACGGCTTTATGATCGTTAACGAACTGCCGCGTCACGCCCGCGCCCCCTTCCGGAGGGTTCTTGACGACCGCGAACGCAGGAGGTCGAGCGGGACGCGTCAGTGACACGCGTGATGAAAGGTGAACTCCATGGCCCTCGGGCTGCTCCGACGCCGGCGTTCCCGCGGCTCGTCCGATGCCACGCCGAGCCTGTCGGTCCCCCTGCCGCCCGGCGCGGGGGGTTTCGGTTTCGAGGTCGTCGACCCCATGGGACAGCCCATGGGCGGAGCCGACGTCACGGTGACCGCCGTGGACAGCCACCGCGTGGCGACCCACGGGACCACGGACCCGAACGGCTTCTTCGTGGCGACGCTGCCACCCGGCTCCTACAGCGTGATGACGGTGGCCGAGGGCCTGGCGCCGGCCCGCGAGAACCTCGACATCACCGCCGGAGTGGCACTTCCTCCCGTGCGTGTCGCGCTGGAGTCCGCCCGCCAACTGGAACTGCCGACGGCCGGCACCTGGCTGTTCGACCCCCCGCACACCGCGATCCGCTTCATCGCCAAGCACGTGGGCATGGCCCATGTGCACGGCCGCTTCACCCGCTTCCAGGGCGGTATCCGCGTCGCGCCGAACATGGCAGACTCCCACGTCTCGGTGCGCATCGACGCCTCGAGTCTCACCACGGGCAACAACACCCGCGACAACCACCTGCGTTCCGCGGACTTCCTCGACGTCGAGCGGTATCCGTACATCGACTTCACCAGCACCCGGTTCGCCTACCGCGGCGGCTCCAAGTGGACGCTGCACGGCACGCTCACCATGCACGGCACCAGCCGCTCCGTCGGTCTCGACACGACCTACCTCGGGACGGTGAACGGCGGCTACGACCAGGAACTGCGGTGCGCGGCGCTCGCCAAGGCGGAACTCCACCGGGAGGACTTCACCCTCAACTGGCGTTCCATGCTGGCCCGCGGCATCGCGGTGGTCGGGCCGACCGTCCAACTGGAGCTGGACGTGCAGGCGATGTACCGCACCCACGACACCCCCACGCCCCCGGAGTAGGCGACGGTGGCCGGGGATCCGCCGGGCGGCCTCGTCGTCGTCATCGAAGAGGTTGTTAGGCTCCCCCGGTGAGGATTCCGGGAACCGAAGAGATCCGTGCGCTGCACCGGAAGTACGCCCCGACCACCGAGGCGTTCGATCTCGTGCACACCCACTGCGAGATCGTCTGGAGCGTCGCCGAGCAGCTCCTCGCCGCGCCCCGCCTCGGTCACCTGGACGCCGAACTGGTCCGCGCCGGCTGCCTGTTGCACGACATCGGCGTCTACCGCCTGTACGGGGACGACGGACGGCTGGACCACGGCAACTACATCCGGCACGGGCTGCTCGGCCACGGGATCCTGGAGGACGAGGGCTTCCCGGAGGCGCTGCGCCGCTTCTGCTCCCACCACACGGGAGTGGGGGTCACCAAGGAGGACGTCGTGAGCCAGGGCCTTCCCCTGCCCGTCGCCGACTACCTGGCGGTGACGGACGAGGAGCGGCTCGTCATGTACGCGGACAAGTTCCACAGCAAGTCCAGGCCCACGGCGTTCCTCACCGCGGACGAGTACGCCTCCCAGGTGCGCCGCTTCGGTGCGGAGAAGGTCACCGCGTTCCAGGCCCTGCGCACGGAGTTCGGCGATCCCGACCTGTCCGTGCCGCCGCCGCGCGGCGCGATGCCCGCCCGGCCGTGACCGCCGTCGGCTACCGTACGGCGCACGGAGTCACTCACGAGGAGTCGAGACATGGTCGGTCGTCCGAGCGCGCGTTGACGTTGTGGGCCGTGACCGGCCTGTCATCGCGTGCTGCCCTCGATGCGCGGCACAGCGAGCCCTCCCCGCCCGAACACCGCCGGCACACCGTTCAGGTGCCGGCGGCGGGCCTCGTCGTCGGCCACCCGAGGGACTCCCGTGCCGTCCGCTTCCTCCGCCGTACCCGATTCCGTCGATCCCGTGCCGTCGAGCCTGTGGCGGGACGCCGACTTCCGCAGGCTCTGGCTGGGTCAGACAGCCTCTCAGCTCGGTGAACACACGAGTCTGGTCGTCCTGCCGCTCCTCGCGGTCCTGACATTCGACGCCAGTGCCGGTCAGCTGGGCGTCCTCCGCGCGGTGGGCCAGGCGCCGGTGCTGCTGCTCTCGCTCGTCGCCGGCGCGTGGGTGGACGGGTGGCGGACCCGGACGACCATGGTGCTCGCGGACGCCGGCCGGGCTCTGGCGCTGGGCGCCGCCGCATCGGCCTGTGTCCTCGGCCTCATGGTCCTGCCCGGCCTGCTCGTGCTGGCCTTCGCCGTCGGAACGCTGTCCGTGTTCTTCGACGTGGCCTACCAGACGTCTCTGGTGCGCATGGTGGAACGCGACCGGCTCGTGCGGGGCAACAGCGCACTGGAGGGCAGCCGGTCCGCGGCACAGGTCGGGGGTCCCGCTCTCGGCGGTGCGTTGGTGTCGCTGCTGTCGGCACCGGTCGCTGTCGCCTCCGGTGCACTGTTCTTCGCGCTGTCGTTCCTGTCGATCCGGCGCATCCGCCGGTCCGAAGCGGTCCCGGGACGCGCGGAGCACGCGCCCCGGGTCCGGCGCCGCGTTCGCGAGGGCCTGCGCTTCGTGGCCGGCGACCCCGCGCTGCGGACCGTGTGCCTGGCCTCGGCCGTCTTCCAGTTCTCCTTCGCGGCCGTGACGACCGTCCAGCTTCTCTTCCTGCCGCGGGAACTGCACCTGTCGGGCACGGTCGTCGGGCTCGCGCTCGCGGCGGTGGGGCCGGGGGCGCTGGTCGGCTCGGTGCTGGCCGCGCGGCTGCCGAGCCGGTTCGGTCACGGCGTCGTGCTCGTGTGGGCGGCGGTGCTCGGCGACGGCGCGTTCCTGTGTGTGGCGGCGCTGCACGGCTCGTCGGCCGTGACGGTCACCGCGCTCGTCGCGGTCGGCTTCGTGTTCGGGCTCGGCGGCCAGTTGGTGAACGTCACGCTCATGGCCGTCCGGCAGGCCGTCACTCCGGACGGGATGCAGGGCCGGGTGGCCGCGACGATCACGTTCGCCGGCATGGGGACGGCGCCGCTGGGTTCGCTGGCCGGCGGGTTCCTCGCGGCGGAGTGGGGGCTGCGCACGAGTCTCCTCGTGACGGCCGCGGGCATGATGCTCTCCCCGGCGGTGATGGCCTTCTCCCCGCTCGCCCGCCTGGGCCGTGAACTTCCGGAACCGGGCCGCCCATGACGCGGTTCACCGCCCGAGCGGCCTGCGCCTGACGCGGCCCCCATGCCGGTGGGGGCGTCTGGGTAGGCTGGGAACGGCAGCACAACGCGAACGAGATCAGGAGCAGACGTGAGCGAGCCGGCGCCCATCGCCCAGCAGCAGCAGATCGCCAGGGAACTCCACGTGGCAGAGAAATTCGACGCCGAGCAGGAGATCGAGCGCCGGGTGGCCTTCCTCGCCGAGCGGCTCACCTCCACCGGTCTGCGGTCCCTCGTCCTCGGGATCAGCGGTGGAGTGGACTCCACGGCCGCGGGCCGCCTGTGCCAGCTCGCCGTCGAGCGGGCCCGCGCCGCCGGCCACGAGGCGCGATTCTACGCGATGCGGCTGCCCTACGGCGCCCAGGCCGACGAGCACGACGCGCAGCTCGCGCTCTCCTTCATCCAGGCCGACCATGTGCTGACCGTCGACGTCAAGCCCGCGAGCGACGCCGCGCTGGAGGCCGCGGTGACCGCCGACGTCGCCTTCCGCGACGCCCACCACCAGGACTTCGTCCTCGGCAACATCAAGGCCCGGCAGCGCATGATCGCCCAGTACGCGGTGGCGGGGGCGCACGACGGCCTGGTCGTCGGTACCGACCACGCCGCCGAGGCCGTCTCCGGTTTCTTCACGAAGTTCGGCGACGGCGCCGCCGACCTGGTGCCGCTGACCGGCCTGACCAAGCGCCGGGTGCGCGCCCTCGCCGACGCGCTGGGCGCTCCCTCCGAGCTGGTGCGGAAGACGCCGACGGCCGACCTGGAGACCCTCGCCCCGGGCAAGGCCGACGAGGACGCCCTCGGAGTCGCCTACGACGACATCGACGACTTCCTGGAGGGCAAGCCGGTGGACGAGGCGGTCTTCAAGAAGATCGTCGCGCGCTACCACCTCACCGAGCACAAGCGTCAGCTGCCCATCGCCCCCTGAGGGAGCGGGTGTCACCGCCCGCCGGGTGTCCGCCCGGCGGGCGGTGGGGCCGGATGCCGGTGCCGGTCGCGACGCCGACCTGACGGCGGATCAGCACCGCGGTGACCGGGGCCGTACGTAAGCTGGGATTGCCACGATCCCCACGCCCAGCCGGCGTGACGGAGGCGATGGCCTGGGTTACCGCTGCCGCCCCCTACTGCGCATCCGGTTACGGAGTCCGATATGACCACACCCATGGACCTGCTGATCGTCACCTTGGAAACCGCCTCCGACCGCCCTGTGGAGAGGGGCGATCTCTCGCTGGCGCTCGCGGGGGCGGAACTCGTCGACCTGCTCGGCGCCGGAGCCGTCACTCTGCACGGCGACCGCATCGTGCCCGGCACGCAGCGGGGCATGGACGATCGTCTGCTGGACGAGGCGGAGTCGTCGCTCGACCGGGTGGCGCCGTACGAGTCCGTCGAGGATTGGCTGTGGCGCCGGGGCCGCGGCCTGTCCGAGGCGTATCGCGCCACGCTGGACGCGGAAGGGGACGACACCCGGCAACGGCGCGGCTGGCTTCGCCGCAGGTCCGACCGGCAGACTCCGGTCGACTCGCCGGCCCGGCGCCACGCGGCCGAGCGCTGGAGGTCGGGCGAGCCGGTCCTCTCCGGCCTCGCCGCCGTCGTGGGGGTGCACGACGAGCCGGTCGGCGACTTCGAGGGTTTCGACGCCGACGCGCTCGTGACGGTTCTGGCCGCCGTCGAGGACGCGGTGACGGAACTCGCGGGGGTACGGCAACAGCGGCAGATCGAAGAGGCGGCCTTCGACAACATCTGGCGAGCGCCGTGACGTCGTGCGGCGCACGGCGGCGGACCACTCCCCCGGCCCCGGGGCGCGGCCGTCCGGGGGTTTGACCGACGACACGCCACGCCAAAGTGCGCGCGGCATGCATCACGGCGGGATCATCCGAGGTAGAGAAGGGCGGCGACGCCCAACCCGAATCAGCAGATCGTCAAGTGCGCGACCTGCAGCGCGTGTTCCCGAGCTGCGTCGAAGCCCGTCCCTCCGTGACCGAGGCGCCGGTACCCAGCCCCGAAGCGTGTGTTCCCTGCTCCTCCTGTTCCGTTCGACGTCGCCCCCTCCGGCACCGGCCTACGACTCTCGAGCACCGCGGTCCCGAGAGCGCGGACCGGGCCCTGGCCCCACGTCAGTACGCACGAAGGGGAGGTACGCAATGCGCGAGTGGAAGGTGTGGCGGAGGTTTCGCAGGAGCTGCGTCATCGTGGCGGCCGGCATGACGGCCACGTACTGGACGCTGCGCACCGTGCAGGCCGGGATCGACCTGTACGGGTCCGTCGGCCACTGGGTGTGACGGCCCGGGAAGCCGACGGGTGACCCGGCAGTGGGGTCCCGGAGGGAAGGGACGCCGAACGGGGCCCCGCTGTGGAGACGACTCAACCGATGGCTCGAAATCACCGGTCAGAGTGCACTCCGGGAGCAGTTCGCGCGTCCGGGCGAGCCGGGGACGCGCGACGGCCTAGCGTGCTTCGGGAACGTTCCGGACGACCGCCGCCGTGATCCGACCTTCAAGGAGAACCATGACCACGCCCGCCGGCCACGCCGACCTCACCGGGGACTACGTCCTCGACCCCGCCCACACCCGTATCGGTTTCGTGGCCCGCCACGCCATGGTGACCAAGGTCCGCGGGGCGTTCCACGAGTTCGAGGGCACCGCCCATCTGGACGGCGCCGAACCGGCCCGCTCCACCGCTCACGTGGTGATCAAGACCCAGAGCATCGACACCGGCGTCGAGCAGCGCGACGAGCACCTGCGCACCAACGACTTCCTCGACGCCCCCAACTTCCCCGACATCACCTTCCGCACCACCTCGGTCGAGCCGCGCTCCGGCACCGAGTACCGCGTCACCGGGGACCTCACCATCAAGGACACCACCCGGCCGGTCACCATCGACTTCGAATACACGGGCAACGCCGTCGACCCCTTCGGCAACCAGCGCGTCGGCCTGGAGGGATCGGTGACGATCTCCCGCAAGGACTTCGGCGTGACCTGGAACGCGGCCCTTGAAGGCGGCGGCGTGCTGGTCGGCGACAAGATCGTCCTGGAGTTCGACATCTCCGCGATCAAACAGGGGTAGGCGGAGCGCGGCCTGGCGAGAGGGGCGAGTTCGTCGGTTCGCCCGGGCAGGCCGCGCGAGCGGCTGCAGGCTGCGGTGCTGTTCTACCCGGTCACCGACGCGAGCTTCGACACCGCCTCCTACCACCAGTTCGCCGAGGGCTACTTCCTGCGCCGCGACGGCATGCAGTGGTTCCGGGACCAGTACACGACCGACGAGAGCGAGCGCGCCCAGATCACCGCCTCCCCGCTGCGCACCACCACCGAGCAAACCTAGGGCTTGTCCCGCCCATCACGTACGGAACGGGACATCGCGGTGGTCTCGTCCGGGCTCCATTCCGGCCGGCGCCTCGGTGGGCCGGCGAGGATGCGGTGCTCGACGGCGGCGTACCTTTCGCGCTCGCGCCGTGCGCCGCGGCGGCCGCCCAGGAGGGTGCCCAGCCAGCCGAACGCGAAGCCCAACGGCACCGACACCAGGGCGGTCGTCGTGAACGGGAACCAGTCGAAGTCGGCCTCCGGGAAGGCCGAGGTCGGCGAACCGGAGACCAGCCGGGTGCCCGACATGAGCACCAGGACGGTGAACGAACCGCCGATCAGCGTGCACAGCAGACCGGTACGGCTGAAACGGCGCCAGAACAGCGAGTACACCAGGGCCGGGGCGATGGCCGAGGCGCCCATGCAGAACGACAGCGTCGCGAGCGGCTGCAGGCTGCGGTGCTGGAAGAGGGCCGCCAGCAGGACCACCGGTACGCCGACGACGAGCGCCGAGACGCGTGCCAGGGTCATCTCGCGCGGCGGCGCCATGCCGGCGGGACGGGAGGCCGCGACGTCGTGCGCCAGCGAGTTGGCGCAGGCGAGCGTCATGCCGGCCACCGACGCGAGCAGGGTGAGGAAGACCGCCGTCGTGACCGTGCTGAACAGCAGGCTCTCCGCGCGGGACACCTCGGGCCCGAACGCGGCCCGCGCGCCCAGCAGATAGGCGGTGCTGCCGCGCGGGTCGGCCGCGGTGATCCGCTGCCGGCCGACGAGCGCCGTGGCGCCGATGCCTATGACGGTGATCACCAGCATGAACAGGGCGACCGCCGACACCGCCCAGGACATGGTGCGCCTCACCTGCCGGGCACTGCCCGCGGTGTACATGCGCATGGTGACGTGCGGCAGACAGGCGCCGCCCAGCACGATGGCGACCTGGGTGCTGACCATGTCGGCCGCGGGGTGCGGCCCGTCCGCGAACTGCAGTCCGTAGCGCAGGAACGCCTCACCTGCGCCGCTGCGCCGTGCGGCCGTGTCGACCATCGTCCCCGGGTGCCAGCCGAAGGTGTGGAGGATGAGCACGGCGACCACGAGACCGGAGCCGAGGAGGATCACCGTCTTGAGGATCTGGATCAGTGCGGTGCCCTTCATCCCGCCCAGGGCCGCGTAACTGATCATGAGCGTTCCCGCCCCGACGATGCAGCCCGTCTTCAGGACGCTGCCGGAGAAGCCCAGGATGAACGCCAGCAGCTGTCCCACGCCCGCCAGTTGCACGATCATCATCGGCATCAGCGCCAGCAGGGTCACGGCGCAGGCGGTGACGCGCACGGACCGGCCCGCCGTGCGCCGGCCCAGCGCGTCGCCCATCGTGAAGCGGCCCGTGTTGTGCAGGGGTTCGGCGAGCAGGACCATCAGCAGCAGCAGGGACAGCAGCGTGCTGAGGGCCAGTACGACACCGTCGTAGCCGCACAGCGCGATGACGCCGCCGATGGTGAGCACGGTCGCCGCGGAGATGTAGTCGCCGGCGACGGCCAGGCCGTTGCGCATCGGGGACAGCGAACGGTAGCCGGTGTAGAACTCCTCCAGGTCGTCGCGGCCGGGGCCGGTGACCACGCACAGCAGCAGCGTGACGGTGACGACGCTGCAGAAGGCGACGAGGGACCAGGACTGCGCGGAGCCGCCGAGTTCCGTCATCCGCGCGGCTTCCCGTCACCGTCGTCCGGACGTGCGTACCGGCCGACTCTCCGGGCCAGGGGATCGACGTACCGTCGCGCCGTGTACTCGAACAGGACGACTGCCAGCCAGGTCACCGGAACCTGCACCAGGGCGAGCAGCAGTCCCGTGGGCAGACCGCCGAGGACGGGGCGCGCCATCAGGGCGGGGGCTTCGACGGTGAGCGTGAGGAAGACGGCGAAGTATCCGAGGGCGACGACGGTGGCCACCCTCCGCTGCCATCGGGCGGCGCGGCGCAGTACTCGCAGCGCGCGATGGTAGCCGTAGGCCGAACCACGACGGGCCCCGCCTACCGGTCGCTCGTCGGCCGGTGGGAGCTGAACCGGCAGGTACGAGGAGGCGGAGGGGGCCCGTCCGTTCTGCTGTCGTAAGGGTGGTGACTCGGAGCGGTCGTGGGACATCTCGAACTCCTGGGGCGGCCGGGGCCCGACGTGCACGGACCGCGCGAGGGTGGGGGCGGTTCGGGTCTCCGCACGCTATGCGGGCGGTCGGCCCACGCGGAGGGTTTTCCGTCGAACTTCGCGGGGCGGCCCGGGGCGCCGTCGCCCTCGGTCGTTGCCCGTGGTGCTGCTGTGCCGCCGGTGTCCTGAGGGGCCGGCGGCGACTCCCCCCGCACACTGTCGATCCCCAGTTCGTCGTACATATGCTCGGACTCCTGTCCACTGCTCAGCGGAGATCGATCAGCCGGTGCAGCGGGGTGCCGTACGCCCAACGCCTCAGCAGTCTGCCGTCCATCAGGCGGGTGTTCTCCTCGGCCCGCGCCCACCGGACGTCGCGCCCGGTGAAGGTGCCGCGGTGCACGACCAGCCGGAGCCGTGGCGGGAGGTCCCCGCGGTGTGCCGGGGCGGGCGGGGGGTCCTCGTCCGGGAGCGGCTCGGCCACCGGGCGGAACGCGACCTCCAGCCGGTGCCCGCGGTCGTGGCGGGCCCGCACTCGCGGCCGGATGCCGTCGTCTGCCGCCCGCCGCACGGCCCAGCCGTCCCGGCGGAGCATGCGGCACACGGCCAGCGCGAGGCCGTCGGTGTCGAGCTCCGCGATCTCCTGCGGCGTGTAGTACCCGCGGCGGCGCCGGGTCAGCGGCCGACGGCGCCGGACGACCACCGGTACGACGACCACCCCGAGGGCGAGCACGGCCAGCGGCACCGCCGGGCCGAGGAAGCGGTAGGCCACCACGAGGCCGGTGAACGCGCCGCACGCCGTGAGGACCGTTCCGGCCAGCGCCGGAAGTACCTCCCGCAGCTCGGGTCCGTACATGCCGCCGGCTCTCAGCAGGCGCACCGCCCGGCGTCGCCGCGCTCTCCTGGACTCCTGGACTCCGGTTCCCGGACGGCACCATGTCACGGGCCAGTTCCCCCCAACCCCGCGCACGCACGCGTGGACGAGGCATACCCGAGGTGCCAGGGACGCATCCCCGAGGGGGCGGCTTTCGGACAGGCCTCCCGACGCGTGCGCGGCACACGGCTGTTCCCGGCGAGCGCCCTGCCGCCGGGCGGGAGACGGTGAGGACCATGAACCGTCACCGACGCCCACCCCGGCGGGCCCCCTGGATCGCCGGCGGCGCCGCCGTGCTCGTCCTCGGTGGCGTCGGCGTGTGGGCGTGGGTGGCGCAGAACGGCGGTACGCCGAGTCCGGCGCCGTCGGCCTCGGCCGACCTCTCTCTGCCGACCCTGGCTCCGCTGCCGTCCCCGTCGTCCTCGTCGTCGACGCCCGAGACGTCGAGCACGGCGCGGCCGAGACAGCCCCGTGCCTCGAACCCCGCCCCGAAGACGCCGGCCGGTCCCCGGCCGCCGGCACCGGCCAGCGACCAGGCATCGCGTTCCCGGGGCGCCGTCGCCCCGTCGGCCGCGCGGACACCCGGGGCGGTGCCCGTCCCCTCCCCCGCGTCTTCGCGGACCGGGACAGCCCCGCGCCGGGAGCCGACGCCGCCGCGATCGCGTACCAGCGCCGGTCCGACGCCGTCGCGATCAGGTACCAGCGCCGCCCCGACCGCCCCACGATCGCGGACGACCACTCCGACGGCCCCGCGTCCCAGCACCACCACCGCCCCGACGCCCCGGAGGACGGCCGCCCCGTCCGCAGCGTCCTCGCGGGCCGGGACCAGCCCACGGCCGCCGCGGACGCCGTCGCCTCCCAGGACCACCACCGCTCCGGAGACCGGGCTGACACCGAAAATCACGCCCAGTTCCCCCGCGGCGCCGTCCTCCCGGGCGAGGGCGACCCCCACGCGCTCCGCAGCACCGGCCTCGCGCGGCACGGTGCCGCCCCCCGCCCGGGGTACGGCATCACCGCCCAGATCGCCGGCGTCGTCGGTCACCCGCGCACCGAAGCCGAAGCCGACGCCGAGACACCCGGCCTCCCCCGCACCGAAGCCGAGCGCCGGCGGGACGGCGACGACGACGTGGTACACGTCCCCGGCCGCGGTGGCCGCCGCCCGGCGGATGGCCGCCGCGGGAGTGGTGGGCGACCCCGCCTGCTCCATGGCTTCCGTCGGACGGCCGGACCCGGTACTGCTTCCTCGCACCGGCCGCATCGGCCTCGGACAGAGCGGCCGCTACACGTGCCTCATCGCCTGAGGCCGGGCTACCGGGACCTCCGCACGAAGAACTCGTTGCCGTCGGGGTCGAGCAGGAGCGCCCGGCCGCCGGCGCTCTCGCCGGTGCCGGTGCGCGTCGCGCCGAGCGAGACCAGGCGGGCGGCCTCCGCCTCCCAGTCGGCGCCGGCGGGGAGCGCCAGCTCAAAGCACAGCCTGTTCGTGCCCTTCTTCGGCGCCACCGGCGGACCACCCCAGGTGATCTTCGTACCGCCGCCCGGTGACTGGATCGCGGTCTCCTGGTCCTGGTCCCAGACCAGGGGCCACCGCAGCGCCTTGCTCCAGAAGTAGCCGACCTCCTGCGTACCGTCGCAGGCCAGCGCTCCGACGAAGCCGGTGTCGGCGAGGAACCCGTTGCCGGCCTCGATGACGCAGAACTCGTTGCCGTCCGGATCGGCGAGCACCACGTGTCCCTCTTCGGGGAGTTGACCCACGTCGATGTGCTTCCCGCCGAGCTCGAGTGCCCTGGCCACGGTCCGCCGCTGATCCTCCGGCGAGGTGCTCGTCAGGTCGAAGTGCGCGCGGTTCTGGCCGTTCTTGGGCTCCTGGCCCGGCAGGAAGAGGATGCGGAACCCGGTGGGATCGGGCGGCACGACCGCGACGTCGCCGTCCGGATCGTCGGCCCGCTCCCAGCCCAGGACCCCGGACCAGAACCGCGCCAGGTCCGAGGGTCGGGTCGCGTGGAAACAGATCGCGGACAGTCGACTGGTCATACCCCGTGCATCTCCGATCCACCAACGACGGCACGGGGCTTCGCGTCCCCCGCGAGCGCAGCCTAGGGTGGCCGGTCGGTACCCGCATCCGAGTTTCCGCCGCGGGGCCCCGGCCGCTCCGCCGACCTGCCGCCGCCGGGTCCCGGGCCGGCGCCCTCCCCCGCTCGCCGCAGCCTTCGGACCTGCCGGTGGTGTCTGCCCGGTCCCTGGGCGAACGCCCGCTTGGATGGCGGCATGACCCTCGACCGGCCCGCGTACCGCGTCAAGCGACGCCTCCTCGGCGAACCGCTCACCACCGAGCACGTCAGCGACGAGAAGCTGACCAACCGGACGGCGCTCGGGGTGCTCGCCTCCGACTGCATCAGCTCGTCGGCGTACGGCTCCGAGGAGATGCTCCGCGTCCTCGTCCCGGTCGTCGGGGTCGCGGCCTTCACCATGATCCTGCCGTTGACCGGCGCGATCCTGCTGGTCCTGCTGCTCCTGACCCTCTGCTACAGCGACGTGGTCACGCTCTACACCCGGGCCGGCGGCTCCTACGTGGTCGCCCGGGAGAACTTCGGGCCGAACGTCGCGCAGGTCGCCGCGGTGGCGCTGCTCGTCGACTACATCGTGACCGTCGCCGTCCAGGTCTCGGCCGGCACCAACGCCCTCATCTCGCTCGCCCACCTGGCCGGCAACGGCTGGACGGGCCTGGACCACCTGCAGCTGCCGGTCTCCGTGGCGGTGATTCTCCTGCTCGCGTACGGCAATCTCCGCGGAGTGCGCGAGGCGGGCCGGATGTTCGCGCTGCCCGCCTATCTGTTCATGGCCGCCATCGGTCTCGTCCTCCTCGTCGCGACCGTACGCGGGCTCACGGGCGAGCTGCCGCACGCCGACCTGGAGGCCCCCGGAGTCGTCCCCCTGGGGAGTCCCGGCGACGGGTGGCTCCAAGGGGCGTCCCTGTTCATCGTGCTGCGCTCCTTCGCCAACGGCGGCTCGTCCCTCACCGGGCTCGAAGCGATCTCGAACGGCATCTCCGCCTTCCGCGAACCGCAGGGCCGCAACGCCCGGCACACCCTCGTCGCCATGAGCTGCGTGCTCGCCGTCCTGGTCCTGGGCGTGTCCACCCTGGCGCACTACACGCACGCCGTCCCCTACACCGACGGCACCCCGACCGTCATCGCGCAGGAGGCACGGCTCGCCTTCGGGGCGGGACCGCTGGGGACGGCCGGACTGGTCCTCGTCCAGCTCGCGACCGCGCTGGTGCTCTACACCGGCGCCAACACCCCGTTCACCGGTTTCCCGTTTCTGGCCAGCTTCGTCGCGGAGGACCGGTTCCTGCCGCGGGTACTGACCCGGCGCGGGCACCGGCTCGCCTTCTCCAACGGCATCATCGCGCTGACCGCCGTCTCGCTGGCTCTGCTGCTCGTCACGGGCGCCAACGTGGACAGGCTGGTGGCCCTGTACGCGATCGGCGTGTTCACCGCGTTCACCATGGCGGGCTCCGGTCTCACGGCCTACCACCTGCGTCGGCGTGAGCCAATGCGCCGGGTGAAGATCACGGTGAACGCGCTGGCGGCGGTCATCTCCGCGGCCGTGGTGCTGATCTTCGCGGTGACCAAGTTCACCGAGGGCGCCTGGCTGGTCGTGGTGATCTTTCCACTCGGTGTCTGGGCGCTGGTGCGGATCAACCGCGAGTACCGGCACGAGACCGCCGCGCTGCAACGGCTGCCTGCCCACGGAGACCGCCCGCGGTCCCGCCGCCACCGTGTTCTCGTCCTCGTCGAGACGCTGGACCTGGCCACGCTGAAGGCCCTGCGCTACGCCCATGAGCTGCGGCCCGACAGCGTCCTGGCGGTGCACTTCGCCATCGACGAGGCGCACGCGCATCGGTTGTCCGACGCGTGGGAGTCGACGTCCGCGACCTCGGTGCCTCTGGAGCTGGTGGCGTGCCCGGACCGCCGGCTGCGTCACGCGATGCGGGAGCTGGCCGTCCGTACCACGCAGGACGGGGACACCTCGCTGACCGTGCTCGTGCCCCGCCGGATGTACGCCAACGCCCTGGGCAAGCTCCTCCACCGGGGTACCGGCGAGGCGATGGCCAGGACGCTGGAGCAGTTGCCGCACGTCGCGGTGACCATCCTGCCGTTCGACGCGTCACGCGCTCTGAAGACGCTGGAGTCCGGCCGGACGCCCGGGCTGGACTGACTCGACCCGAACGTCCGGCTCTCCGCGTGCCCGGCCGTTGTGCTGGAGGAGTGCTCTTGGCCGGAGCCCCGGGGGCTTCCCGGTGCCGGCGGGAAGGCATACCGGGCCCCGTCGCACCGACCCCCGGAGCCCTCTGATGAAGCGCACCATCCCGACCGCGACCTGCGCCGCCGCCGTACTGCTCGCCGCCGTCCTCACGGGCTGCTCCGACAGCTCCGCCGGCTCCTCCGGGGCGGGCTACGGCACGACCTCGAACTCGGACACGAAGCAGGCCACCGTCGACACGAAGAAGGCGGGTGACCTCGGCACCATCCTCGTCGACGACAAGGACCGCACCCTCTACCTGTTCCTCGCCGACAAGAAGAACAAGTCGAACTGCGACGGTGACTGCGCCAAGGCGTGGCCGCCGCTGCTCACCAAGGGCGCGGCCAAGGCCGGCAAGGGGGTGGACGACAAGCTGCTCGACACCGCCAAGCGCTCCGACGGCGCCGAGCAGGTCACCTACAACGGCCACCCCCTCTACTACTACGCCGGTGACTCCAAGCCGGGGCAGACCAACGGCCAGGGCCTCGACCAGTTCGGCGCCGTCTGGTACGTGCTGAACGCCAAGGGCAAGCAGGTCGGAGGCTGAGCCCGGGGTACGGCCGGTACGGCGGTCTGGCCGACGGCTCTTACCGGATGCTGTCCGCCGGACGGCGCGGGCTCACTTCAGGTGGCGGTCCAGGAAGCGGCACCCGTCCTCCAGCTCGAACGCCGGCGTGCCGGTGTGTCCGCCCAGGTTGGCGTGCAGTGTCTTCTCCTTGCTGCCGAACGCGTCGTACAGCTCCAGGGCGTCCTGCCGGGAGTTCCCTTCGTCGTCCCACTGCAGCAGGAACAGCAGCGGGACGGTGATCTGCCGGGCCTCCTCGCGCTGGGCGCGGGGCACGTATCCCCCGGCGAAGAAGCTCGCGGCCGTGATGCGCGGTTCGGCCACCGCCAGCCGGATACCGAGGGCGGTCCACCCTCCGGCGTAGCCGACCGGGCCGCCGATCCCGGGCAGCTCGAGGAGGGCGTCCAGAGCGGTGCGCCATTCCGGGACCGCGTTCTCGACGAGCGGGCCGATGAAGGACTCGAAGATCTCGTCGACCGGCTCGCCGGCCCGCATCGCCCGCCGGAGGTCGGCGCGGGCCTGTTCGTCGGCGGCGGAACGGGGCCGGTCACCGCACCCGGCGGCGTCGATGGTGGCCACCGCGTAGCCGCGTTGCGCGGTGTACCGGGCCCGGGCGACCAGCCGGGGTTCCGCCTTGGGCAGGCCGTTGTTGTGGGCCATCAGGACCAGCGGGGCCGGTGCGGTCCCGGGCGTCCACAGGGTGCCGGGGATGTCGCCGAGCGTGAATTCGCGCTCGAGGACGCCCCCGTCGAGGCGCAGTTCGGAAGTGAAGCGCATGGTCGTGCCTTTCGGGAGTGCTGCTGAACGGCGCTCCCGGACGACCTACCGCCCGACCGTGACCCCTGAGGGGAGCACCCATGTCGATACTGCGTTCACGGGTACCACCTCCTCGATCTCTCGCACGGCCTCCCGGAGGTTAGCAACGGCCGCCGTGGTCCGCCAGCTGTTTTCCGGGGAGGCCGCGCACCACCCGAGCGCGAGGGCCCACTGATCCCAAGCCGGCCGGTCAGCGGTGTTTGACGCCGGTCCGGGCGGCGGGGGCGAGGGTGGGTTCGGTGACGGGGGCGTCACCGAGGGCCCGGTCGACGGCCGCCAGCACGTCGGCGGAGAGGGTCGCACCGGACGCCGCGGCGTTGCTGTGCACCTGCTCGGGGCGTGAGGCGCCGGTGATCGCGGAGGCGACCTCGGTACGGCGCAGGATCCAGGCGAGGGCGAGGGTCGGCAGACTCATGCCGGCTTCTTCCGCGATGGGGACGAGGCGCTGAACGGCCTCCAGGGTGGCGTCGCTGTAGACGAGGTCCTGGGACACGGCCATGTCCGCCGAGGCGAACCGGCTGCCCTCCGGCACGGGCTGCCCCGGCTTGTACTTGCCGGTGAGAACCCCCTGGGCGAGCGGGGACCACACGATCTGGGAGATGCCGTTGTCCGCGCACAGGCCGAAGACCTGGGCCTCGGGGGCCTGCCACAGCATCGAGTACTGCGGCTGGGAGGAGACGAACAGGTCGGGTCCGGCGATGTCGATGCCGGCCTGGATCTGTTCGGGGGTCCACTCGCTGAAGCCGACGTAGCGGGCCTTGCCCTGCTCGACGACCTTGCGGAACGCCTCGACGGTGTCCTCGATCGGCACCGTGGGGTCGAAGCGGTGCGCCTGGTACAGATCGACGTGGTCGGTCTTCAGGCGGGTGAGGGAGGCGTCGATCTGCTTGGCGATCTGGGCCGGGGACAGACCCTGGTCGGCCGGGTCGTCCGACATGGGGAAGTAGACCTTGGTGGCCAGGATGTAGGAGTCGCGGGGATGGGCCGAGAGGATCTCGCCCCAGGCCGTCTCGGCGGCTCCCTGACCGTAGACGTTGGCGGTGTCGAAGAAGTTGATGCCGGCGTCGAAGGCCGCCTCGGTGCAGGCGCGGGTGGCGTCGGCCTCGACGCCGCCGGAGTAGGTCAGCCACGAGCCCAGCGAGATCTCCGAGACCTCCAGGTCCGAGCTGCCCAGCTTTCGGTACTGCATGATCGCTCCTTCCTCGGGACGGTGTGAGTACCCCGAAAGCCCGGAGTACCGCGCTCCGGGAGCAGAGCGGCACCGCCGGGCATGGACGCCCGGCGGGCCGGCGGGAGCGGCAGGTGCCGTTCCCGCTCGGCCCCGGGAGGGCGCCCCTGCCGAGCCCGGCTCCCCCGGGGGAGTGGCGGGCAGGCGCGCGATCGGCGCGTTCTAGCCGGTGAAGGCTTCGACGAGCGTCCACAGAGCCAGGGCGGCCATGCACAGGCCTCCGAAACGCTGGACGGTCTTCAGCGGGACACGCTTGGCGATGAACCGGCCGGCGAGCAGGGCGAGGGCCGAGACGGACATCAGGGCCGCGGCGGAGCCGATGGCGGTGGGCAGCCAGCCGTTGGTGGCGGCGAGGTTGGCGGTGGTGATCTGGGTGAGGTCACCCCACTCGCTGATGAAGACGGCCATGAAGGCGGTCGTGTAGACCGGCCAGAAGCCCGTTACGGTCTTCGCTCCGTCCTCGTCGTCGTCGTCGCCGCCACTGCGCAGCAGGACGACGGCACCGAAGGCGAAGAGGGCGGCGGAGACCAGCTTGACCGCCATGCCCGGAAGCAGGCTCAGGAGACTGCCGGCGCCGACGGCGATGGCCACGTGGACGATGAACGCGGTCGAGGTACCGAACCACACGTACAGGGGCCTCATGCGGGTGCCCATGGCCAGGGAGGCGAACATCGTCTTGTCCGGTAGTTCGGCAAGGAAGATCAGCCCGAAGGCAGTGAGGATCGCCAGGGGGTCGAAGGTCATCCTGGTGCTTTCTGCTGGGCCGGGCCGCCGGTTCACGCAGCACCTGGGCGGGCGGCGAGAACCAGTTCGGCCCGGTACGACGGATCAGCCCGCACGGATGTGCGGACATGGTGGTCATACAGGCCGAAGGTCTCGTCCGCCGCGGCACGGGTGCCGGGGCCCGATGGCCGGGACAGGCAGGCTGTCCAGTGTGTCGACCAGCGGTATTGCGGGACTACTCCCCTTCGCAGCCCCCGACCTTACACGCTCGCACCCGCCCCGCGGCAACCGCCGCAGGCACCGGCCGCCGCCCGGAGGGTGCCGTAGGCCCGCCGCAGGGGCGCGCTACGTCCGGACCGTCCATACTCCCGGGCCGCCACCGCGCCACTCGATCAGGTCCGACGAGACCACGTCGATGTCCTCCAGACCGGCCCGGCGGAGGAACTCCTCCACGTCCCGCAGGTCGTAGGCGAGCCCGAGGATCTCCCCGTCCGCACGGACCCTGCGTCCGCCGCTCGGCGACGGCCGCCCGACCACCACAGGACGCCTGCCCATGACTCCATGGTCCACCCGTCGGGGCACCACCGCAGCTCGTCCCCGAGCACGTCGTCGACCGTCACCGGTGACGAGTCGCAGCGCGTCACGGGTCCGGGCACGTACGGCGGCGACGACGGGGCATACGGCTTTCCGAGCCTGAACGTCGCCGACCACTGGGAGCTCCCGTGCAGCCGAGCCTGTGCACCTTCCGCACCTGCAGTGCGGTCGCCGTCCTGCTTCTCGGATGTGCCGGTTACGCGGCCACCTTTCACCCCTTGCTGGCCGTGCCCGGCCTGCTGGGCGCGGCCCTCTTCGTCTGCTGTGCCGCCGATGCCCGCGCGGAGTACCGGCGGCAGATCGCGCGGGCACGGTGGGAGGAGCGGCTCGCCCGGCCCCAGCCGGAAGGACCACTGGCCGTCCCGGCACCGTGCTGCGCGTTCTGGCGGTCTGCGGACACGCTCGGGCACGGTCCCGAGTGCACCCGGTCCGCCGCGTATCCCCGCCCTGCCGTCCATGACTGCTGCGAGCGGTGGTGGACGTCGCTGGGCGAGCTGCACGACCGTTCCTGCCGCCGGGGCGCCGACGCGTCGGCCGACCGGGAGTCGGACGCACGGTCCTGACCGCGCCGTCACCCGCACCGCGCCGCGGGGAAACCCGCTCGCCCGGGTCGGCCCCCGGAGGGGATCCTTGGGCCATGGAGTTCCTCTGCTACCACCGCGACCGGCCCGGCTCCGCGGCCCTGCGCCACGAGTTGAACGAAGAGCACCTGTCCTACATGGACCGCTACGCGAAGGAGATGATCGCGCGGGGTCCGACGCTCGCCGACGACCTCGACACGCCCACGGGCAGCCTGCACATCGTGGACCTGCCCGACTCCGCCGCCGCCCGGGCGTTCGCCTTCGACGAGCCGAACTACCAGGCCGGTGCCTACCGGGACGTGCTGCTGCGGCGGTGGCGCAACATGCTGGGGCGCACCATGTGGGAGTTCCCCGGCGGCCGGACCGGCGGGAACCGTTACCTGGTGCTCGGCCTCGGTGCGGGAGAGGCGGCCGACCTCGCGGTGCCGCACGACCCGGACGAGCTGATCGCCTACGGGCCTCTGCTGTCCGACGACGGCGTCACCTGGCTGGGGACGGCGGCGCTGGTGCGGGCGCCCGACGCGCGGACGGCGCGCGCCGTCCTGACCCCGGACCGGTACGCCGGTGTCGAGGTGCACAACTGGGACTTCGGTGGGCGCCCCTCGTAGTCCCCACGGCCGGCGGGCTACGGCAGGGGGCGGGCGGCGCGCACGTCCAGCAGGGAGAGGAAGGCCGAGGCGGCGGGTGACGGGGGGACGCGTCGCCAGATCAGGTGTTCCGTCCGAACGGGTCCGTCGGCGACGACCACGCAGCGCAGCCCGTGCAGTTCGGTGGTGAACGCGGCGGGCAGCAGGGCGATGCCCAGTCCGTGGCGGACCATCCGGACCATCAGCTCGACCCCCGACACCTCGAAGGTGACCTCGCGCCGCAGGCCGGCCGCCGCGAACGCCCGGTCCGACTGGGCGCGGGCGGCGCTGCCCTCGGCGAAGTCCACGAACACCTCGTCGGCGAGGCGGTGCAGGTCCACCTCGTCCTCCGAGGCCAGCGGATGGTCCGGGGCGACCACGGCGACATGCCGGCCCTGGGCGAGTTCCCTGTCGTGGACGCCCTCGAGCCGGAACCCCGGCTGCAGGCCGAGGAAGGCCGCGTCGAGTGTGCCGTCGCGCACCTGCTCGACCAGGCCCTCGCTGGAGCCCGCGCGGAGACTGATCCGCACCTGGGGGTGGCGCCGGCGGTAGTCGCGGAGCAGTGCCGGGAGATCGACGGCCGCGACGGTGGGGATCGATCCGACGGTCAGCCTGCCCCGTATCTCGCCAGTCGCCGCCGCCACCTCCGCACGGGCACGCTCGGCCGCTTCCAGGGCCTCGCGGGCGGCCGGCAGGAACGCCACGCCCGCCGCGGTCAGCCGCACCCGCCGGCTGGTCCGCTCGAACAGCCGGGCTCCCAGTTCCTTCTCCAGCCGGGCGACCTGGTGGCTGAGCGCGGACTGGACGACGTGGCACCGTTCGGCGGCGCGGGTGAAGCTGGCCGTCTCCGCGACCGCGACGACGTAGCGCATCTGCTGGAGATCCATGCGTGGATCGTGACGCACGATGGATCGGATGACAAAGATGCGTTGGACCGCCGAACGACCGCTCCGCCATGCTGAAGGCCGGGCCGGACGGCAATGACCGGCCCCTCGCGGTCCCTCGGCGCCCCGGGCGCCTTCACCAGTGGAGACACCCATGCG
The DNA here is from genome assembly GCF_042724095.1 of Streptomyces sp. NPDC127100. Classification (NCBI taxonomy): domain Bacteria; kingdom Bacillati; phylum Actinomycetota; class Actinomycetes; order Kitasatosporales; family Streptomycetaceae; genus Streptomyces; species Streptomyces sp. NPDC127100. Next base: position 131,919 of record NZ_JBHXFL010000005.1, read on the forward strand.
CGTGATCGCCTTCGACCACCTCGTCCTCAACGTCGCCGACGTCGAGCGTTCGCTCGCCTTCTACACCGGCCCCCTTGGCCTGGAGCCCGTGCGGGCCGAGGAGTGGCGGGCCGGCAAGGCGCCCTTCCCCTCCGTGCGGGTGAGCCCCACCACCATCATCGACCTCGTCGAGGGTCCCGCCGACGGGCCGCGTGGGGCGAACGTCGACCACATCTGTCTGGTGGTCGAGCCCCTCGACTGGCAGCAGGTCGTCGACTCCGGCGTCTTCACCGTCCTTGACGGGCCCGGCGAGCGCTTCGGGGCCCGGGGCACCGCCGTGTCGCTCTACGTGGCGGACCCCGACGGCAACACCGTGGAACTGCGCTGGTACCCGCAGGACTCCTGAGGGCCGCGCGGCACATCACGAGTGACAGATCATCACACCGGCGGTTACCATGCCCGCGATGACGAACTTCACCTCGCACGGATTGGGGGAATCGTTCGCCGAAGGTGAGTGCTGATGGCACATCACTTCGCGAACGGTATCCCGGCCCACCTGTTGATGTGGCAGCGCGTACGTGAGTACGCCGTGCCACCGTCCATGATCGAGACCGCGACCGCACGGCGTGCGGTCGGTGACTGGGCGGGGGCCTGTGCCGCCGCCCGGATCGACGTCGACCTCGATCTGCGCGCCGTGCGCGACCGCCACGGCACCGACCTCGCCCGCCGCCTCCGCGCGGACCTGCGCCGGCTGGCGCCGGACCTGCTGCGCTGGCACATGCCCCGGATCGCCCCCGACGGACGGCTACGACCCGGCCTCACCGTCTCCCTCGCCCGTTATCCCGGCTCCGGCGCCACGACGCCGCATCTGGTGGTGCGCACACCGCCCGCCCGGGCGGACGCCGGCCAGCGCATGTCCCTGAGTCTGTGGGACGGGTCCGGCGGTGACCCCGTCGGGCATCATCCGCATCCGCATCCCGACCGGCGCTTCCGGCTCGACCTGCACCGGCACCTCTGGGACGCCGACCGGAGCGGTGAGCTGGCCCGGCGGTGCGGCGCGGTCGGGGCAGGGTCCGCGCCGGCGCCCCGCGATGTCACCGGACACGCCACTCCTGACCTGCCCAACGCGGCCTGGGCGGTGGGGCGTTGGGCCGCCGAGGCGGAGTACCTGTTGCGTGCGGAGGAGCGCCCGCGGGACTCCTTCACCGTACGGCTCGGGCCTCGGACCCGCGCCGTGCTCCGGCTCGTGGCCCCCGACGACACTCATGTCCCGACGTTCCGGCCCGTGCCCGAAGCGCTGCCGTCCCAGGAGGTCGCGGCGCTCCCGGTGCTGCCGGAGGCGGCGGCCCGGGTCCTGCCGGACCTGGAGCTGTTGCAGGCGGGGCTCGTCACGGCCGGTGAACTGCATCCGCTCGTCGCCCCGGCCCTGACGGGTCACGGCGCACCGTCCGGGCCGGCCGCTTCCGGTCCGCGGGCCGGACTCGTCCCCGGGTCCGGCGATCCGCACCGGGTGGAGTGCCGGGGCGAGATCCACCGGATCGCCCTGCGGGACGGTGTGCTGACGGCGGTCGACCACGACGCGGACCAGTTGCGGCGGGAGGACCTGCTGGCGGCGCTCGGCGGACCGCCGCTGCCCTGCCTGCGGGCCATCGACGCCGTACACCGCAGCCCGGAGGCCCTGCCCGCGGTCCGGGAGCGACTCGGTCACGGTGACGCGGCCGGGGCGCTGGCCGTGGTCGAGGCGCTGCTCGGCCCGGGAGCGGTCCTGCGCGACGGGCCGCTCCGGGACGCGCTGGAGTCGGCCGCGGCCCGCCGGGTCGAGCACGGGCTCTACCGCTCGGGGCTGGTCGCCGCGCATCCCGCCGCCGGAGCGGCGCGCACCGAGGCGGGGCACCGTCCCCGGGCGGACCGCCGGATCCCGCTCGCCATGCGCAGCAAGCGGGGCAGCCGGGTCCGGCCCCGCACCGGCCTCGCCTCCTGACCGGCCGGCCCACCCGCTTCCCCGTGCCCTTCTGCGGCTCCCGCCGTATGTCCCCCATGACCTCCGGGACGGGCCCTCCCGTCCCTCCGTCCCACACACCCAGGTGATGACCATGACTTCCCGCACTTCCCTGCCCGGATCCACCGGGAGCACCGACTCCGAACTCGTCCTGGCCGAGGCCCTGCTGTCCCTTCTGCGGACGACCACCACCGAGCCCCGCCCCGACGAGAACCTCGAGGCGCTCACCCTGGCGGTCGCCGCCGACCTGCCCGTCCTGCTCTGGGGCGAGCCGGGCATCGGCAAGACCGCGGCCCTGACCCAGCTCGCCGGCTCCCTCGACCTGCCCCTCACCACGGTGATCGCCAGTGTGCACGAGCCGTCCGACTTCTCCGGGCTGCCCATCGTGGGTGACGACCCGGCCGTGCAGGGGGTGCCGATGGCGCCGCCGCAGTGGGCCGTCGAGCTGGTGCGGGCCGGGCGGGGCCTGCTCTTCCTGGACGAGCTCTCCACCGCCACCCCGGCCGTCCAGGCGGCCCTGCTCCGGGTCGTCCTGGAGCGGAGGGTGGGCGCACTGCGACTGCCGCCGGGGGTACGGATCGTGGCCGCCGCCAATCCGCGGGCCTCAGCGGCCGACGGGTGGGAGCTGAGCCCGCCGCTGGCCAACCGGTTCGTGCACCTGTACTGGGCGCACGACCGGGAGGTGGTGGTGCGTGGGCTGGGCGGGGTCTGGCCCCGGGCGGAGCTGCCCCGGCTGGATGCCGAACGGCTGCCGGAGGCGGTGGCGTTCGCCCGGCGGGCGGTCTGCGGCTTCCTGAAGGCCCGGCCGACGCTTATCCACCGGCTGCCCAGCAGCGAGGCGCGGCGCGGCGGTGCCTGGCCCTCGCCCCGCAGTTGGGAGGCCGCGTTGACGCTGCTCGCGTTCGGCACGGCCGCCTCCGTCTCCCGGGACGTGCTGGCGCTGCTGGTGCGGGGGGCTGTCGGGGACGGGCCGGGCCTCGAACTGCTCGCACATCTGGACCGGATGGACCTGCCCGACCCGGAGTCGCTGCTCGCCGACCCGGCCGCCGCCGAACTGCCGGAACGGGGGGACCTGAGGCAGGCGACGCTGGAGGCGGTGGTCGCCGCCGTCGGAGCGCGTCCGCGGCGGGAGCGGTGGGAGGCCGGCTGGGCGGTGCTGGTGCGGGCCCTGGAGACCGGCACCCCGGATCTGCTGGTCGCCCCCGCGACGGCGTTGGCCGCGCTGCGGCGCGACGACTGGGAAGTGCCGGCGGCGGTGGAACGGATGGCCGGGGTGATCGGCCTCGCCCGGCGGGCGGACCGGTCGGTGGAGCGGGTCGCGGCGGCGGCCGGCACCGCGCGGGCGGCGGGGACGAGCCGATGACGGGGGCCGGGCGGCGACCGGAGCCGCGTCCCGCGTCCCGCCGGAAGCGGCCGGTGCCGTACCCGATGAGGCCGGTCGCGCCCCCGCGTCCGGTACGGGCCGAGCTGCCTGAGCCGTGGAACGGAACCAGGGCCGGGGCGGGTGAGCCGGCCGTGCCCGGGGAACGGGCCGGCGGGCCGGAGCTCCGGCTGGACATGGAGAAGCTGCTGGCCGCCCGGCTGTACGCGGTGAAGGTCCGGCCCTACCTGGCCGACGCGCTGTTCGCGCTGCACGTGGTGGAGGACCGGTCGGTGCCGACGATGGCGGTGGACGCGCACTGGCGCTGCTACGTCTCCCCCGGCTTCGTGGCGCGCATGCCGCTGGAGGAACTGGCGGGCGTCTGGGTCCATGAGGTCTCCCACCTGCTCCGGGACCATCACGGGCGGGGTGAGCGGTACGCGCGGGAACACGAGGAGCACGGGCCGGGCGAGCGGCTGCGGCGGAACATCGCCGCCGACTTCGAGATCAACGACGACATCTACGGGGACGGCCTGCCCCGGCCCGAGGGCGCGGTGCTGCCCTCGCTGCTGCGGCTGTCCTCCGGTCTGCTGATGGAGGAGTACCTGCGGACCGCGTCGATGTCCGGGCTCGCCGCCGGCCTGGCCTGGTTGGACTGCGGCAGCGGCGCGGACGGGCAGGAGCGGCCGTGGGAGCTGGGGCCCGACGGCGCGCACGGGCTGAGCAGGCAGCAGCGGGACGCGGTCCGCTTCCGGGTCGCGGAGGGCATCAAGGGGCGGCCCGGTGACGCACCGGACGGGTGGCGCCGCTGGGCGGACGAGGCCTTCCACCCGCCGCAGCCGTGGCGGCAGTTGCTGGGAGCGGCGGTCCGCTCGGCGGCCGGTGCGCCGGGGGCGGGCGAGAACCACAGCTACCGGCGTCCGTCCCGGCGGTCGGCGAGCGTGCCCGGGGTGCTGCTGCCGAGTCTGCGCCGTACGCCGCCCCGGGTCTGCGTCGTGATCGACACCTCCGGGTCGGTGAGCGACGCGGAGCTGGGCAGCGCGCTGCTGGAGGTGGCGGCGATCTCGCAGGCGGTCGGCGGGCGGCGCGACCTCGTCTCGGTGATCTCCTGCGACGCCGCGGCCGGGGTCGCCGCCCCGCTGTGCCGGGCCGAGAACATCGAGCTGCTCGGCGGCGGCGGAACGGACCTGCGTTCCGGTTTCGCGCAGGCGCTGCGGTCCCGGCCCCGCCCGGACGTGATCGTCGCGCTGACGGACGGTCAGACGCCGTGGCCGTCCGCGCAGCCTCCGTGCCGCACGGTGGTCGGGCTCTTCCCGCGACCGGCCGGCGGCGTCGACGAGAGCGACCCGGACTACGTCCCGGACACTCCCCCGGCCTGGGCACGTGTGGTCACCATCGGCTGACGGGTGCGGGCGGAGCAGGATGCTCGCCAGGGCCGTCCGGATCGCGACACAGCGGCGGGAGGCACGGGCGCGAAAGGCGGTCCGGCTCCGGCACGCTGTTGCGGGTGCGGGGGCCGGGCCGGAGACTGGCCCCGCGGGGACAGCCGTCGAGAGGGCCGGGACACCATGGGCGACTACGCGGACCTCCCTGGGGTCCGTACCTGGTACGAGACCGAGGGGACCGGTGATCCGCTGGTCCTGCTGCACGGCGGCTTCTGCACCAACGACACCTGGGGTGCGCAGCGCACCGACCTCGCCGCCGCGTACCGCCTCTTCCTCCCCGAGCGGCGGGCACACGGACACACCCCCGACGTCGAAGGGCCGCTCACCTACCAGGACATGGCCGACGACACGGTGGACTTCCTCGAGACGGTCGTCGGGGCAGCGGCCCACCTGGTCGGCTGGAGCGACGGGGGCATCGTCGCCCTGCTCGTCGCCGCCGCACGGCCCGACCTGGTGCGCAAGGTCGTGCTGATCGGGGCGAACTTCCGTCCGGGCCCGGAGTGCTTCGTCCAGCCGTCGATGCTGGACGCGATGACGCCGCAGAGCCCCGCTCTCGCGTTCTTCCGCGAGTTGTACGAGGCCGCCACGCCGGACGGCGCGGACCACTGGCCGACGGTCGCCGCGAAGCTGACCGACATGTGGCGCACCCAGCCGACGATGACCGTCGAGGACCTGGCCCGCGTCCGGGCACCCACTCTCGTCCTCGTCGGCGACGACGACATGATGACGCTGGAGCACACGACCGCGCTCCACCGCGCGATCCCCGAGTCGGAGCTGGCCGTCGTCCCCGGCGCCTCGCACCTGGTCCCGCTGGAGAAGCCGGCCCTCGTCAACCGGCTGATCCTCGACCATCTGGCGCAGGACTCGGTCGAGACGATGATGCCCATCCGGCGCGCCCCCGCCCCGGGCTCCTGACGCACGGCATCGTCGGGGCGCCGCCGGGTACCGGCAGGGGATGATCGAGGTGGTGCGGGCGGGGCTGTGGGGACTGCTGGCGGGCTCGGCCCTGCTGCTGGGGGCGGTGATCGGCTTCGGGGTGCGGGTGCCGCAGAAGGTGATCGCCACGGTGATGGCGTTCGGAGCGGGGGTGCTGCTCTCGGCGGTCTCCTTCGAGCTGGTCGGGGAGGCCTACGACGAGGCCGGGCTGGCTCCGGCCGCGGTCGGGACGATCCTCGGCGCGGTGGCCTACACCGTCGGCAACCTCTGGCTGGCGCGCCGGGGCGCCCGGCACCGCAAACGCTCCGGCCACCGCACGGCGCAGGCGCAGCCGTCCGAGGCCCAGCAGGGCGGGTCCGGTCTCGCGCTGGCGCTCGGGGCCCTGCTGGACGGGGTCCCGGAGTCCGCCGTGATCGGGGTGAGTCTGCTCGACGGCGGCGCGGTGAGCCTGGTGACCGTCGCGGCGGTGTTCATCAGCAACGTACCGGAAGGGCTGTCGAGCTCCGCGGGGATGAGGAGGGCCGGCCGGAGCAGGGGGTACGTCTTCGGTGTGTGGGGCGCGATCGCGGCCGCCGGCACCGTGTCCGCCGTCCTCGGCTACACGGTCGTCGGGGCCTTCTCCCCGGCGGTGATCGCCGCCGTCACCGCCGTGGCGGCCGGGGCGATCCTCGCCATGATCGCCGACACGATGATTCCGGAGGCCTTCGAGGACGCCCACCTGGCCATCGGCCTGGTCACGGTGAGCGGCTTCCTCGTCTCGTTCGCCCTGTCCCACGCCTGAGCCGCGGAGCGGCCGTACGGCGGCGGATCAACCGGACGCGGGCCGCCGTGATCCGCCGGGCGGTCCGGGCGGCGATGCGGGGATCGACGGCACGACGCGGTCGTCCCTGCGGCAGGGGCATGGTTTGCCGCGGTACGGGGAACAGAGGCGCGGTGGCATCGGCCGCACGGACGCGCGCCACCGTGGGGCCGTCCGCGCTGAGCTCAGGAGAGTGGGACGACATGGCGCGAAGCGTCGAATCGGTCCGGCGAGTGGCGCTGGGTGCCCTCGGCGCGGTGCTGGTGCTGGTCGGTGTGGCCCTGCTGGTGCTGCCCGGCCCGGGGCTGCTGCTGGTGTTCGCCGGAGTGGTGCTGCTGTCCCGCGCCGTACCCGCGCTGGACCGGTACGTCGGCCCCGTTCGCAGGCAGGCGATGCGCGGGGTCGAGGAGAGCGTCTCCTCGCCGTGGCGTATCGCCGGGTCGGTCACGGCGGGACTGTGCCTCGTCGGGGCGGGTCTGGTGTGGGGGCTGGTCCCCCGGGTCCCGTTCGCCGGGTGGGGCACGGGAGCGAGCCTGATCCTGTCGGGCCTCGTCCTGTTCACCCTCCTCGCCTGGAGCTACCGCCGCGTCCACGGCGACCGTCGCTGAGCCGCGGTCCCGAGCGGGCCGGTCGTCAGAACACCCACCGCGTGTGGCTGTACACCCCGCCGTCGCGGCCGAAGCCGTACGCCGTGGCCGGGGCGACCGCGTACACCGTCGCGTGCCCCTCTCGGAACGCGTCCCCGATCCCGTGGAAGGTCCCGTCGGGTGAGGTGATGTGCCGCCCGTACTTCGCCTCGTACGCCGCGATCACCTCCTCGAGGACGGCCGGGTCGGCGACCGGTTCCGCCGTGCCCTCGACGACGAGGTCGAGCCCCCGGGTGAGTGAGTTCCCGCCGGTGGTCAGCGCGCAGTGTCCGTCGTGGGCGAGGTTCCTCGCCTTCTGCTCCCCGGCGCCGGTGGAGAAGTACAGCGTCCCGCGGTGCCAGGCGGCGATCACCGGGGTGACGTGCAGGCGCCCGTCGGGCCGCACCGTGGACACCCAGAAGATCTCGGCGGTCTCCAGCTGCCGCTGGGCCTCGGCCCACTCGGTCGCCGTGGCGTCCGCGGCACCCGGACGGGGATTGAGCGCCGAGCTGTAGCGGGCGTCCAGCTCGGTCGTGGGCCGCTCGGGGCGGTCTTGTGCCGGCATGGCGGTTCTCCTTCCCTCTCCTCATGAGTCCTCATGAGGAGCTCTCCTCATGAGGACCGGTTCCGCGCGCCGGAATCATCGCGGTCGTCGCGGAACCGGCCCTCACCGCGGGAATACAGGCCGTGGTCGGGACCGGGTGCGCTCACGCCGGGGCGGCGGCGGTTCCGGGGACGTCGACCGTCTCGCAGCCTTCGCGACGCATCCGTTCGCTCCCCCAGGCACCGAGCGGCCCGAGCGCCTGGTTGAGGGTGTGCCCGTGCTCGGTCAGGGAGTACTCCACCCGCGGCGGCACTTCGGCATACACCTCCCGCAGCACCAGACCGTCCGCCTCCATCTCACGCAGGTGCTGCGTCAGCATCTTCTCGCTCACCCCCGGCAGACCGCGGCGCAGCTCGGCGAAGCGGCGCACGCCATGAGTGTCGAGTTCCCAGAGGATCAGTCCCTTCCACTTGCCGCTGACCACATCGAGCGCTGCGTCGACGCCGCAGATGTACGGCCCGTTCCTCGGCGCCTTGGCCATCATCGATCCCCTTACGAAAAGGTAAGTACCGCAGTAAATAGTGGGTACTTCCGAGCCTAGTCACGCTCTTCGAGGATGGAGGCGTGAACGAACAGAACCGCACCACCAGGCAGAACAGCGCCGTGACCGTGATGGGGCTCGGCCCGATGGGTCAGGCGATGACCCGTGCGCTCCTCGCCGCGGGCCACCGGGTCACCGTGTGGAACCGCACCGCCGGCCGGGCCGACGGTGTCGTCGCCGAGGGGGCGACGCTGGCGGCGACGCCCGGCGCCGCGGCCGAGGCGAGCGACCTCGTCGTCCTCAGCCTCACCGACTACCGGGCGATGTACGACGTCCTCGGCACCGCCACCGCGTCGCTCGCCGGCCGCACCCTGGTCAACCTGAGCTCCGACACCCCCGACCGCACACGCGAGGCCGCGACCTGGGCGGCCGGCCACGGCGCCGCGTTCCTCACCGGAGGTGTGATGGTGCCCGCGCCGATGGTCGGCACGGAGGCGTCGTACGTCTTCTACAGCGGCCGCGAAGAGGTGATGGAGCGTCACCGGGAGACACTGGCGCTGCTCGGGACGCCGAAGTACCTGGGTGAGGACCCGGGCCTGGCCCAGATGATGTACCAGGCCCAACTCGCGGTGTTCCTGACCACCTTGTCCGGCCTGATGCACGCCACGGCGATGCTGGGCACCGCCGGGATGAAGGCCGAGGAGTCCCTGCCGGAGCTGCTCTTCTTCACCGACTCGATCGGCGCCATACTGCGGGCCGGTGAGGAGCGTCCCGGTGCCGCACTCGACGCGGGAGAGCATCCCGGCGACCTCAGCACGGTCACCATGATGGGTGCGACGTCCGACCACATCGTCGAGACCAGTACGGCGCTCGGCCTCGACCTCGCGCTCCCCCTGGCGGTACAGGCCCACTACCGTCGCGCGATCGAGGACGGGCACGGCAGCGACAACTGGACGCGCATCATCGACGGCATCCGAGGACCTCGCTGACCGCGCGGCACGGCGTACCCCTTGCTCCCCGGGCTTGACGCCCGGCCGGCGCCGCACCATCCGCGACTGCCGCCCGAATGACCAGCGCTTGCCTAAAGGCTTTAGGCATGAGCATAATGCCTTTAGGTGAACGGGAGGCAGGTCATGGTTCGAGCAGGGCTGACGCCGGAACGGCTGACCCGGGCGGGCGCGGAACTGGCCGACGAGGTCGGCTTCGACCAGGTGACCGTCTCGGCGCTCGCCCGGCGTTTCGACGTCAAGGTCGCGAGTCTGTACTCGCACCTGAAGAACTCCCACGACCTCAGGACCAGGATCGCCCTGCTCGCGCTGGAGGAGCTCGCGGACCGGGCGGCCGCCGCGCTGGCCGGGCGGGCCGGCAAGGACGCCCTGGCCGCCTTCGCGGACGCCTACCGGGACTACGCCCGGGAGCACCCCGGCCGCTACGACGCCGCCCGGCTACGGCTCGACCCCGAGACGGCGGCGGCCAGCGCCGGCGTCCGGCACGCGCAGATGACCCGGGCCATCCTGCGCGGCTACGACCTGACGGAGCCGGACCAGACCCACGCGGTCCGGATGCTGGGCAGCGTCTTCCACGGCTACGTCAGCCTGGAGATGGCCGGAGGCTTCAGCCACACCGCCGTCGATCCGCAGGAGTCGTGGGCCTGGATGCTCGACTCACTCGACGCCCTACTACGGAACCAAGGCAATGAGCACTGACCACGACACCGACCACGACTGGGTCACCACACCCGTGACCGCTGACCTGCTGCGCGGTCACCTCGACGTCGAGCGCACCGCGCAGGGCCTGCTGCCGCACCGGCTGCCCGCCAGGGCCCGCCGGCAGATCCCCGACGACCAACTGGCCGTGGCGGAGGCCCAGCCCTCCGGCGTACGGCTGGTCTTCCGTACCCGGGCCACCACCGTCGAACTGGTCACCCTGCCCACCAAGCGGGCCTACCGAGGCCTCCCCGCCCCGGCGGACGGCGTCTACGACCTGCTGGTCGACGGCCGCCTCGCCGCCCAGGCCACCGTCGCGGGCGGCAACGTCCGCACGGTCGTCGACATGGTCACCCAGCGCGCCGAACTGCGCGAAGGGCCTGCCGGCACCGCCCGGTTCACCGGTCTGCCCGCACGGGACAAGGACGTCGAGATCTGGCTCCCGCACACGGAGATCACCGAGCTGATCTCGCTGCGCACCGACGCCCCGGTCGAAGCGGCGCCGGACCGCGGGCGCCGGGTGTGGCTGCACCACGGCAGTTCCATCAGCCACGGCTCGAACGCCGCCCACCCCACCGCCGTCTGGCCGGCACTGGCCGCGAGCCGGGGTGGAGTGGAGCTGGTCAACCTGGGGTTCGGCGGCAGCGCGCTGCTGGACCCGTTCACCGCCCGCGCCATGCGGGACACCCCCGCGGACCTGATCAGCCTCAAGGTCGGCATCAACATCGTCAACGCCGACGCGATGCGCCTGCGTGCCTTCGTCCCCGCGGTGCACGGCTTCCTGGACACCGTCCGCGAGGGGCATCCGGGCACGCCGCTGCTCGTCGTGTCGCCCGTCCTGTGCCCCGTCCAGGAGGACACTCCCGGCCCTCTCGCACCCGACTTCGACGGCGGGACGGTGCGGTTCAAGGCGACTGGCGATCCCGCCGAACGCGCGGCCGGACGCCTGACGCTGAACGTCATCCGCGACGCGCTCGCCCGGATCGTCGAGCAGCGGGCCGACGACGACGTGAACCTGCACTACCTCGACGGCCGTGAACTGTACGGCGAGAAGGACTACGCGGAGTTCCCGCTGCCGGACGAGGTCCACCCCGATCCCGCCGGTCACCGCCGCATCGGCGAGAACTTCGCCCGGCTCGTGTTCGCGGACGGCGGCCCCTTCGCCGCGACGGGCGGCTGACGCTTCGCCCGCGCGGTCGCCGAGGCGTCCACCGGGCCGGGCGTGTGACGGCGTCCCGAAGTGGGGACTGTTCAGGGCGATGTGTTCCTCGTCGGGGGCGCGGGCGCCCCACCACCGCCGTCCCGCCCGGGCGTGCCCGGGCCCGCCACGAAAGGGCCGCGCCTCATGACGTCGCCCGCCGACCCGCCGTACCGGGCTCGCCCGCCCCGAGGACGTGACGCTGTTGGGCACGCTCGTCGACCACGTCGGTGACGTGGTGCGCGTCACCGTGGGCGCCGTCGTCGCGGCGTGGCGGGGCGATCCCCGCGACCAGCCGGGCGAAAGCGTGGGCGACTGGCGCTGGTGGCCGCTGGACGGGCTGCCGCAGGGGCTGTTCGAGTGCAGTGCCCAGATCCTGACCTCCTGGCGCGGCGACCTGCCGCGCATCGATCATCCGCCCGCGCACTTCACGCCGTTCGCGGAGGGGCCGTCGCTCCCCGCTCGGCCGGTCGGGGCGGGCTGACCCGGGCCCCGGCCGGGGGACCTCGTCCGGCCGGACGGCGCGTCGGCGAAGATGGTCGGCGTCAACCGTCCACGCCAGCGAGGAGTCTTCGCGCAGATGGCTACTTCCGCCCCCGGCCCGAAGCCGCCGACGATCGCCGACGTCGCCCGCGTCGCCGGTGTGTCGCGCACGACCGTGTCGCATGCCCTGAACGGGCTCGGCAAGGTCGACCCCCGGACCCGGGAGCGCGTCCGGCAGGCCGCGGCGGACCTGGGCTACCGCCCGAATCTGCGGGCGCAGCGGTTGCGGCGCGGACAGGCGAAGGCCATCGCGCTGGCCTCCTCGATGCCGTTCGCGGTGGCGGGCGGGCCGTCCCGGCTCGGGTTCTACATGGAGGTCGCGGCGGCCGCCGCGGAGAGCGCCCTCCTCCACGACTACGCCCTCGTCCTGGTGCCTCCCGTCCAGTCCGGCTCCGCGCTGTACTCCGTCGACATCGACGGGGCCATCGTGGTGGAGCCGGAGGTGGACGACGCCGCGGCCGCGCAACTGCGCGAACGCGGGCTGCCGTACGTGGCGCTCGGCAGGCCGGTGTCGCCGGACGACGACGCGCCCTACGTCGACCTGCGCGGCGATCTGGTGGCGGAACTGCTGCTCGAGCACCTGCACGAGCAGGGCGCGGTACGTCCGGCGCTGATCGTCGGCTCCGGTACCCGGCACTCGTCCGTCGACGCGCTCGCCGCCTACGAACGGGTCGCCGAACGGCACGGCTGGACGCCCGTAGTGGCGAAGGTGCCGGAGTCGGGGGGCGAGCAGGCGGGGTACGAGAGGTGCGCGGCCCTGCTCGCCGAGCACCCGGAGACCGACTCGGTGTGCGCACTGGTCGACGCCTTCGCGGTGGGCGCGGTCCGGGCCGTCCGGGACAGCGGGCGGAGGGTCCCGGACGACGTCATGGTCGTCACCCGCTACGACGGCCTGCGGGCCCGCACCTGCGAGCCGCCCCTGACCGCGGTCGACCTGCACCTGGACCGGGCGGCGGCCGACGCGGTGGAGCTCCTCCTGGGACGGCTGCGCGGGGACACCGCCACCGCGTCGGTGGCGGTGTCCCCGCGGCCGCGGGTGATCGCCCGGGCCTCGTCGGTACGGACCGCCCGCCCCTGAAGTCCGCCACGGACCGGGTCCGGCACAGGGCGTGCCGTCACGGGCGGGTCTGACGGCCCTCAGGCCCCTCAGGCTCCGAACATCAGGACCAGGCCGGAGACCAGCGCGAAGACCAGCACGAACAGCCGCATCCTGCGTGCGTCCAGTCGGTGGTGCACCAGGCGGCTGAGCCACGCGCCGACGGCGATCGCCGGCAGCAGCATGGTCGCCTGGCCCAGCTCCGCGGGCTGCGCCTTGCCCGTCGCGAACAGCAGTACCAGGGAGGCGACTTCCCCGACGAGGAAGCAGGCGGCGACGGTGGAGCGCAGCTCGGCGGGCGGCCGGTGCTGGTAGACCAGCGCGAGCGGGGGACCGCCGACGCCGGTCGCGGTCTCCGTGAGCCCGGTGACGGCACCCGCGCCGACGTACGCCACCCGCCCGGGCGCGAACGCCGGTGCGGTCAGGCTGACGACCGCGGCGAGTACGGTGGCCACGCCCACGAACAGGCCCAGACTGCGTTCCGGTATCAGCCACAACAGGGCCAGACCGGCCGGGGTGGCGGCGAGCCGCGCCCCGGTGATCCAGCCGGCGCCGCGCAGGTCGATCGACGCCCGTTCCCGCCAGGCGACGTACAGATTGAGCGGGATCATCGACGCCAGGACGAAGACCGGGACCAGTCCGGGGTCGACGATCCCGGCGACGGGCGCGACGATCAGCGCGAAGCCCAGTCCGCTGCTGCCCTGGACGAACGCGGCGACGGCGACCGTCACCGCGAGGACCGCCAGCATCTGCGTACTCACTGTGCCGCGCTCCGCTCCTGTGTCGTGCTCAGCGCCCGTGACGCCGTCGACGTGGGGTGCACCCGGGTGACGCCGGCCCTGGCGACGGTGGCGCGGGCCAGGTCGGCGGCCCGTCTCACCAGTGCGGGCCCGTCCCAGCCGACGGGACGGCCGTGCCACATGCGCAGCCGGCCGGCGACGAACACGGCCGTTATCTGGTCCCGGTTGCCGCGCCGGACGAGCTCCCACGGCAGGTCCCAGGAGAGCGCCGTCTCCGGGGTGTCGGCGTCGACGAGGAGGAAGTCGGCCGCCGCGCCCGGCGCGACGGTGCCGGTGAGGGCGCCGAGCCCGACGGCGTCCGCTCCCCCGCGGGTGGCACGGTCCAGCCACGTCCAGCCGGCTCCGCAGGACGAGTCGCCGGTCGCCAGCCCGTAGGCCAGCCGCTGGGCGAACTCGGCGGCGTCCGCGAGCCGGAAGCCGTCGCCGCGGGTGCCGTCGGTGCCGAGTCCGAATCGGACGCCGCGCTCGGCCATCGCCGTCGCGGGGGCGACCGCGTTGCCCTTCCACGCGCTCGCGACGGGGTTGTAGCTGACGGCCGTTCCCGTGTCGGCGAGCAGGCTCAGTTCGCGCGGGGTGAGGAGCGTGGCGTGCGCGGCGAGCAGTTGCGGGCCGAGCGCGCCGATGCCGTGCAGGTGCTCGAGGGGGCGCAGACCGTGCCGCACCAGGGAGCGTTCCACGCCGGCGAGGTGCTCGTTGACGTGGATCTGCACGACGGTCCCGGCCTCGGCGGCCAGGCGGGCGGTGGCGCGCAGGGTGTCCTCGGTGGCGGCCTCGGGGATCGAGACGGCCAGCGAGGGGTGGATCAGGGCGTCGCCGGTGTAGCGGGCGAGGTGCTTCTCGGCGTGTTCCAGGACGGCCGGACCGGTGCCGTCGCCGGCGTCCGCGTCGTTGCAGACCAGCCCGAGTACGCAGCGGATCCCGGCGTCGCGTGCGGCCGAGGCGACGACGTCCACGTCGACGTCGGCGCGGGTGCCGGCGTCGGCGACGGTGGTGAAGCCGCCGCGCAGCGCCTCGAGTGCCGCCAGCTTGGCCGCCGTGTAGGCGGACTCCTCGTCCAGCGCGCCCTCCAGCGGTACCCAGACCCGGCGGAAGATCTCGGACGGCTCCCCGAAGGCGAGGGCCGCGCCGAAGCTCTGGGTGAGGTGGTGGTGGGCGTCGACGAAGCCGGGCATCAGCAGGTGGCCGGGCAGCCGTACGGTCCGCTGCCGCGGGTGGGCGCGCTCCAGTTCGGCAGCCGGTCCGACGGCTTCGAAGCGGCCGTCGTCCACCAGGACCGCCCAGCCGTCGACGGGGCCTTCCGGCAGCAGGACCGCGCCGGGCAGGAGGAGCAGCGGGCCGGGGCGGGCGAGGGCGTCACGGTCGGATGGGTTCATCGGTCGCTTCCTGTGCGTGCGGAGGTCAGGCGGGCGACGGCGCCGGGCCTGACGTGGTGGAAAAGGATGTTGAGGACGGCGGCGGTGAACGTGCCGACGGCGACGCCGCTTTCGAGGAGGATCCGGACGTTGGCGGGGAAGGCCCCGTACACGCCGGGGACGAGGATGGGCAGCAGTCCCAGCGCGAGTGCTACGGCGCAGATGAAGGTGCTGGTGTGCCGGTCGAGTTCGGAGCGTCCGAGCATCTGGACGCCGAGCACGGTGATGACACCGAAGACGACCATGGCGGTGCCGCCGACGACCGCGGTCGGGATCACGCTGATCGTGCGGGTGACGGGGGCGAGGAATCCGACGACGATGAGCACGACGCCGGCCGCGGCGGTGACGAACCGGCTGCGGACCCCGGTGACGCGGACGATTCCGATGTTCTCCCCGCTGGTGACCATGAGCGGCAGGCCGAAGAACCCGCCGAAGAGCGAGGTGAGCGCGTCTCCGCGGACGGTCTTGGGCACATCGGTCCGCTTGTCGATCTCCTTGCCGACGGCTTCGGCGTTGATGACGGTCTGGCCGGTGGCCTCGGCCATGGACGCCAGGCTGTAGAGCATCAGCGGCAGCGCGGCGACGAGGTTGAACTGGGGCGAGCCGAAGGGCATCAGGTGGGGCACGTTCACCAGGCTGCCCCCCGCCGCGCCTCCCCCGTGGAGCACACCGGTCACGGCGGCGAGCGCGGTGCCGGCGAGCAGGCCCAGCATCACGGCCAGTTGGCGCACGACACCGCTGAAGAACAGGTAGAAGACGACGGTGAACCCGATCGTCGCCATGCCGAGACCGAGGTCGGCGGGGTCGGCGAAGCCCGGCGCGCCGGGCTGCCCGGTGACGAGGACGGCGCCGACCTTCACCAGATTGACGCCGACGATGACGATCATCGTGCCGATGACGAGAGCGGGGAAGTATCTGAGCAGCCGGGAGAAGACCGGCAGGACGACGAAGGTGAACACCGCCGTCAGTACCACCGCGCCGGTGGCGGTGCGCACTCCGTGCTGCTCGGCGATCGCGAGGAACAGGATGAGCGGTGCCCCGCCCGGCAGCATCACGAACGGCAGCCGCGGTCCGAACTTCCACAGTCCGAGCGACTGGAGCAGCGACCCCGCCCCCGAGAGCACGAAGGCGGCCGAGAGCAGGTCGACGGTGAGGTCGGTGTCGAGGCGGAGGGTGGCGCTCATCAAGAAGATCGCCGAGATGGGGGTGGCGGCCATGACGAGGACGTGCTGGATGCCGAAGAGCAGGATCCGCCCCACGGGCCGGGCCTCGTCCACGGGGTGCACGGCGGGCCGGGCGACGTCCCCGGACGGCGCCTCGGCGGGGTCGGGCGGGGCCTGGGTGGGGCCGCGGCCGGGCGGGGTCCGGTCGGGGCCGGCGGTCTCCTCGACGGTGGGGCGGCGGTCGGCCGTCCCGGTGGGGGCGACGCCGGAGGCGACCGGTGGTTGCGCGGCCGCTTCGCCGCCGGGGTTCGGTGAGGCTCCGGCCGGGGGCCGGGTCTGGCGGGGACTGGACACGTTCGGGCTCCGTTCGGGCATACGGGCACGCTCGGATTTCAGCCGCGATCCGGCCCTGGACGGAGAGCCAAATCGATTTGGCCAAATCGATTTGGCCGCCAGTATGTGATCCCTCCGACCGAGCGTCAAGGGGCGCGGGGCGGCGCAGCGGGAGGGAAGGAGGGCGCGCGGGGTGCGGCGGAGCGGGAGGGAAGGGGGCGCGCGGGGTGTGGCGGAGCGGGAGGGTGTGGCGCGCCGGGAGCCGTGAGACAGGGCGGGGAGGCGCGCGGGGAGCAGGAGGCTGGGGCGCAACGATTTCCCGGCGTGCCCTCCTGCGGGGGCATCACGCCGGCGCGGCCGCCCGCCGAAGGGATGCGCGGACCGGTCCCGGAGTTCGGGCAGCTGCAGGACACGGGCGGCGCGCCCTGCCGGGCGTTCTCACCGGCCGCGCCACGCGCCCTCCGCACCGCCCACCGGCCGCACCGCCCACCGGCCGCGCCACGCGCCCTCCCCACCGCGCGCCCTCCGCGACGGCGCGCGGCGGACGGGGGCGGCCGGCCGGCCGCCCTGCCGTCACACGCGCTGCGCGTGCTCCGTGCCCGCGGGCTCCGCGGCGAGGCTTCCCATCACGACGCGGGAACGGCTGTGCAGGCGCAGCGAGACGGCGACGAGGCCGATCGCGACCGCCGTCATCGCCGCACCGGCCCAGGCCGTGGAGGCGTAGCCGAGGCCCGCGTCGATCACCGTGCCGCCGAGCCAGGGGCCGCCGGTGTTGCCCAGGTTGAAGGCGGCGGTCGTCGTCGCGCCCGCGAGCGTGGGCGCGGCGCCCGCCACGTTGAACATGCGGGCGTTGAGCGCCGGCGCGGTGTAGAACGCGGAGACGCCCAGGAGGAACGACAGGGCGATGGCGACGGCGGGACTGGAGGCGAACAGGGCCAGCGCGGTCAGCAGCACGGTCGAGGCGGTGATACCGGACAGGAGCACGCCGAACAGGTGGGCGTCGGCGACGCGTCCGCCGATCGTCGTGCCGACCAGCGCGCCGATGCCGAACAGCGCCAGCACGGTCGGCACCCAGCCGTCCTCCAGGCCGGCCACGTCCGTGAGCAGCGGCGCGAGGTAGGAGAAGGCGCAGAACACGCCGCCCGCCGCGAGCGCGGTCACCACGATGGAGAGCCACACCTGGCGGTCTCGGTAGATCGCGAGTTCGCCCTTGAGCACGGGGAGCCGCTCCGGCAGCGGGATGCGGGGGATCTTCGTCGCCACTCCGACGAGGGCGATCGCGGACGCCGCGCCCACGGCCCAGAACGCGGAGCGCCAGCCCAGGTGCTCACCGAGGAACGCGCCCGCCGGGACGCCGAGGACGTTCGCGATCGACAGTCCGCCGATCATCACCGCCATCGCGCGGGCCCGCGACGTCTGCGGCACCATCGCGATGGCCACCGCAGCACCCACCGCCCAGAATCCCGCGCACGCCAGGGCGCTGACGACCCGTGAGACGAAGAGGACCTCGTACGTCGGTGCCAGGGCGCCCGCGACCTGGCCGAGGCCGAAGACCGAGATCAGGGAGACCAGGGTGGTCTTCCGCGGCAGCCGCAGCGTCGCGACGGCGAGCAGTGGGGCGCCGATCACCATGCCGATGGCGAACGCCGATATCAGCAGTCCGGCCCGGGGGATGGACACGCCCATGTCGTCCGCGATGGGCGGCAGCAGGCCGGACAGCATGAACTCGCTGGTACCGAGCGCGAAGACGGAGAGGCCGAGGATGTAGACGGCGAGTGGCATGCGGGGCGCCATGGGCCGCGCGGAGGATTCGGGCATGACAGGTGCCAACCAAGATCTTCCTCCTGTCATTCCCCCACGGCCCCCGGTCTCAGGATGCGGTCGGCCTCCCTCACCACCACCGGACGCGCGCCGCGGACCGCGGGCGCGCAGAATGGGAGGAGGACATGCCGGCTCGGTGGCGTCCGGCCGCCTCGGGACGGGGCGCACCGATGCGACGCGACCTGCCGGGAGGCAGTGATGGAGCACTCCGGGAGCCGACGCGGTGAGCACCGGCCGCGAGGCGACCGCCGGGCTGCCGCGCATGTGGCCCTGGCCGTCAACGGCATGGGCAGTTTCACCTGGGACGTGCCCAGTGGGGAGATGCAGTACGACGACGCCGCCCTCGCCGTCATGGGCTTCCGCCCCGGCGAGTTCGACGGCCGGCTGAGCACACTCGGTGAACGGATGCTCGCGGCGGAACTGCCCGCGGTCCGGGCGAGCGTGGACCGGGCCCTCGAGGACCGGTCCGGGTTCAGTCTGTACTTCCGCGTCCGGCACCCCGACGGCTGGCTGCGCTGGACGCACACCCAGGGCCACGTCGTGTGCGACGCCCAGCGGCGTCCCCTCCAGGTCATCGGCATCGTGCGGGACGCCAGCCAGGAGCTGCGGGCCATCGACCAGACCCAGCAGCTGCGCCAGGCCAGACAGGACCGGCGCCGGCAGGCGGACATCGTCGCGCACCTCAGTGACGCCCTCATGCCCACGGTCACGGTGGAGGACGTCGCGGAGGCCCTCACCTCGGCCCGCCTGATGGAGCGGCTGGGGGCCTCGAGCATCGTCCTGGGGCTGGTCGACAACGGCCGGATGGAACTGATCGGCTCGAACGGTCTGAGCCGGCAGCTCGTCCGGGACTTCCACCTGTCCCGGCTCGACCAGCCGCTGCCGCTCAGCGAGGCGGTGCGCACCCGCGAGCCCGTCTTCGTCACCGAGCGCGACGAGTTCGTCGAGCGGTACCCGGCGCTGCGGCCCTATCTGAAGATGTTCTCGCGGGCGACGGGCGCGGTGTACCAGCCGCTGATCGCCCACGACACCCCGATCGGTGCCCTCGGCCTCACCTTCGACGGCAAGGGTGTGTTCACGCACGACGAGCGGACGGTGCTGAACGCCCTGGGCAAGGTGGTCGCCCAGTCGCTGCAGCGGGCCCTGCTGTACGACAGGGAGCACGAGCTGGCGGCCGGGCTGCAGACCGCCATGCTCCCCGGTCACATGCCGCCCACTCCCGGGCTGGTCTCCGCCACCCGCTACCGTCCGGCGAGCGCCCGCGGCGGGATCGGCGGTGACTGGTACGACGCGCTCACGCTCCCGGACGGCCGGGTCGTCGCCGTCGTCGGCGACGTGCAGGGTCACGACGTCACGGCCGCCGCCGTGATGGGCCAGCTGCGCATCGCCCTGCGGGCCTACGCGGCCGAGGGCCACCCGCCGACGACGGTCGTCGCGCGCGCCTCCGCCTTCCTCACCGAGCTGGACACCGACCGGTTCGCCACCTGCCTGCTCGTGCAGATCGACCCGCGCACCGGACGCACCGTGATCGTGCGTGCCGGTCACCTGGGTCCCGTGCTGCGGCGTCCGGACGGCACCTGTACGTGGCTGGAGACCCCCGGCGGCCTTCCGCTCGGTCTGTCGAACCCGGGGTCGCGGCCCGGGCATCCCGCCCTCGAGATGGTGCTGAGCCCAGGTTCGACGCTGCTGCTGTGCACGGACGGGCTCGTCGAGTCGCGCACGGCCGACATCGGTGAGGGCTGCCGCAGGCTGCTCGGCGCCGTCGCCGCCGGGCCCGTGGAGCCGGACGGCCTCGCCGACCACGTGCTGAACTCCATGAGCGCCCACACGGGCGAGGACGACGACGTGGCGTTGCTGATCATACGGCGCGACCGCCATGCGTCCGAGGCCAGCGAGCGGCTGGAGGTCGCCATCCGTCCGGTCGACCCCGACACCCTGCGCACGGCCCGGCTGGCGCTGCGGACGGCGCTGGCCGACTGGTCGCTGGGCCCGCTGTCCGAGACGGCGGAGCTGCTCGCCTGCGAGCTGGCCACGAACGCCCTGCTGCACGCCCGGGGCGACTCGACCCTCACGGTCTCGCCGGTGGCCGGCCGGGGCCCCACCGTGCGGCTGGCGGTCACCGACACCTCACCGGTCTCGCCACGGCGCCGGGCCGCGACCGAACGTTCGACGTCGGGCCGCGGACTGATGCTGATCGAGGAGCTCGCCTCCGCCTGGGGGGTCGAGTCGCGGGGCAACGGCAAGACGGTGTGGTGCGAAGTGACCCTGCCGCCGAACTGACCGGACCCCTCGGCGCGGACGGGTGCGGCGGTCCGGTGGCCGTCCCCGTCAGTCCGCCCCGTGGGCGTCCGGGCTCCCCGGGCGGGTCGCGGTCGCCGGGACGGTGGCCTCCCAGACGAATCCGTCCGGGTCGGTGAACGGACCGGTGGCGCAGGACAGCACGAGCCGGTGCGACCCCGTGCCCCCGACGGGAACGCCCGCGACCTTGGCCAGCGCGCGGCGCTTGTACAGGGACAGCTTGACGGTGCCCGCCCCGGGGGTGAACTCGACGTACTTGCCGCCGAAGCTCTTGCCCACGCCGAAGCCCTGCTCGACGTAGTACTGCTTGCAGGCCTTCACGTCCTCGACCCCCAGAAGGAGCACGATCTCGTCGACGTTCCGGGTGACCGGCCCGCTGTCCTTCTTCGCCGACGTCGCGAGCTGCCAGATGGTGCCGTCCGGGGCCTGGACGACGCCGCCGTAGCCCCACAGCGACTTCGCGGCGGGCTTGAGGACGGTGGCACCCGCATCGACGGCCGCGGCGGCGAGCGCGTCGACGTCACCAGGCTGGGACACCACGAGCGAGAGGGTGAAACCGCGGAAACCGGTCGTGGGGGCGTCGGAGCCGCGGAGCCGCACCTGTGAGGGGTCCAGACCGAAGGCGTCGTCGTAGAAGCGGGCGGCGGCCGCGGTGTCGGCCACCTCCAGGGTGACGTAGTCGATGGCGTTCATGTCATCGACGGTACGGGCGGCCGGGTCACCGGCGCTTCTCGAAAACTGACCGGCCGGGCGGCTCCCGTGTGCGCTGCCGGCGGACAGGGGCACGCTTCCGGCTCGCGGGACGTTTCAGGTGGTGAGAAGGTCGGATGCCGGTCGACGCGCCCCGGCAGCGGAGAGGAAGTCCTGGAATGAAGCACCAGAGGGTGTGCGATGTGATGAGCGACGCCGTGGTCCGTGTGCAGCACGGAACGCCGTTCAAGGAGATCGCCCACCTGCTGCAGGACTACGACATCACGGCGGTCCCCGTGGTCGACGGGGCGGACCGGCCCGTGGGGGTGGTGTCGGAGGCGGACCTCCTGCAGAAGATGTGGGGCGCGGAGCCGGACGGGCCCGCCGGGCCGGGCGCGGGAGCCGGGTCCGCCGGCGCCAAGGCCTCCGCCACCGACGCGGCGGGGCTGATGACGTCGCCCGCCGTCTGTGCGCGCGAGGACTGGAGCGTCGTGGAGGCCGCCCGCGTGATGGCACGGCACGGCATCAAGCGGCTCCTGGTGGTCGGCGAGGACGGGCGGCTGATCGGGGTGGTCAGCAGGAGCGACCTGCTGCGGGTCTTCCTGCGCAAGGACCGGGCGATCCGGACCGAGATCATCGAGGAGACCCTGGTGCGCACCCTCGGCCTGCCGCCCTCCTCCCTGCAGGTGGACGTGACGCACGGGCACGTCGTCCTGAGCGGCGGGCTCCCCGAGGACGTGTCCGTGTCCGCGCTGGAGGAGCTGTGCCGGCGCGTGGACGGCGTCGTCGCCGTGGAGTTCCGGCCGACGGGCGAGGCCGACGGCGACGGTCCGGCGTCCGGTCGCTGACGGCGGGCGGGGACGGCCGCCCGGGGCCGCGAGCCGGACGCGGGCTCTGCCCTACCGTCTCCGCCCGGCTCCCTCGTCACGTCTTCCGGAGCGCGACAGGCAGGACGTGACCACCACGAAGGGCCACAGGGACTGGGCGAACGTGACCACCCGTTCCGCCACGCCTGCCGCGCCGTCGCGCGTCATCTCCAACAGGAACCACGCGCCGCCGACGGCCATCAGCACGGTCGCCGTGATCGACGGTGCGGGCCGCAGGGCCCACGGGGCGCCTCCGTCGCCGTCGATGGCCAGGACCGGCCACAGCGCCAGCAGCGTGAAGCCGATCACGGCCACCGTGCCGTGACGCAGGGAGCCTCCGCTGCTCGGCGCGGGCAGCAGCACCACCGCGAACGCCGCCAGTCCTCCCCCGCCGAGCGCCAGCCGGCCGGCGGCCGAGGCCGCCCGCAGCCCGCAGGCGGTCAGCAGATGGCAGAGTCCCAGCGCGAGGAACGCCCCGTTCATCACCCAGAACCCCGAGGCTCCGTAGGATCCCAGAACGCTGATCGTATCGGTGGACGGGTCGTAGGCGGGCCCCATCAGCAGGGCCGCGATCGCCCACCCTCCGATCAGCAGGATGGGCGCGCACCCCGACGTGAACAACACCCACCTGGGAACGGTTCGCATCGAACCACCATAAAACGCCCTCCTTCCGGCGCCTTCCCACCCGGACGCGGGTCGACCCGGCGGCCGGCCCTATGCGGCGGGCCGGCCGGTGGTGGTGATGCGGGTGACGGCTTCGAGGGTGAGGGCCCGGTCGTGCGGCTCACGGGCCAGGGCGCGATGGAGCGTCAGGCCCTCGATGAGGGCGTCGAGCTGACGGGCCGTGCCGGGGTCGAAGTGCTTCTCCAGATGGGTGCGGCTGCGCCGCATCCATTCGTGGGTGAGTTCCCGGTAGGCGGGCCGGCGTGCCGCGAGGGTGTAGAGCTCCTGGGTGAGCACGAGGTCGCGCGGGCTTCCCTCGGAGAGGGCGTGCACGAGGTCCGTCACGGCCCGTCGGGCCTGGTCGCCGTCGGCCGGGGCGGCGAGGTGGGCGTCGAACACGGCGACGATGTGGTCGGTGAAGCGGCCGAACGCCTCGCGGAGCACCTGGTCCATGCCGCTGAAGTGGTAGGTCATGGACCCCAGGGGGACACCGGCGCGGGCGGCGATCTTCCGGTGGGAGACCTGGGCGAGGCCCTCTTCGGCGATGAGGTCCAGGGTCGCGTCGAGAATGCGCTCGCGGCGCTGGGGGTCTGCGTGTCCGGTAGCCATGGCGGAAGAATCTCAGAGGTCGCGGACCGGGCGCGCGGGGTTGCCGACGGCGACGACGTCGGCGGGAACGTCCTTGGTGACGACCGCTCCGGCGCCGATGACGGAGTTGTCGCCGATGGTGACGCCGGGCAGGACGACGGCGCCTCCGCCGAGCCAGACGTTGTCCCCGATGGTGATCGGGCGGGCGGCCTCCAGCTTGTCGCGTCGTGGCTGCGGCTCCAGCGGGTGGGTCGGTGTCAGCAGTTGCACACCCGGACCGATCTGGCAGTCCGCGCCGATGGTGATCGCCGCGACGTCGAGTGCGGTCAGGTTGTAGTTGACGAAGGTGCGGGCACCGATGGTGATGTTGCTGCCGTAGTCGACGTACAGCGGCGGCCTGACGTGTGCCTCCTCGCCGAGGGAGCCGAGCAGTTCGGCGAGGATCGGCCGGGCGGCGTCGACGTCCTCGGCGTAGGCGGCCTGGTAGCGGGCGGCCAGCCGCACGGCCAGCTTCTGCCGGCGCGCGATCTCGGGATCGTCGGCGATGTAGAGGTCGCCCGCCAGCATGCGCTCGAGGTTGGTGCGGGGGTCCTGTGCGAAGTAGTCCGTCGCCATGCGTACGACCGTACACCTTGGATCGGAGGACCTCCCGCACCGCCGTACGAGGGAGACGGTGCCTCGCTCCGGCGTCCGGTCAGCGCCGCTTCGTCCGCAGCACCCCGGCGGTGAGGAGCACGACGACGCCGGCGAGGGGCACCACGAGCAAGCCGGCCCGGAGACCGGCCGTGTCGGCGACCAGCCCGACGACGGGCGGCGAGAGCAGGAAGCCCAGACGCATGAGCCAGGAGACGACGGTCAACCCGGTGCCGGGCGCCAGTCCCGGCAGTTCGTCGGCCTCGTGCATCGCGGCGGGCACCAGGGTCGCCACCCCGAACCCGGCCGCGGCGAAGCCGAGAACCGTCCCGGGCACCGTGGGCAGGGCCAGTGCCAGGCCCATGCCGAGCGCGGCGACGAGACCGCCGGCGCGGGCCACGGCACGCTGCCCGAAGCGGTCGACGAGCCGGTCGCCGACGAGACGGCCGACGAACTGCGCGCCCACCAGCGCGATGTAGCCGGAGGCGGCCAGTGACACCGACGCGTGCAGTGAGCCCGCGAGGTAGAGCGCGGCCCAGGAGTTGCCCGCGTCCTCGACCAGGGTGCCGGCCGTGGCGATGAGGACGAGCGCCGCCAGCACCTGGACCGTTCGCCGCGACGTCCGGCCCGCCCGGCCTTCCGCGGCGCGCACGCCGGGTTCCGCGCCCGGTTCGGCGTCGGGTTCGGCGTCGGGTCCGGACAGGCAGTACCGCAGGGCACCGCACGCGACGACCGCGAACAGTACGGCCGAGATCGCCAGGTGCTGCCCCAGGGGCAGGCCGAGCGCGATCGCCGCGGCGGCCATGCAGCCGCCGGTGACGGCGCCGACGGACCAGACGGCGTGCAGGGAGTTGATGATGGAGCGTCCGTAGCGGCGCTGGACCCGCAGCCCGTGGGCGTTCTGCGCGACGTCGGTGACGGCGTCCATGGCTCCGGCCACAAAGAGCGCGGCGGCCAGCATCACCACGGAGTCGGCCAGGCCGGCGGCGAGGACACCCGCGCCGGTCAGCAGCGTGCCGGCCACCGCGGCGCGCGCCGAGCCCAGCCGGCGGATCACCACGCCCGCCGCCAGGCCGGCTCCGATGGCGCCCGCGGGGAAGGCCGCGACCGCCAGTCCGTAGGCGGTGTTGCCGATGCCCAGGTCCGCCTTGATCTCCGGATACCGGGGCAACAGGTTCGCGAACAGGGCCCCGTTGGTGAAGAACAGCGCGGCGACGGCCGCACGGGCCTTCCGTTCGACGGGCCCGGGCGGGCGCAGGACATCGACAGTCATGCGCGGAGCCTATATGTTGAACGTACGAACGTACACTCCGGGCTCCCGGACTCCGAGGCACGCACCCCGGCGCGGCCCGGTACGCGAACCCCCGTACACGGAAGAAACGTTGAGACGTAGGTTGGGTCGGGACAGTTCACGCCTCGGCCGAGAGACGGACCTTCCACATGAGCGACCCTGTGACGACGCCCGGACCCGCGCACCCGAACATCGACACCTCGGTGCCGCACTCGGCCCGCATCTGGAACTACTGGCTGGGCGGCAAGGACAACTACCCCGTCGACGAGCAGGCCGGAGACGCCTACACCGCCGTCTTCCCCGGCATCGTCACCATCGCCCGCAGCAGCCGCGCCTTCCTGCGCCGCAACATCACCCACCTGGTCGCCGAGGCCGGCATCCGCCAGTTCCTGGACGTCGGGACCGGCCTGCCCACCGCGGACAACACCCACGAGGTCGCCCAGCGGATCGCCCCGGACACCCGGATCGTCTACGTCGACAACGACCCGATGGTCCTGGCACACGCCCGCGCACTGCTCACCTCCACGCCCGAGGGGGCCACGGCCTACATCGACTCGGACGTGCTCGACCCGGACCGCATCGTGGCGGCGGCGGCCGGCACGCTCGATCTCGACCGTCCCGTCGCGCTGGTCCTGAGCAACATCCTGGGCCACATCCCCGACTACGACGTCGCGCGCTCCGTGGTCACCCGGCTGATGGACGCGCTGCCCTCGGGCAGCTACCTGTCCGTCAACGACGGTTCGCGGGGCGTCGACCCGGACTTCGAGCAGGCGCAGGACGCCTACAACGAGAGCGGTGCCGCGCCGTACGTGCTGCGCACCGTTGACCAGATCACGGCGTTCTTCGACGGTCTGGACCTGGTGGAGCCCGGAGTCGTGTCGGTCCCGCTCTGGCGCCCGGACGCCCTCTCCCCCGCACCCGAGCCCATCGGTGAGCACGGCGGCCTCGCCCGCAAGCCGTGATTCCCGTGACCGGCCGCCGTCCGCCCTGCGCCGCCACGGGCACGCCGGCCCGGACGGGGGGCCGGGTGACGGCCGCTTCGGCGGTGCTGACCGCGGGGCTGCTGGCCTTCCCGGCGGTGGTCCCCAACTCCGTGGGGCGGGCGGGCAGTCTGCTGGAGACGTTCCTGCCCTGGCTCGGCCTGGTGGTCGTGGTGCTGCTGGGCCTGGCACTGCTGCGCCGCTCGGCCGTCGCGCTGGTGGCCGTCCTGCTGCCGGTCGCCGCCTGGACGCACCACTTCGGCGTCCTGCTGCTGCCCGCGGCGCGGGCCGGCGGTGACGACCTGGTCGTGGTGCAGCACAACGTCAGCGACGAGAACACCGACCCCGCCGGCACGGCCCGCGCCCTGGCCGGCGCCGGGCCCGACCTCATCGCCCTGGAGGAGCTGGTGCCCCGGGCGCTGCCGGAGTACGAGGCGACCCTCGCCGCCCGGTATCCGTACCACGCGGTCCAGGGCACCGTCGGGCTCTGGTCGAGGCATCCCCTGACCGGAGTCCGGCCGGTGGACATCAGACCGCGCGGGATCACGGAGCCGTGGGACCGCGGGCTGCGAGCGGTGGTGCACACGCCGCACGGCGAGATCGCCGCGTACGTCGCGCACCTGCCGTCGGTGCGTGTCCGGGCGACCGGACTGGCGTCGTCGTGGCGCGACGAGAGCGCCCGCCTGCTGGGCGAGGCCGTCGGCGCCGAGGAGCAGAGGAGGGTGCTTCTGCTGGGCGACCTCAACAGCACGGTCGACGACCGTGGACTGAGCCCGCTGACCGCCCACCTGGAGCCCGCGGAGAGAGGTCTCGCCTTCAGCTTCCCGGCCGGTTTCCCGCTCGCCAGGATCGACCAGGTGATGGCCCGTTCCGCGACGGTCCGTCACATCCGCACCCTGCCCGCCACCGGAAGCGACCACCTGCCGGTGGCCGCCCGCATCACGCTCTGAGCGGGCACACGCGAAACCCCCACCCCTGGGAGCCAGGGGCGGGGGTTCGGAATGGAGCGCCGGGCAGGCCTTGCACCTGCATTTCCCCGCAGGAAGCGGGACGTCTTGCCTTAGACGACCAACGCACGGACATCCACCGGGTTCCGGCCGGACGACCTGGGAAGACTGTAGCGCAGCCGCCCCGGGGACGCACATCCGGGCCGGCGGCCCGGCACCCGACGGGTCAGGCGCGCCGGGGCCGGCGCGGTCCTCGGAAGACGGCCAGCCGCAGGACGACGAAGCGCACCACGGTGACCACGACCGACGTGCCGGTCAGGACGACGGTCTCGGCGGCCGGGGACGCGCCCGGATCCGCGTGTCCGAGGACCAGCACGGCACCGGAGGTCACGACGTAGCCGAGCAGGAAGAGGCCCCCGGCGCCCAGGTGGGCCCGGGCGGGCCGCACGGGAGCGTGCCGGAAGGTCAGGCGCCGGTTGGCCTCGGTGTTGAGCACGGTCAGGACGAGCAGGGAGACGAGGTTGGCGACGACCGGGGGCCACCAGGTGCGCAACAGCCAGTAGAGCAGGGCCTGTCCGACGGTCGAGACGACGCCGATGGCGACGAACCAGCCGACCTCCCGCGACCACACCCCGCGCCGGGGGGCGGCGTCGGGTGCCCCCTCGCCCTGCCCGGCATCCCGCACCGGACGGCGGCCCTCCGTGGTGCGGGCGGTACCGGACGTCCACGGCCGAGCCACGCGTCACCCTCCACCGCAGATCACCGGCCGCGGCATCGCCACGTCGCCGTAGGTTCCGGTGCCCGCCGCCCCCGTCGGCACCCGTGGCTGCGGAGCCTACTACGGGCACCCGCGGGGCCTGCCCGGAGTCCGTCCGGGTGACGTCCCACAGACCGTTTTGCTTTTCCTTTACGATCCGGGAACCGCTCCCGGCCCGGGAGCGTTCAACCTGACGGACCGCGACCCGGCACGACCGCGGACCACGACGGGATACGCAGCAGCAGAAGCCGAGGTGGCACGAGTGGCGATGTGGGACCGGATCAAGGACCAGGCCAGGACGCTCCAGCAGTCCCAGGGCACGCGTGGGACGGGCGGGCACGGGCCGGGACAGCAGGCGTCCGGCCGTCCGGGCTCGTCGTCCGGCGGCTCCAAGGCCCAGCTGATCGGACTGTTCAAGTCCCAGCTCGCGTCGGTGAAGACGGAGCTCAAGAGCGGCGCCTACCGGGACGCGAGCATGGCCATGTGCGCGCTGGTGGCGGCGGCCGACGGGCGGGTGGACCCGGCGGAGCGGCAGCGGGTGGAGGAGCTCATCGTCTCCAACGAGGTCCTGCAGAACTTCCCCGCGGACCAGCTCCGGCAGCGGTTCAACCAGCACGTGGACCGGCTCCTGAGCAACTTCGAGGCGGGCAGGGCCGAGGCGCTGCAGGTGATCGCGAAGGCCGCCAAGAAGCCCGCGGAGGCCCGGGCGGTCGTCCAGACCGGCATGGTCGTCGCCGGCGCGGACGGGGTCTTCGAGGCGGCCGAACAGTACGCGGTGCGTGAGGCGTGCTCCGCCCTGGGGCTGTCTCCCTCGGAGTTCGGCGTCTGAGCGCCCGGGGCCGCCGGGCGGAAAGCGTTTGACGCGCGTCCGCGCCCGGCGATCGGATGGCGTCCATGAGTTCAGGGCAGCCGCGTCCCGGCACGCACCCCATCGACGACGACCTCGTACGGCGGCTGGTCGCCGGACGGTTCCCCCGGTGGTCCGGCCTGCCGGTGAAGCGGTGTCCGTCCGGCGGCACGGTCAACGCGATGTACCGGCTGGGCAACCGGCTGGTCGTGCGGCTGCCGCTCGTGGAGGGCGGGGCCGCCGACGTGCTGGCGGAGCGTCAGTGGCTGCCGCGCCTCGCGCCCCTGCTGCCCGCGGCCGTCCCCGAGGTGGTGGGGGCGGGTGAGCCCGCCGAGGGGTATCCGTGGCCCTGGTCGGTCTACCGGTGGCTGCCCGGGGAGATTCCCGAGGAGGGGGCGCTGAGCGATCCGGTGCGCCTGGCGGAGGATCTGGCCGGGTTCGTGGCGGCGATGCGGAGCGTCACCCTGCCGGGGGCGCCGCCGGCGTACCGCGGCGGCCCGCTCGCCTCGCTCGACGCGTCGACGCGGGCGGCGATCGAGGAGCTGCGCCGCCTTCCGGAGGAGGGCGTCGACGGCGACGCCTTGACCGCCGTCTGGGACGACGCTCTGCGCGCCCCGGCCTGGGGCGGGCCGCCGGTGTGGCTGCACGCCGACCTGATGCCGGGCAATGTGCTGCTCGAGGCCGGCAGGCTCTCCTCGGTGATCGACTTCGGTTGTGCGGGCGTGGGCGACCCGGCCTGCGACCTGTTCCCGGCGTGGAACCTGCTGCCGGCCCGCGCGCGCGAGGTCTTCCGCCGGGCGCTCGGCGTGGACGACGCGACCTGGCGGCGCGGCCGGGGGCGGACGCTCTCCCAGGCACTGATCGCACTGCCCTACTACCGGAGGACGAACCAGGCGATGGCGCGCAACGCCCGGCACGTGATCCGGGCGGTCCTGGAGGAGACCGGACGGGAAGCGCCGTGAAGCCGGGTCAGCTGTCGTAGTCGACGGTCAGCGTGTCGGACGCCGGGTACGACTGGCAGGTCAGGACGTAGCCGGCGTCGACCTCGGCGGCTTCCAGGGCGTAGTTGCGCCGCATGTCGGCCTTGCCGTCGGTGACCAGGGCGCGGCAGGTGCCGCAGACACCGCCCTTGCAGGCGAACGGCAGGTCGGGGCGGCTCTTCTGGGCTCCGTCGAGGACGGTCCGCTCCCGGGACAGCGAGGCCGTCGTGGACCGGCCGTCCAGGGTGATGGTGACCTCGCTGACCGGCCCCTCGGGTCCGGCGTCCTCGTGGTGGACCTCGCGCACCGGCTCGTCGTCGGCGAAGAACAGCTCCCGGTGGACGCGGTCCGCGGGTACGCCGAGGCCGGTCAGGACCTGCTGCGCGTCGAGGACCATGCCGTGCGGGCCGCACAGCCACCAGTGATCGGCGTTCGGGACGTCGACCAGGGCGTCGACGAGCGCCGAGAGCCGTTCGGCGTCCAGCCGGCCGGAGAGCACCTCGGCCTCCCGGGGTTCTCGCGAGAGCACGTGGGCGAGCTGGAAGCGGGCGGGGTGCAGGTCCTTGAGGTCGGCCAGTTCGTCGGCGAACATCACCGTGTCGGTGCGGCGGTTGCCGTAGAACAGGGTGACGGTGGAGCGGTCGTCGGCGGCCAGCACCGACTCGGCGATGGACAGCATGGGCGTGATGCCCGAGCCCGCCGCGATGAGCACATGGTGGCCGGGCGCGGTGAGGTCGGGGGTGAAGAGGCCGGTGGGGGCCATCACCTCGACCGTGTCACCGGGTCGTACGTCGTTGACGAGCCAGGACGAGAACAGGCCGCCCGGCACCACCCGCACCCCGATGCGCGGCGACGATCCGGCCGGCGAGCAGATCGAGTAGGAGCGGCGCTCGTCGCGGCCGTCGATCTCGCGCCGCAGCGTGAGCGACTGTCCCGGCGCGAAGGCGAACTCCCCGGCCAGCCCGTCCGGGATGTCGAAGGCGACGGCGACCGCGTCGGCGCACAGCCGCTGGACGGCGGCGACGCGCAGACGGTGGAAGGCCGGGCGGCGGCGGACGCGTGCCGGGACGGCCGAGGCGGGGGCGGTCGGGGCCATCAGATCTCCTTGACGTACTCGAACGGCTCGCGGCAGGCCCGGCAGCGCCACAGCGCCTTGCAGGACGTGGCGGCGAAACGGGAGGTCTCCTCGGTGTCCGCCGCACCGCACCGGGGGCAGGGCACCGTGCGCCGGGTGGGCGACAGCACGAGGGGGACCGGGCCGCGGGGCGCGGCGCCGGGCGGGGCGATGCCGTGCTCGGCGAGCTTGCGGCGGCCGGATTCGGTGATCCAGTCGCTGGTCCACGGCGGGCTCAGCACCGTGCGGATCTCCACCCGCGCGTACCCGGCGGCACGCAGGCGGGCGGCGACGTCCGCCCGCATCTCGGCCATGGCGGGGCAACCGGAGTAGGTGGGGGTCAGGCTCGCGACCACCGCGCCGTCCTCGGTCATCTCGACGTCGCGCAGCACACCGAGGTCGGCGAGGGTCAGCATGGGCAGCTCGGGGTCCGGCACCCGCTCGGCGATGCGCCGGGCCTGCCGGGCGTCCAGGCGGGTGGTCACCATGTCGCCTCCGGGTGGGCGCGGGCCACGCTCTGCAACTCGGCGAGCAGCGGCGCGAGGTGCTCGGTGTGCTCCCCGTCGCGACCGGAACCGGGCAGCGGCCGGTACACGGGCATCGGCAGTCCGGCCGCCTCGGTGACCTGGCGCAGGACGTCGGTGAGCTCGTCGCGCACGTCGTAGGCGGTGTGCAGCTCGCCGAGGTAGGGGGCGACCTGCTCCAGGGCCGTGCGCATCCTGCGGTGGGACTCGTCCGTGCCGTCGCCGAGTCGCACGGCCCACTCGGCCGCGTACTGCCGGTGGTACGTCAGTTCCTTGACGCCCTTGGCCGCGACCGCCGCGAGGACCGGGTCGGGGTGGGAGGCGAGCCGTTCGAAGTGCGCGAGCCGCCAGGTGGAGAGCACCAACAGCCGCACGACGGCGAACGCGAAGTCGCCGCGCGGCAGTTCGGCCAGGCGCACGTTGCGGAAGTCGGCGGCGTCACGGAAGTAGGCGTAGGCGTCCTCGTCGCGGCCGGTGCCGTCGGTCTGGCCGGCCCGCGAGTAGAGCAGGCGGGCCTGGCCGAGGAGGTCGAGGCCGATGTTGGCCAGCGCCACCTCCTCCTCCAGCTCGGGCGCGCGGGTGACCCACTCGGCGAGCCGCTGGGCCGAGACCAGGGCGTCGTCGGCGAGGGCCACGCACTGGGCGGCCAGTTCCCCGGTGTCGACGCCCTCGGGCACGGCGGTGTCCACGCCGTGCAGCGGGTCCTCGAAGCCGGTGCCGTAGGCCCACCGGGTGTCGTCCTCGTGTCCCTCGGCGAGGGTCATGTAGACGTGGTCGTCGCTCATGCCCTGCTCCTAGATGTGGGGGACGTCGTCGGGGATGTCGTAGAAGGTGGGGTGGCGGTAGACCTTGTCGGCGCTGGGGGCGAAGAAGGGGTCCTTCTCGTCGCGCGTGGAGGCGGCTATGTGCTCGGAGCGGACCACCCAGATGCTCACGCCCTCGTTGCGCCGGGTGTAGAGGTCGCGGGCGTGGGTGAGCGCCATGGTGTCGTCGGCGGCGTGCAGCGAGCCGACGTGGACGTGGTTGAGGCCGCGCTTGCCGCGTACGAACACCTCGTACAGCGGCCAGTCCCGCTTCCCGGAGGTCATGCCGCCGCTCCCTTCTCCGTACGGGCGGCCTGCTTGGCCGCGTGGGCGGTGGCCGCCTCGCGGACCCAGGCGCCCTCTTCGTGGGCGGAGCGCCGCCGCTCCATCCGCCGGGCGTTGCACGGGCCGTCGCCCTTGATGACACGCATGAGTTCGTCCCAGTCGGGGGTGCCGAAGTCGTGGTGCCCCGTCTCCTCGTTCCAGCGCAGCTCGGGGTCGGGCAGGGTGACACCCAGCTTCTCGGCCTGGGGGACGGTCATGTCGACGAAGCGCCGGCGCAGTTCGTCGTTGCTGTGCCGCTTGATCTTCCAGGCCATGGACTGCGCCGAGTTGGGCGAGGCGTCGTCGGGCGGCCCGAACATCATCAGCGACGGCCACCACCAGCGGTTCACCGCGTCCTGCACCATCTCGCGCTGCGCGTCGGTGCCGCGCATCATCGTCATCAGCAGTTCGTAGCCCTGCCGCTGGTGGAAGGACTCCTCCTTGCAGATGCGCACCATCGCGCGCGCGTACGGCCCGTAGGAGCTGCGGCACAGCGGGACCTGGTTGCAGATCGCCGCGCCGTCCACGAACCAGCCGATCACGCCGACGTCGGCGAAGCTGAGGGTCGGGTAGTTGAAGATCGACGAGTACTTCTGCCGGCCTTCGATGAGCCGCTCGGTGAGGTCGGCCCGGTCGGCGCCGAGCGTCTCGGCCGCCGAGTACAGGTAGAGGCCGTGGCCGGCCTCGTCCTGGACCTTGGCGAACAGGATCGCCTTGCGGCGCAGCGACGGCGCCCGGGTGATCCATTCGCCCTCGGGCTGCATGCCGATGATCTCCGAGTGCGCGTGCTGGGCGACCTGGCGGACGAGCGTCCTGCGGTAGCCGTCCGGCATCCAGTCGCGCGGCTCGATCCGCTGGTCGTGCGCGATCGTCGCGTCGAAGTGCTCCTGCAGCCCCTCGGGGGGCGGCGCCTCGGCGGCGTGTGTCGTGGTCATCGATACCAGCTTCCCCTACCGACCATTCGTTCGGTACCAGTCTGACGTGTTTCCCGGGACCGGGCAAGACCCGCAGCCGGCCGCCTCCCCGGCCGACGGGGCACGGCACGGGCGTCCGGCTCTTGACAGGCCCCGATGCGGCTGGATTACTAGGCCGTGCCGCACGGTAACCGAATGTTCGGTCGGGAAACAAGGTGGTGGACGACGTGGCGCAGGCCGTTGAGACGACGACGTCGGCGGAGGTGATGTTCGCCGCGGACGAGGCGTCCCGTCGGCTCGGCATCGAGCTGCTCGAGCGGGGCGAGGGCACGGCCGTGGTCCGCATGACCGTGACCCCCTCGATGGTGAACGGCCACCGGATCGCCCACGGCGGCTATCTGTTCCTGCTCGCGGACACCGCCTTCGCGTGCGCCTGCAACAGCCACGGGCCGGTGACCGTCGCCGCCGGTGCCGACATCGTCTTCGTCGCCCCCGCCCATGAGGGTGACGTACTCGTGGCGACCGCCGAGGAACGCACCCGGTACGGCCGCAGCGGCGTCTACGACGTGAGCGTGCGGCGCGGCGAGGAAGTGATCGCGGAGTTCCGCGGGCGCAGCCGGAGCGTCCGGGGCTCGACGAAGGACACGACGGCGGACCCGGCCGCGGACGGGGCGCCGAGCACGACGAAGGAGTCGCGATGAGCAGCGAACCGACGACCGGCGGACCGACGGTCACCGCCCCCCGCCTCGGGGGACCCCTCCCCCGGGACCTGCGGGACGACGGCGAGCGTCTCACCGGCGAACAGCTGCGCGAACTCCAGCTCGACCGTCTGCGCGCGACCCTGCGGCACGCCTACGAGAACGTGGAGCTGTACCGGAGGAAGTTCGACGCGGCCGGGGTGAAGCCCGACGACTGCCACAGCCTGGCGGACCTGGCCCGGTTCCCCTTCACCACGAAGGCCGACCTGCGGGAGACCTACCCCTTCGGCATGTTCGCCGTCCCGATGTCCGAGGTGCGGCGCGTCCACGCCTCCAGCGGCACCACCGGCCGCCCCACCGTCGTCGGTTACACGGACAACGACCTGTCCATGTGGGCGGACGTCATCGCGCGCTCGATCCGGGCCGCCGGCGGCCGCCCCGGCCACAAGGTCCACATCTCGTACGGCTACGGCCTGTTCACCGGCGGCCTGGGCGCCCACTACGGCGCCGAACGCGCCGGGTGCACCGTGATCCCCGCCTCCGGCGGCATGACGGCCCGGCAGGTGCAGATCATCCAGGACTTCCGGCCCGAGATCATCATGGTCACCCCGTCCTACATGCTCACCCTGCTCGACGAGTTCGAGCGGCAGGGCATCGACCCGCGCACCACCTCCCTCGAGGTGGGCATCTTCGGCGCCGAGCCGTGGACCGAGGAGATGCGCCGGGAGATCGAGGAGCGCATGGACATCCACGCCGTCGACATATACGGGCTGTCCGAGGTGATCGGCCCGGGGGTGGCGCAGGAGTGCGTGGAGACCAAGGACGGGCTGCACGTGTGGGAGGACCACTTCTACCCCGAGGTGGTCGACCCGCTCACGGACGAGGTGCTGGCCGAGGGCGAGGAGGGGGAGGTCGTCTTCACCTCGCTCACCAAGGAGGCGCTCCCCGTCGTCCGCTACCGCACCCGTGACCTGTCCCGGCTGCTGCCCGGGACCGCCCGCCCCGCCTTCCGCCGGATGGAGAAGGTCACCGGCCGCTGCGACGACATGATCATCCTGCGCGGTGTGAACGTCTTCCCGACCCAGATCGAGGAGATCGTGCTGCGCACACCCGGTGTGGCGCCGCACTTCCAGATCCAGCTCACGGAGCGCGGCCGCATGGACCACATGGTCGTCCGGGTCGAGGCCCGCCCGGACGCCGCCCCCGAGCAGCGCGAGGCCGCCGCGCGGACGATCGGCCAGGGGGTCAAGGACGGTGTCGGCATCACCGTCGAGGTGGCGGTCGTCGATCCCGAGACGCTGGAGCGCTCGGTCGGCAAGCTTCGCCGGGTGCAGGATCTCCGCCGGCCGTGACCGCCCGCCCGGTACGGCGTCCGGTGGGATTCACCGGACGCCGTACCGGGCGAAACGTGAGCACGGACACAGCGGTTCGGCGGGGGTACTGGTGTGCGGGGAGACGCGGATGGGCAATCAATGCATGATCGGGGGAGGTTGTGTCCGTCCTGAGGGGAAAACCCGTGCGAGTGTGTGTGATCGGTGCCGGTCTGTCGGGGTTGGCTGTGGCCCGTGCCCTCAACGACCGCGGCATCGAGTTCGTCTGCCTGGAGAAGGCTCCCGACGTCGGCGGTATCTGGCGTCAGCCGCAGGCGGGTGAGCGCGGCCCGGGTTACCAGTCACTGCACCTCAACACCGCCAAGCAGCTCACCTGTTACGCCGACTACCCGATGCCGTCCTCGTACCCGCTCTACCCGCGGCACAGCGATGTCGCCGCCTATCTGCGGTCGTTCGCCCAGTGGGCCGGGATACTGGACCGGGTCGAGCTGCGCACCGAGGTGGCCTCCGTGCGCCAGGACGCGGACGGCATGTGGACGGTCGTCAGCCGGGACGCGGCCGGGGAGGTGACGTCGCGGCGGTTCGAGCACGTGATCGTCGCCTCGGGACACCACAGCGAGCCGGCCCTGCCCGACCCCCTTCCGCCGGGCGCGGCCTCCTACACCGGGCGGATCCTGCACTCCCTCGACTACCGGGACGGCAGCGACTTCGCCGGGCAGCGCACCGTCGTGGTCGGACTGGGCGCGTCCGCGGTGGACATCGCGGCGGACCTCTCCCGGCACGCGGCGCAGACCGTGCTGTCGGTGCGCCGGGGCCTGCACATCGTGCCCAAGCAGCTCTTCGGGATGTCCGTCGACGAGATCGCCGACGCGCCCTGGTGGGCCGCCATGTCCTTCGCCGAGCAGCGCAGTTTCGTGGAACAGGCCCTGCACGTCGCGCGGGGCAGGCTCTCCGACTACGGGCTGCCGGAGCCCGACCACCCGGTCTTCTCCTCGGCCGTGACCCTGTCGGACGAGATCCTGAGCCGCATCCGGCACGGCGCGGTGACACCGAAGCCGGCGATCGACTCCTTCGACGGCAGCCGGGTCGTGTTCACCGACGGCACCGCCGTGGAGGCGGACACGGTCGTCTACTGCACGGGCTTCCGCATGGCCTTCCCCTTCCTGCCCGCGGGCTGCCCGCTCGGGCCGGACGGCTCGGTCGAGCTGTACCGACGGGTCGTCCCGGCCGGCCGGCCCGGCCTGTACTTCGTCGGCCTCGTCCGGCCCGTGGGTGCGATCACGCGGCTGGTGGAGGCCCAGGCACAGTGGGTGACGCGGCTCATCGAGGGCCACGCCGCGCTGCCCGGCCAGGACGCGATGCGTGAGGAGATCGGCACGTACCTCGCCGGGATCGCCCAGCGTTACGGCAGGACGCAGGGCGCCTCGATCCAGGTCGACGTGGGCCCGTACCTGAACGAGTTCCGCGAGACGCTCAACGTGTAGCCGTCCCGCGCGTCCACGCGCGCCGTCCACGCCCAGGGCCCCCGGTGACGTCCACCGAGGGGCCCTCGGTCGTGCCGGGCGCGTCGCTCAGCGCGCCCCCACCGCGTCCCGGACCTCCCGGGCGGCCGGCGGCCTGACCGCGTAGGCCTCCGAGGAGAGGTACGCCGTCACCCGTGGCGCGCGGTCCCGCTGGTGGGCCAGCGCCAGGTAGGCGATCAGGCCCACGCCGTCCTCCGGCCGGCGCCCGGTCACGGCGGCCAGCGCCCGGCCGAGCACGGGGCTGTCCACGCCGTACCGGCGCAGCACGCTGACGCCCCGCGCGAGGGCTTCCCCGTCGTGCCGGGCGTAGTCCCGGACGGGGATGTGGAGGGTGAAGCCGCTCGGCCGTGCCGAGCCGGTGTCGGTGAAGGAGTGGCACGTCAGGCCGGGCCGCCCGTCGAGACGCGCCACGCGCGTGGCCGCGCCCGCGGCCGTGAGGAAGAAGTCCTCGATCGTGGCGGGGTGGGGGCTCGGGTCCATGCGGGACAGCAGCCCCGCCCGCCCGGCGGTCAGGTCGTCGTGCCGCAGGTAGACCTTCACCCGGGGCTCGTCCCAGTCGCCGAGGTCGAGCGCGACGAACGGATACCCGTCGGCGGCGGGGAGCGTGGCGAACGCCTTCCGGTGTCCCAGCCGGTACAGGGCCTCGCGCACCGTCTCGACGGTGCGCTCCGCCCCGGAGGCGGCGGGGTTCAGGTACACCTTGACCTTGGGCACGCCGCCGGGTCTCAGTTCGAGCGCGCACCACAGGGCCAGCGGGCCCTGCGGGGAGCGCGGCAGGAACAGGTCCCGCACCGCGTCGAGCGGGCCGGTGCCGAAGTTCCAGCGTTTCGCCATCGCCCGCACCGTCTCGTAGCCGACGCGACCGTTGTGAGCCAGGCTGTCTGCGCCGCAGCCCGGTTCCAGGAGCACCCGCAGAGCGGGGGCCGCGCCCGGCTGGAAGGAGAGGGAGAACTCCACCGGGGTGTGATCGTCGGACAGGAAGGTGCGGTTGGGCGGGGGAAGTGCCAACGAGCGGTCGCTCTCGTCCCCCAGACTGTCCGTCAGCAGCCGGGCATAGGTGTCGAGGTCGGTCTCGGACAGACCCGCCACCGCGCCGAGTCTTCGCAACTGACCGCTCGTGAAGGCGCCGAGAGTCGTGGAGCCCGGCAGCCCGCCGCCCAGGGACGCCCCCGTCACCGGTCCGTCCCTGGCCGCAGGCGGACAAGAGGATACCCGCCCCTTCGGGCGGGTATCGGGGAGAACGGCGGCGGGGAAGCGGCGTTCGCGGATATGTGGTCCACGACACCTCCTTTTACTCGTGAGCAAATTGAGCCGCGTGCTCACTACCCGTGCCGTTGAACGTTTATGCGATTGTGGCGGTTCGGGCGTGTGTTACGGATATCACCGCGTGAGCCAGTTGAGGAACTGGCTCCACATACCTCCGCGTTCGGGCGTACGCGCCGCCTGGCCGGTCGCCGCCTCCTGCGTGGCGACCGCGGGGCCGCCGGGGCCGGGACGCCGGCCCGGCTGCACCGGGGTGAAGCGGGCCGGGAGGGTGGCGAGGGCCCGGTTGAAGGGTCCCGGCCGCCAGGTCAGGCTGTCCTCGGGGACGGCGAGTTCCACGTCGGGCAGCTCGTTGAACAGGTTCTCGATGGCGGTGACGGTGATGTGCCGGGCCGGCTCCTTGGAGGGGCAGGCGTGCGGGCCCGCGCTCCACGCCAGGTGGGCGCGGTTGCTGCCGGCCTGACGGGCGGCCTGCAGGGCGGGTCCGGTGTTGGCCGCGGCGAAGCTGACCAGCACCAGATCGCCCGACTGGAGGCGCTGTCCGGCGAGTTCGACGTCGCCGGCCGGGTAGTGCGGCGCGTAGTTCGACATGGGAGGGTTCTCCCACAGCGTGTCGTCGAGGGCCTCGTCGATCAGCCCGCCCTCCCGGGCGTACCGCTCGTGGGTGAGGAGCCGGTGCAGGGTGTTCCCGATGAGGTTGCGCAGCGGTTCCGCGCCGGCTCCCAGCAGCAGTGCCAGCTGGTGGACCATCTCCTCGTCGGTGAGGCCCGCCTGGTGCTGCATCAGCCAGGAGGTGACGTCGTCGCCCGGCCTGGCGCGCTTGAGCGCGACGAGCTCGCCCACGGCCTGGAACAGCACCGCGGTGGCCTTGTCCGCGTTGACCCCGTCGAACATGCCGGAGATGCCGAACAGCACCCGGTCGCCGATGTCGGCGGGGCAGCCGAAGAGCTCGTTGAACACGAACAGCGGCAGCTGCTTGGCGTAGTCGCCGAGCAGGTCGGCCGAGCCGCGGACGGCGAACTGGGAGACGAGGTAGCCGGAGATCTGCTCGGTGCTCCGGCTCAGGCGGCGGGTGTCCACGCGCGCCATGCTGTCGGTGACGGCCTGCCGCAGCCGAAGGTGGTCGGCTCCGTCGGCGAACATGCAGTTGGGCCGGTAGGCGAGCAGCGGGGCGACCGGGCTGTCCGGGCCGACCTTGCCCTCGTTGAAGGCACGCCAGCGGCGCGCGTCCTTGCGGAAGGTCCCTGAGTCCTGCAGCAGTTGCAGGGCGGCCGCGTAGTCCGTGACCAGGGTCGCCTCCACCCCGGGGGCGAGCTCGACGGGAGCGGCGGGCCCGTAGTGGCGCAGGTAGTCGTAGTACGCCTGGGGGGCGGCGGCGAACTCCGGCCCGTACAGCGGCACCCGGCCGCCGGAGCCGTGGGCAGGGCACCCGGGCGGGGGCACCGGGGCCGTGTCGTGAGCGTCCATGTTGTTCTCGGTTCCTAGCGGGTGTGGTCCAGCAGGTAGCGGACCAGAGTGGTCAGTGCGGCGGCCGAGGACCTCTCGTCGCGGGCGTCGCAGGTGACGACGGGGGTGTCGTCGAGCAGGTCCAGGGCTTCGCGCAACGCCGGCTCGTCGCGCAGCGGGGCACCGTCGAAGTGGTTGACCGCGATGGCGTACTCGAGTCCGTACTGCTCGATGAGGTCGATCACGGGGAAGGAGTCCGCCAGCCGTTCGGGGTCGACGAGCACCAGGGCGCCGAGCGCGCCGCGCGCCATGTCCTCCCACATCTGGACGAAGCGCTGCTGGCCGGGCGTGCCGAAGAGGTAGAGCACGACGCGGTCGCTGATGGTCAGACGGCCGAAGTCCATGGCGACCGTGGTCGTGGTCTTGCCCTTGACCCCCTTGAGGTCGTCGACCGACTCGGCGGCCTGCGTCATCGTCTCCTCGGTCGACAGGGGCTCGATCTCGGAGATGGACCCGATGAGGGTGGTCTTGCCCACGGCGAAGTGACCGACGACGAGGATCTTGACGGCGGTCTGGGTCGCCCCGCCACGAACGTAGGCCTGCTCATCCAAACTTGGCGCGGAGACCATTGAGCACCTCCTCCAGGATCTCCTTGTCCGCGAGGCGGGCGCGAGCCACCGGCGGGCGGGTCATGACGAAGCCGCCTTCCATGAGGGAGGCCAGCAGGATGCGCACCACGCCCAGCGGGAGGTGGCTGTGTCCGGCGATCTCGGCGACCGAGAGGTAGCCGGCGGAACAGAGGTCGAGCAGGCTCTGCTCCTCGGGCGACAGCCGGGTCGGTCGCCGCGCGTGGTCGGCGGACGCGGTGACCAGTGTGATGAGCGAGAGCTGTTCGTCGTCGGGCAGCCCCCGGCCCTTGGTGATGACGTACGGCCGTACTAATTCCGCGGCTTCCGGCTCCCAGCCGTCGTGCCCGGTCATGAGTGGGTGCCGAGGTTCTCGCGGGGCGGCGTCGTCAGCCGCTTGCCGAGCTGCGCGACGAGCTGCTGCATGCGGAAGGTGATGTCCGCCATGTCGACCTCGGGCGAGGCGGAGACACCGAGGTAGGCGCCCTCGCCGGCGGAGATCAGGAACACCCAGCCGCCGTCGAACTCGACGAGGGTCTGCCGCCACGCCTGGTGCGGGTCCTCACAGAAGAAGGCGAGCGTCCGGCTGAGCGACTGCACGCCGCTCATCGCGGCGGCGACCCGGTCCGCGTCGTCCTTGTCGAAGTCCTGCGTCCGGGCCATCAGCAGACCGTCGGCGGATATCAGGACCGCGTGCAGGGCCCCGGGAATCTCCAGGGCGCTGTCGAGCATCCATGACAGATCGTCGTTCACGAGACTCCATGTCCTTCGCTGCTTGCACCAGGTGTTCTGCTCGTCCGGTCCTCGTCCTCGGGCCGGTCGGCGCGGCCGGCGCGGCCGGACTGCGTGCCCCGCTGGAACGCGCCCATGATCTGAGCCTGTTCGGACTCGGAGCGGCCCGCGGCGCGCGGGGCCGAGGTGTTGCCGGGGACGATGGCCATCGGCCGCTTGCGGCGTCGCCGGGGAAGGCCGTCGCTGGTCTGCGACGAGGGGAGCGCGGCTTCGGGCCCGCCGTCCAGGACCGGCCGGGCCGTGCCCGCGGCCGGCGTCGGTGCCTTCTTCTCCGGCATGGCGGTGAGCAGTTCGTGCGGCAGCAGGACGACCGCGCGTACGCCTCCGTAGGGAGAGGAGGAGTCCACCGACACCTCGAAGCCGAAGCGCTCGCACAGCAGGCCGATGACCGCGAAGCCGAACTGCGGGGGGTTGCCGAGCCCCGCCACGCCCGAGGCGCGCTCGCTGGAGAGCAGCTTCTCGGCGCGGGTGCGCTCCTCGTCGCTCATGCCGACACCGGCGTCGTCGACGACGACGCAGATGCCCTTGGGCACGGTGCGGATGTTGATCTCGACGACGGTGTCCGGGCTGGAGTAGCTGGTGGCGTTGTCGAGGAGTTCGGCGAGCACCAGGGCGACGGGTTCGACGGCGCGGCTGGTGATGCCGAAGTCGACCTGGGAGAGGATCTCCACCCGCCGGAAGTGCCGGATCCGGCCCTGGGCGCTGCGGACGACGTCGTACACGGAGGCGGTGTCGCGCCGTCCGCCGAGCCAGCCGTCGCACAGCACGGCGATGGACTGCGCGCGCCGGCCGAACTGCGAGTTGGTGTGGTCGATCTCCAGCAGGTCCTGCAGCAGGGCCGAGTCGCCGTACTTGGTCTGGAGCCGGGTGAGCACCAGCTGCTGCTCGGCGGCCAGGCCCTGGAGGGTGCGCATGGCGGACTTCAGAACGGTCTTGGTCTCGTCCTCGGCCCGCTCCTGGGCGGCTTGCACGGACTTTCCGTAATTGTTCTCCAGCTCCGTGTAATGGTCCTTCAGGCCCCGTACTTCCTGCCGCAGCGCTCGGGCCGCCCTGCGCTGACGGCTGACGAGCACGGCGGCGGCGACGAGGGCGACGAGGAGGACCCACACCAGTGGGTTCCCTGTGTATTCCGTCATAAGACTCTCTTCAGGCGACTGACGGCTTGCTGAAATCCCGTCCACGCGGGCGGCCCGGCGGACCGCCCGCGCCGGTTGCTGCCCGGGCCGTCCCTGAAGTCGGGGATGCCGTCTTTCACCCATCCGCCCGCTCCGCAAACGCGGTGATCGTATCACCGTCGGATCTTGTGAATTAACGTCAAGAAGTGTGCGTGCACGACTGGTTGGAGGTCGGCCGCGACCGATTCGCAGGCGGTGGGTACAGTCGGCCGCGTGACAGATGCAGAGGGCACCTTCCGGCGGAACATCCGCTCGTACCGGGGCGGTACGGCGTGACGCCCGAGGCCATGGCGGCGGTGTTCGCCGCGGGCGCCGGGGCCGGGGCGGTCAACAGCGTCGTCGGCTCGGGGACGCTGATCACCTTCCCCGTGCTGCTGGCCGCCGGACTGCCGCCCGTCACGGCCACGGTGTCCAACGCCCTCGGTCTCATCCCCGGTTCCGTGAGCGGCGCCATCGGCTACCGCGCGGAACTGCGCGGCCAGCGCCGACGCGTCCTGAAACTGGGCACCGGGGCCCTGCTCGGCGGGCTCGCGGGGGCCACCCTGCTGCTGTCCCTGCCGGCCGACGCCTTCGAGACGATCGTGCCGGTCCTGGTCGGGCTCGCCCTCGTGCTGGTCGCCCTCCAGCCCCGGCTCGGCGCCATGGTGCGCCGGCGCCGCGAACGGACCGGCGACACCCGCCGCGACGGCGGTCCACTGCTGTACGGCGGTCTGACGCTGGCCAGCGTCTACGGGGGCTACTTCGCCGCCGCTCAGGGGATCATCTACCTGTCCCTGATGGGCATGCTCCTCGACGAACCCCTGCAACGCCTGAACGCCGTGAAGAACGTCCTGGCCGCCGTCGTGAACAGCGTCGCCGCGCTCTTCTTCCTCTTCGCGGCGGACTTCGACTGGACGGCCGTCGTACTCGTCGCGGCCGGCTCCGGGCTCGGCGGTTACCTCGGGGCCAAGGTGGGCCGCCGCTTCAGCCCCACGCTCCTGCGGGCCGTCGTCCTGACGATCGGTACCGTCGCGCTCGTCCAGCTGCTGCTGCGCTGACCCGCGTCCCCGCCCGGTCTCACGCCCGCAGATACGCGAGGACCGCCAGGACCCTGCGGTGGGTCTCGTCGGCCGGGGGCAGGTCCAGCTTGGTCAGGATGTTCCCGATGTGCTTGCCCACGGCCGCCTCGGACACGACCAGGTCGCGGGCGATCGCGCCGTTGGACTTCCCCTCCGCGATCAGCGCCAGCACCTCCCGCTCGCGCGGGGTGAGCCGCTCCAGCGGGTCCCGGCGGCGGCGCAGCAACTGCCGTACGACCTCGGGGTCGACGACCGTGCCGCCGGACGCGACCTCGGAGAGCGCCGCGACGAACTCCTCGACCTGGCCGACGCGGTCCTTCAGCAGGTAGCCGACGCCCGTTCCGTCGCCGGAGTCCAGCAGTTCGGCGGCGTAGGCGCGTTGTACGTACTGGCTGAGGACCAGCACGGGCAGCGTGGGCCGCTTCTCCCGCAGCCGCACCGCGGCGTGCAGGCCCTCGTCCTGGAAGCCGGGGGGCATGCGGACGTCCGTGACGACGGCGTCGGGCGCGTGCTCCTCGACGGCGGCGACGAGTGCCTCCGCGTCGCCGACGGCCGCGACGACCTGGTGCCCGCAGCGGTCGAGCAGGGCGATGAGCCCGTCCCGCAACAGCACACTGTCCTCGGCCAGCACTACGCGCAGCGCTCGGTCCACTCGCACGGCATCTCCACACGCAACAGGGTCGGTCCGCCCGGCGGGCTGGACAGGGAGAGTCTGCCATCGAGCACCGAGACCCGGTCGGCGAGCCCGGTCAGCCCGCTGCCCTCCCCCGCCCGGGCGCCGCCCCGCCCGTCGTCCCCTATCTCGAGGAGCAGCCGCCCGCCGCGGTGCCGGCCGCGCACCTCGGCCCGGCTCGCCCCGCTGTGCCGGGCGACGTTGGCGAGGGCCTCGCACACCACGAAGTAGGCCGCCGCCTCCACGGCCTGCGGCAGCCGTCCGGGCAGCTCCAGGTCGAGGTCGACCGGGACGGCGGACCGGTCGGCGGCGTCGGCGACGGCGGCCTCGAGGCCGTAGTCGGCGAGGACCTTGGGGTGGATGCCGTGGATGAGTTCGCGCAGCTCCTCCAGGGCCATGCCCGCCTCCCGGTG
Source organism: Streptomyces sp. NPDC127100 (assembly GCF_042724095.1). Taxonomy (NCBI): domain Bacteria; kingdom Bacillati; phylum Actinomycetota; class Actinomycetes; order Kitasatosporales; family Streptomycetaceae; genus Streptomyces; species Streptomyces sp. NPDC127100. Next base: position 176,437 of record NZ_JBHXFL010000005.1, read on the forward strand.
GGCCTTGGCGAGCTGGTCGGCGAGGGGGCCCGGCGGGACGTCCAGGCGGGCCAGGCCCAAAGTCATGGTCAGCGCGATCAGGCGTTGCTGGGCCCCGTCGTGCAGGTCGCGTTCGATGCGGCGGCGCTCCGCCTCGAAGGCGTCCACCAACCGCACGCGGGAACGCGTCAGTTCGACCACCTTCGCCTGCGGTCCGCCGCCGCGCGGGGCGATCAGCAGGCGGGTCAGCTCGGCGCGTGCGCCGGCCGCCGCGCCCAGGACGTAGGCGCCCAGCGCAAGCAGGACCAGCCCGAGCAGGGCGACCGCGCAGGCGGCCGGCCAGGTGGTGACCGTCCACTGCTTGAGCACCTTCGCCTCCTCGCCGCCGCCGGCCGTGGCCATGAGCAGCGGTGTCGCGGCCATGGAGAGGGGGAAGAGGAGCGCCACGGTGACGACGAGGGCGTCGAGGGGCCACAGCAGTACCGCGAGCAGCAGGGCGTGGCCGAGCTCCTGCCAGGTCGCCTGCTCCCGCAGCCGCGTCGTCAGCCAGGCCCGCGCTCCCCCGCCGGCGGAGGGGCGGTGCGGGCCGGGCGCGGGTTCGGTGTCGACCAGGCGCAGCCGGCGGCGCTCGACACGGGCCACGGGGAGGCCGGCGAGGGCGGTGAGCAGCAACAGCGGCAGGCCCACCAGGACGAGGGCGAGGGCGGCGCCGAGCACGGCCGCGGTCACGATGCCCACGAGGGCGGCGACGCCCGCCGGTACACCGGTGAGCAGGTATCCGGCCGAGCGCCACGGCCACGGGGACAGCAGGAAACCGGGCCGCGACATGGCCTGCCGCACATTGCGAGGATGCATGCGGCTCACCGTAGGAGGTCCGCCCCGGCGACGGCCATCGGCCCAGGGGGTGGGACGGGGGTAGTGCCTGCCCCACCCCGCGGCCGCGTCCTCTCCGCCAGGTCCCCTGGCATAACGGCGCGTTATGGAAATCCGGTAGTGGCGGTGCCGGCACCCCGGCCGAAATGCTGGACCGCGCCCACACCCATCACTCGCCGCGACGCGTGCCGTCGGAATCGAGGAGCCTTGCGCATCACCAGAGTCGTCCCCGCCGTCCTGGCCGTCCTGCTGTCCGTCCTCGCCCTCGCGCCGAGCGCCTCCGCCGCGGAGCAGCGGCCCGGCACCGGCGGCCCCCAGCCGATCATCGGCGGCGGGTACGCGCAGAACGCCCCCTGGGCGGCCCGCCTGTTCTCCAACGGCGCCGAGACCTGTACCTCGACCATCATCTCCGCCAACTGGATACTGACGGCCAAGCACTGCGTCGGCAGCGGCGGGCTGGCCTTCCGCATCGGCAGCCTCGACCAGCGGACCGGCGGCACGGTCGCCAACGGCGTCCAGACCACCACCCATCCCTCGGCCGACCTCGCGCTGGTCCGGCTGGACCGCTCCGTGGCGGCCACCTACGCACGCCTCGGCCAGCCGGGCACGGTGCGGGTGGGCCAGACCGTGCAGGTCTACGGCTGGGGCGCCACCTCCCGGTGCGGCTCGGAGATCAACTGCCAGTCCCCGTACCTCAAGGTGGCCAACGTCAGTGTGACCAGCGGCTGCAGTGACGCCTACTACGGTTCGGCCATCTGCGCGCGGCCCGTCGACGGCATCACCGCGGGCGGCGACTCCGGTGGACCGATGATGGCCGGCGGCGTACAGGTCGGCGTCGCCTCGACCAGCGACCGGCAGACCACGACGGCGTACACGAACGTGACCGCCTACCGCTCGTGGATCCAGTCCGTGGCGGGCGTCTGACCTCTCCCCCGGCTGTCCTCCCTTCCGCGCCCGCCCCTCGTCACCGGGGCGGGCGCGGCCGTGTCCCGCCGGTCGCCGCGCGTCCAGGAAACGGACGCCCCGGCAAGAGCGTGGTGGATGCATCTACCGTGCGCGGTGGACGTGGTGCCGCGAGTGGAGGAGCTCCTGATGGCCGGGCAGACAGCGCAGACCCAGGTGGACGGTCGCGGGGCGGCCGTGCTCCTCCTCGAGGACGTGAGCGTACGCCGCCACACGACCGACCAGCTGATCCTGGACGGCATCGACTGGACCGTCCGGCCCGGGGAGCACTGGGCCCTGCTGGGGGCCAACGGGGCCGGGAAGACCACCCTGCTGCGGCTCCTCGGAGCCCTGATGCACCCCACGGGCGGAAGCGTGGAGGTCCTGGGCAGCCGGCTCGGCCGGGTGGACGTGCGGGAGCTGAGGACCCGCATCGGCCACGTCACCTCGGCCCAGCGGGTGCCGCAGGACCTGCACGCCCACACGGTCGTGCTCACCGGCCACAGCGGCACGGTGCAGCCGCTGTGGCGGACGTACGACGACGAGGTACGGCTCCGCGCCCACGACCTGCTGGCCGAGCTGGACGTCAAGGAGCTGGCGGACCGACCGTACGGCGTCTGCTCCGGCGGACAGCGGGCACGCGTCCTGATCGCCAGGGCACTGATGGCCGACCCGGCGCTGCTGCTCCTGGACGAGCCGTTCAACGCCCTGGACCTGCCGTCCCGCGAGGACCTGGTGGAGGCGATGCACCAGCTGGCCGAGAGCCGCCCGCACCTGGCCACCGTGACGGTCACCCACCACCTGGAGGAACTGTTCCCCGCGGTCAGCCACGCCCTGCTGCTGCGCGAGGGCCGGATCCTGTCCCGGGGGCCGGTGGACGCGGTGCTGACGGATCCGCTGCTGACCGCCTGCTTCGGCCGCGACATCACGGTCACCCGGCGCGACGGCCGCTGGTCGGCCTACTCGGGCCGCCGCACCCACGCGTAGGAGGCGCTGCCGAGCCTGACCAGCCGGCCGTCGGCTTGCAGGGTCCTGGCGGCAGCGACGTGCTGGTCCGATGGCACCGCGCCCCGTCGAAGGGCTACTTCTGCCGGTGGTTCTGCATGGTCCACCCCCACGCGCTCGTGGTCCACTCGCCAGAGGCCGGGGGCGACACCGGCATCATCTCCTCGCCTCTGCAGGACCACGCCGCTCGTGAACAGGAGTCCGTTCTCGTGACGTCCCATCGTCGACCCAAGCAGCCGAGCCGCACACGCGTGAGCGTGCTGACCACGGCAGCCGCCGCTGCCGTCGCCCTGAGCGCGAACGCCGCCGACGCCGCACCCGGTCAGAAGCTCGGCAAGGACGAGGTCAAGGCGAAGGTCGACAAGCTCTACGTGCAGGCGGAGCAGGCCACGGAGAAGTACAACGGGGCCGACGAGAAGCAGCGGAAGCTGCAGAAGGAGGTCTCCGCCCTCCAGGACAGCGTCGCCCGCGGCCAGCAGGAACTGAACACGCTGCGCGACGGACTGGGCTCACTGGCCGCCGCCCAGTACCGCTCCGGAGGCATCGACCCCTCGGTGCAGCTCCTCCTCTCGTCGGACCCGGACGACTTCCTCGCCAAGGCGTCCACGCTCGACCAGTTGAGCAGCCAGCAGGTCGACGCCCTGAAGAAGATCCAGGGCAAGCAGCGGGCACTGGCCCAGGAGCGCGCCGAGGCCACCGAGAAGCTCGAGGATCTCGCCACCACCCGCACCGAGCTGGGCAACAGGAAGAAGGAAGTCCAGAGCAAGCTCGCCGAGGCGCAGAAGCTGCTCAACACCCTGACCGCGAAGGAGAAGGCCGCCCTCGCCGCCGAGCAGCAGCACGCCGACCGCACCTCCGCCGAGCAGGCCGGAATCGGTCATCACGCCCCCGCGTCCGGCCGGGCCGGCGCCGCTTTCGCCGCCGCCCAGAGCCAGATCGGCAAGCCCTACATCCGTGGCGCCACCGGTCCCTCCTCGTACGACTGCTCGGGCCTGACCTCCTGGGCCTACGCCCAGGCCGACGTCCACATACCGCGCACCTCCGAGGCCCAGTCGGGCATCGGGACCCGCCTCACACGGAGCCAGCTCCAGGTCGGCGACCTGGTCTTCTTCTTCAACGACCTGCACCACGTGGGCCTGTACGCGGGCAACGGCCAGATCCTGCACGCCCCTCGCACCGGCACGGTCGTGCGGTACGAGTCGATGGACACCATCGGCGGACCGTTCATGTTCGGCGTCCGCGTATGACCCGTCGGGCCACCGGCCGGAACGTCGCTCCACGACCCGGCGTACACCGAGTTCACTCCACCCGGGCTCCCGCGGTCTCCGGCAGTACCAGATGATCGCCCCGGAACCGCGCCCGCAGCGCGCGGTCGTGGGTGACCAGCACGATCGCCCCCGGGTATCCGGTCAGTGCCTCCTCCAGTTCCTCGACCAGCGCCGGTGACAGGTGGTTCGTCGGCTCGTCGAGCAGCAGGAGGTCGGCGGGGTCCGAGACCAGTCGAGCCACGTCCACGCGGCGGCGCTGACCGTACGACAGCTCGCCCATGCGCAGCCGCAGTTCCGCGGGGCGGAAGAGGCCGAGGGCGAGCAGGGCGTCGGCGTGCTCGTCGGCGGAGCCCGCACGGCCCAGTCCGAACGCCTCGGTCACCGTCAGGTCCGGCGGCCACGGCGTCTCGTCCTGGCGCAGATGACCCACCCGGCCGGGCACCCGCACCGAGCCCTCGTCCGGCCGCAGCTCACCGGCGAGCAGCTTCAGCAGCGTGGTCTTGCCGGCTCCGTTGGGGCCGGTGACCAGAAGCCTGCCGCCGCGGCCGAGGGCGAGGGAGCACAGGCGCAGGCGGTTCCCTGCCCGTACGTCCGACAGCTGGGCGGCGGGAAGCTCCGCGCAGGCGCTTTCGGCGCCCGCGACGGCGGCCGTCGTCGCCACGCGCGCCGTGAAGGCCAGCGGGTCCGGCGGCGGTGCCACCGGGCTCGCGGTCAGCCGCTCGACCCGCTCGCGGGCGTTGCGGATACGGGCCATCGCGCCGTGTGCCCGGCCGCGGGCCCGGAAGCCGCCATGACCGAAGTTGGCCAGCGGCGCCTTGCGGGGGATCGTGCCGAGGCGGGCAGCCTGGCCGGCGGCCAGCCGCTCGTTGCGCGCGAGTTCGGACCGCCACACCTCGTACTCACGGAGGCGTCGGCGGCGTTCCGCCGCCTTCGCCGTGCGGTAGCCGGTGTAGCCGTCGCCGTAGCGGGTGACCTTTCCCCCCTCGGCCTCCAGGACCGTGCTGGTCAGGCGTTCCAGGAAGACGCGGTCGTGGGTGACCGCGAGCACCGTGCCGTGGTGCGCCCGCAGCTGCGCCTCCAGCCACTCCACGGCCTGATCGTCCAGGTCGTTGGTCGGCTCGTCCAGAAGGAGCAGCTCGGGGCGGCCCGCGAGGACGGCGGCCAGGGCGAGACGGGAGCGCTCGCCGCCGGAGAGGGTGCCGAGTCGGCGCTCACGGCGAAGAGCCGGCAGGCCGAGGTGGTGCAGCGCGATGTCCACCCGGTGGTCGGCGTCGTAGCCGCCCCGGTCCTCGTAGCGTCCGAGGAGCAGTCCGTACGCGGCGAGTGCGGCCGGGTCCTCGCCGTCGCCGAGCGCCTGCTCGGCCCGGCGGAGCCCGGCCTCCAGAGAACGCAGGTCCGCGAGGGCCAGGTCGACGGCGTCCTGGACGGTGGCGGTCGGGGGCAGGGGGATGGTCTGGGGCAGGTAGCCGATTCCGCCGGCGGCGGTCACGGTCACCTCGCCGCTGTCCGGGCGCTCCTGACCTGCGACAAGCCTGAGGAGCGTGGACTTGCCGGCGCCGTTGTCACCGATCAGCCCGGCCTTCTCCCCCGGCTTCAGCGTGAAGGAGACCTGGTCCAGAACGGTGCGGCCGGGGTAGCGCTTGGTTACGTGGTCGAGCGTGAGTTGTGAGGTGTGCAAGATCGGATCCCTCCTGGCCACGCGGGCTTCGGCCCGGGCCGGATCGGGGTGGACGGCTGCACGGCGAGGCGCGGCGACGGCGGAGCACTGCTCTACGCGGTCGGCGCCGGTGATCTCACAGGGAACCCATGAACAGGACGGTACGCCACGATGCGCGGTTTGACAAGACGATACGTCTCGCCTTGTTCGGTGCACGTCCGGACGGGCCTTCAGGTGTCGGCTCCGGCGCCGGCGGGGCGTCGCCGACTTCGTCCGGATGCCTGCCGCGTCCTCGGGGTACCCGCCTCACAGCACGGACCAGGACAGGCCCGGTACGCGGTGACAGCAAACGGAGAATCAGATGAAGGCCCGCCGATCAGAAGCCCCGTCGACTGCCGCGCCGGCTCCGCCGGACCAGCGGTGTGCCGACGTCCTGTCCGGCCGGTACCGGCTGGGCGCGAGGATCGGATCGGGTGGCATGGCCGACGTGTACGAGGGCGTCGACACGCGTCTTCGCCGGCCCGTTGCGATCAAGGTCTTCCGGCCGGGCCCCGACCCACTGATCGAGGACCGTCTTGCCGCGGAGGCCGTCCTTCTCGCCCGCCTGCAACACCCCGGCCTGGTCACCGTCTACGACACCGGCCGTCACGACGACCGCAGTTACCTGGTCATGCAACTGGTCGAAGGTCCCACACTGCGCGATGTCCTGGCGCGCGGGACGCTGCCCCATCGACGGGTGGCCGACCTGGGCAGCGCCCTCGCACAAGCGCTCGCCCATGTGCACCGGGCCGGGATCGTGCACCGCGACGTCAAACCGTCGAACGTCCTGCTCGACGCGGCCGGCGAACCCCACCTGGCCGACTTCGGCATCGCGGAACTGGCGAACGCCACGCGCCACTCCTCGCCCGACGTGCTGACCGGCACCGCCGCCTACCTCGCTCCCGAGCAGGTCGAGGGAAGGGGTGTCGGAACCCCCACGGACATCTACGCGCTCGGCCTCGTCCTGTTGGAGTGCCTGAAGGGCGAACTGGAGTACCAGGGAACCCCGTTGGAGGCGGCGATCGCCCGCCTGCACCGCCCGCCCGTAATCCCTGCCTGCCTCCCAACGGACCTGACGGCCCTCCTGCGGGCCATGACCGCCCAGGATCCCGAGGTGCGCCCGGACGCCGAGCGGTGTGCGCGAGCTCTTGCCGCCCTGGACGCCGGACGGCCGGCGCACTCGTCGCCTCTCGCGGCGACCGCACCGGTCTCCGCCCACCGCGAAGCGGACGAGTCCGTACGGACGCACAAGGTGGCGACCGCCCGGCCCGTCCTCGCGGGTACCGTCCGGCACAGCCGCCGCCTGGCGGCGGGGACCGCCGTAGCGGCACTCTCCGTGGCCCTGGGGGCGACCCTCGCCGTCGCCCCGGGCACCAGTGGAAACAACGACGACCGCGCCGACTCGGTCTCGACCCCCGTGCGCACCCCCTCCGGCACGGCGACGTCCGGAAGCAGGCCCAGCGCGGACCCGTCGACCGCCTCTCGCGCCGAACCGTCCAGGACCGGTACATCCCGTCCGGCCGCTGCCCCGACCGGATCCCACGCCGAGCCCGTCTCGCGGACCCTGGACCCGTCCGGCCCGGCACCGGACCGCCAGCGCGCCACCGGCCCTAGGGACTCGGCGCCGCACCACCCCCGGAACACGAACGCCCACACCCGCGGCACTTCGCACGGCACCCCCCCGAAGGTGCCCGCGAACGCCAACAAGGCGCACCGCCCGGTACGGAAGGGACACGGCTGAGGGCAGTGGGCGCGGCGGGCCGGACCCTCGGCGAAGGGCGCCGATACGAGGGCGGCGCCCGCCGGTCGCCCCCTCGACGGCGCGGGTGCCTTGTCCCGCCCTACTGAGGCGAGCGGCCGGCGAGGGCGCCGCCGGGGTCGTCGGCCAGGGCGAGGCGGACGGTGACGCGCTTGCCGACGGGCTCGCGCTGGACTTCGAAGCCCTGGGCGACGGCCATCACGATCTCCAGGCCGTGCTGGCCGACCCGGCCGGCGTCCCCGGCCCGGGCGATGGGCAGGGCCGGGTCGGAGTCCCACACCTCGACCTCGACCACGTCGCCGAGGATGCGCAGATCGAGCAGCACCGGACCCGGAGCGTACTTGCGGGCGTTGGTGACCAGCTCGCTGACCACCAGTTGTGTGAGCTCCATCGCGCGCTGGGAGACGGGCAGACCGTGTTCGGCCTGGACCCGGCTCAGGAAGTCGGCGGCCAAGTGGCGCGCCTGAGCGATGACCGCGCCGTCCCCGTCCAGGGCCGTCGTGGTGTGCATGCTCTGCCCGCCGGGCGTGGTGCCGTCCTCGCCCACGGGCATGGAGTCCATTCGAGACGCATTCATTACCCCGTTCACGACCCCCGCCTACCCGCGTCCGCGTGATCGACTCCTGCCGATACCGTGTCGGCTCCGTCACACCTTCCAGGCACCTGGAATCAGCCGGTGGCCGCGGGGTGGCGAGTCGAGGCGGGGTCCTGATGTGCCAAGATCACTGACATGGGTGAGGAAGAAGTACCGGGCACGGAACATGTCGTACTGCCGGGTCAGTTGTCCGTCGCGGCCACCGTCACGGACGGCATCGACGTGCTGACCCCGGCCGGGGAGATCGACCACCACACCGGCGACGCCCTGCGCCGGTCCCTCGACCTGAGCGGCACGCCCCGCCCCCGCGTCGTGGTGGACATGCGGCAGGTGACCTTCATGGACTCCAGCGGCATCAACATCCTCATCGGCGCCCACCAGGCACTCACGCGGGCCGGCGGCTGGCTGCGCCTGGCCACCGTCGGCCCCGCCGTGATGCGCACCCTGGAGCTCGTCGGCGTCGACACCCTCATCGACATCCGTGAGACCCGCGAGCAGGCGCTCAGCGGCTGAAGCGGCCGTGCTCGTTCCGCCGGGTCCCTTCGCTACAGACCGGGAACGGCGGATCCGTTGAGGGCCCAGAGCGCGGCGGAGTACCACAGCACGCCGACGGCGCAGAACAGGGCACTTCCGGCGACCGGGAGCGTCCAGCCGGGGAGGTGCCGGCTGTGCACCACCAGCACCTTGGCGACGAAGGCCCCGTACAGCGCGCAGCCGGCGACCGAGTGCAGGAAGACCCGGGTGCTGGTGGTTTCCACACCGTAGGTGTTGACGCAGTGGAAGGCGATGGGCACCGACAGCAGGAAGGCCGCCCAGCCCGTCACACGGTGCGCGGTGGGGACGCCGCGTGACGCGGCGGCGAGACCGGGGAGCCGCCCGTACATCCACAGGGCCAGCAGGAGCTGGACGACCGCCAGGCCGAACAGGGCCGTGCCCAGGCGGGCCTTGAGCACGACGGCGTCGGCACCCTGGGCACCGAAGAGGTTCGTCGTGTACTGGGGGCTGTGGTGCCGGCCGGTCACCCAGATCGCCACCGCCGTGGCCAGTGACAGGGCCGCGCCGAGCACGACAGCGGCGACCCGCGCCGGAGCGTTGCGGCGGCGGTCCCGGTGGCCGGTCCTCGTCGTCACGTCGGTCGCCCGTCCCTCCCGGTCGTCACCGGTTCAGCTCTTGTCGACCTTGTTGCCGCCGGCGTCGAGTACGTACCACTCGGCGCCGAACTGGTTGAGGCCCTGACCGTTCGTGTCGCCGGGCTTGGAGTCTCCCGCGTACCGGTAGAGCGGGTGCCCGTGGTAGGTGACCTGCGTCGTGCCGTCGGACCGCTTCGACGTGCCCGCCTGACCGGACTTCGCCGAGCCGCCGGCCGACGGCGTCCCGGACGTCAGCAGCGGCGGCCAGGCCGTGGCACACGCCCCGTTGCAGGTGGAGGTCGTCGACTTGTCCGCCTCGAACAGATACAGGGTGCGTCCCTGTCCGTCGACCAGGATGGTGCCGAGCGAGCCGGCCGAGGCGGTCTTCACCACCGCCCGCGGGACGGCCGTCGCGTTGCTCGGGGCCGTGCTCGACGGCGTCGAGTACGAGGACCCACCACCGTCGCCGCCGTCGGAGCATCCACTCGCCGCAGCGATCGTCACGAACGCGGCCGACACCATGACGGCCAGGCGGAAACGCCTCATCTCAGCTCCACTGTGCGTAGGTCCCGATGTCCGATGTCCGGGGGCCGACGAACGCATGCTCACCGATCCGCGCGCTCTCCACGGGCCGCAAGGCCCGTGGCCGTCCCGGGATTCACCGGGATGGCGGCGGACCACGCCCTGCTCCCCCGAGCCCTGTGACACTGCCGTGCGGCAAGGCGCCCACATTGCCGGACCCCGGAAGGGAGCCGCACCCGCCGTCTGCCGTTTTGTGCAGATGACGCTCCGCACCCCGGCGGCCATCATGATCAACCGGGGCGGCTCCTGGGGCTGGGGTTCGTACGAGGTGAAGAGCGAGGCGCGGATGCCGGGGATCCAGACCGATCCGTTGGACACGGCGGGGGCATTGTTCGTGGCGGTCGTCGGGCTCGGCGTGGCGTGGTGGGGAGGCATGGCCGTCCTCCACCCGCGCCGGCCGCCGGAGCCGTTCGAGGGGCCCGTGTGGGTGGTCCGCTCCTGGGGGCTCGGCTACGTGCTGTCGGGTCTCTGCACGAGCGTGAGGATGGTGACCACACTGTTCGGTCGGGAGCCTGCCTGGCTGACGGCGGTCTACTGGGTGGTCGGACCGCTCCTGATCTGCTCGATCGCGGCGGCGTACGTGATCCGGCGGCGGGCGCGCCGTCGGGACGGGAAGGCGCCCGTCGGACGGCACAAGGCGACGCGGCCCGTACTGCGGAGCGAGGCCGCCCTGGTGATCGGGGCCTGCTGGGCGGTCAGCGTGCTGGGCCACAGCGTGACCGCGGCCCTCGACGAGCCTCTCCTGCCCGTCGCTCCCCTCATCGGCGCCGGGCTCGTGCGGTGGTTCTGGACGCGCCACCACTCCTGGCCGGCGGCCGTCGCGGCCGGCCTCGCGGGAGCCGTGGTGCTGTTCGGGCTCGTCGACGTACTGCGACCGGAGCTGAACCGCTACGTCGCGGACGCGCTGGCCACCGGGGCCGCGGCGACCTCCGCCGTGGCCGCGCTCGTCCTGGCGGAACGCATGCGGGAACGCCGTCATGCGACCGCACGGTGACCCGCCGCCGGGTCGGGCTCCGTCCGACGTCCCGGCGTGAATCCCCCGCGCCGCTCCGTCCCGTGACACGAGCTCGAAAGGCCCGGCACATGTCTCCCCCAGCGATGACGTTATGTCTCGGCATACCGGTGGTCGTGCCGGCGTTGCTCATCGCCGCCTCGGGTGTGGCGGCGATGACCCGGGGACGGGTGCTTCCCACGCACCGGGTCCCGTCCGCCGCACGCGTCTCCACGGCTGCGGGCAGCTGGTCGTCGCCGTCGCCCTCTCCTGTCAGGCGGTCTTCGGGCTGATGACCGACAACCTCGACGCCCGGCAGTGGGGCACCCTGACCGGCAGCCTGCTCATGGTGGCCGGCATCGTCGTGATCGGCGTGGGTCGGCGCACCGCCGGCCGCAGGCACGGCACCGAAACACCCTGAGTCGCGGCCGTACCGAGGGGCCGGGGACGGTCAGGCCAGGTCCGGTCCCCGCAGCAAGAGCTGCGTCAGGGCGATGCCCGCCACCACGATCGCCGCCCGAAACGGCCACCGGCTCCGGACGTCCCACGGCACAGCCGTACCCGCGACCGCGACGGCGCCCGCCGTGACCGCCAGCGCCCCGCCCGGCCCGCCCACCGCCCCGGGCGGGCCCGCGACCAGTACGCCCACGGCCGTCAGCATCACGACCGGGGCCAGCCACCGGCAGGTTCCGCGGCCGAGCCGCTGCGGCAGCCCGCGCACACCGGTCCCGAGATCGTCCTCGATGTCCGGCAGCACGTTGACCAGGTGCGCACCCACGCCCAGCAGCGCCCCGGCCGTCACCGCCCACCAGGCGGGCCAGGACGGTGACGGAAGACCGAGGGTGACGAAGGCCGGCAACGCTCCGAAGCCCACGGCGTAGGGCAGCGGTGAGAGCACCGTGCGCTTGAGCACCAGGTTGTATCCCCATCCCATGGCCACCATGCCCAGGTGCGCCGTTCCGGCGGCGGCGCCGCTCAGCAGCGACAGCGGCACGCACAGCCCCAGCGCGGTCCCGGCCGCGACAGCCGCCGCCCGAGGCGCGAGTTCACCGGTGGCCAGCGGCTTGTCGCGTCGTCCGCACACCGTGTCGCGGCGGGCGTCGACCGCGTCGTTGCACCAGCCGACCGAGAGCTGGCCCGCCAGCACGGCCGTGGCCACCGCGGCGGACCCCGCCGCCCCGCGGCCCGCCGCCACGGCGAGCGCGGTCACGAACACCGTCACCGCGACCGCCGGCTCCAGGTGGCAGCAGCGCAACAGCACCGGAACGCGGCGTGTCGCGGACGTAAGGGTTCCGGGTGCGTGTAGAGACACACAGGGACGTTAAGGGAGAATCCGGCAAGAGAAGGGCATGACCGGCATGCGTGTCACTGCGATCGTCGACGACGCCCTTCCCCTGCCCGCCACGTCCTCCCGCCCGGCTCCCCCGGGCACGGCGACCTCGGTCACCGCGATCCGCACCGCACTGCCGCCGTACCGGTACGCCCAGGAGGACCTCACCGAGGCCATCGGTGATCTGTGCCTGCCCTCCGGTGCCGACCGCGCCCTGTTGCGCCGCCTCCACGCGTCGGCAGGTGTGCGCACACGCCATCTGGCCCTGCCGATCGAGCGGTACACCGACCTCGGCGACTTCGGGCGGAGCAACGACGCGTGGCTGGCCGCCGGGCTCGAACTGGGCGAGGAAGCCCTCGCCGGCGCACTGCGGGACGCCGGGCTCGGTCCGGCCGACGTGGATCTGCTGGTGTGCACCTCCATCACCGGCATCGCCGCTCCGTCGCTCGACGCCCGGCTGGCCGGGCGCCTGGGACTGCGGCCGGACGTCAAGAGGCTCCCGGTGTTCGGCCTGGGGTGCGTGGCCGGCGCGGCCGGACTCGCACGGCTGCACGACTACCTGCGGGGCCACCCGGGCGACACCGCCGTACTCCTCAGCGTCGAACTGTGCTCACTGACCCTCCAGCGGCGCGACGCCTCACGCGCCAACCTCGTCGCCGGCGCCCTGTTCGGCGACGGCGCCGCGGCGCTCGTGGCACGCGGCGGTGGCGGCGCCGGGCCGGGCGGGTCCGGGCCGGGCGGGTCCGGGCCGGGCGGGGCCGGGCCGGGCGGGGCCGGGCCCCTGGTGGTCGCGACACGCAGCCGCCTGTATCCGGACACCGAACGACTCCTGGGGTGGGACATCGGCCCCACCGGGTTCCGTGTCGTGATCGACGCCGGTGTCCCCGACATCGTGCGGGACCACTTGGGCCGGCACCTGCGCGCGTTCCTGGCCGAGCACGGTCTCACCACGGACGACATCGGGAGCTGGGTGTGCCACCCGGGAGGCCCCAAGGTGCTCGCCACCGTGGCCGACACCCTCGGCCTGCCCGGTGGTGCCCTGAACACCGCCTGGCACTCGCTCGCAACGGTGGGAAACATGTCCTCCGCCTCCGTGCTCCACATCCTGAGGGAGACCTGGGAGTCCCACCGCCCCGAGCCCGGCACGTGGGGTCTGCTCCTGGCGATGGGGCCGGGGTTCTGTTCCGAAGTCGTCCTGCTGCGCTGGTGAGTGACCTCATGCCCTGGTACACGCTTCTCGTGCTCGCCGTCGCGGGTGAACGCGTCGCCGAGCTCCTCGTCGCGCGGCGCAACGCCGCATGGACCCTCTCCCGCGCCGGTGTGGAGCACGGCCGCGGCCACTACCCGGTCATGGTCGCGCTGCACACGGGTCTGCTCGCCTGCTGCCTCGCCGAATCCGCGCTCGCCGACCGGCCGTTCCTGCCCGCTCTGGGGTGGGTCATGCTGGCGCTCGCCCTCCTGGCGCAGGCACTGCGCTGGTGGTGCGTCACCGCTCTGGGGCCGTACTGGAACACCCGGGTGATCGTCGTCCCCGGGGCGCGCCTGGTCGGCGCCGGTCCCTACCGGTTCCTGCGTCACCCCAACTACGTCGCCGTCGTCGTGGAGATCGCCGCACTGCCCCTGGTCCACTCCGCCTGGCTGACCGCCACGGCGTTCACCGCGGCCAACGCGCTGCTGCTCACCGTCCGCATCCGCTGCGAGAACACGGCCCTCGTCTCGGCGGCGCCCGCGTGAGCGGCCGTCACGACGTGCTGATCGTCGGAGGCGGTCCCGCCGGTCTCGCGACCGCCCTGCACGCCGTGCGCGCGGGTCTCGACACCGTCGTGGCGGAGCCGCGCCGTGCACCGGTCGACAAGGCGTGCGGCGAGGGTCTGATGCCCGGCGCGGTGCGTGCCCTGGGCGCGCTCGGCCTGGAGTTTTCCGGCCACCCGGTCACCGGCATCCGCTACGTCCAGGGCCCCCGCCGGGCACAGGCCGCCTTCCGGCACGGCCCCGGCCTCGGCGTGCGCCGCACCGCCTTGCACAGCGGCCTGTACCAGGCGGTCGTGGACGCGGGGGTGCCCGTACTGCCCCTGCGGGTGGGGGAAGTACGACAGGACGCGACGAGCGTGACCGTACCCGGTACGGGGCTGCGCGCACGGTGGCTGGTCGCCGCGGACGGACTCCACTCGCCGTTGCGCCGTTCGCTCGGCCTGGAGGTGAGGACCCGGGCGGCGCCCAGATACGGCCTGCGCCGCCACTACGCGGTGCCTCCCTGGTCCTCCTTCGTCGAGGTGCACTGGGGTCCCCACGGAGAGGCGTACGTGACTCCGCTCGGCCCCGCGCTCGTCGGCGTCGCCCTGCTGACGGCCCGGCGAGCGCCCTTCGGCACCCAGCTCGAGGGCTTTCCCGAACTGGCGGCCCGTCTCCCCGCGGACGCGGCCGTCACCGCGGTACGCGGCGCGGGGCCGCTGCGCCAGCGGGCACGCACCCGCGCCCACGGACGGGTGCTGCTCGTCGGTGACGCAGCCGGTTACACCGACGCGCTGACCGGTGAGGGCGTCTCCCTGGCCCTCACCGGTGCCGAGGCCCTGGTCGCCAACGTGCGCCGCGGCACGCCCGGCCGCTACGAGAGCGACTGGCTCCGCGCGACCCGCCGCCACCGGCTCCTGACCGACCTCCTGGTGAGGGCCCGCCAGCAACCGGCGCTGGCGTCACACATCATGCCCACGGCCGCCCGCCTGCCCCGCCTCTTCGCGGCGGCGGTCAACGCACTGGCCTGACCGGGCCCGGCAGGTCCATGGACGCGAGTTCGGCCGGGTCGACCACGGCGGTGATCCTGGTGATGCGGCCGTCGGCGACGGTGAAGGCGAGCAGGGACAGCGGCGTGCCGTCCTCGTTCCAGGCGATGACGCCGGGCCGCCCGTCGACGGTCGCGGCGTGGCCGTGTGCCGCGCCGCCGGCCACGCGGGCGCGGCCGGCGACCTCGGTGGCGCCGATCGTGACGAACCGTCCGCCGGGGGTGTGGACGGTGAACTCCACCTCGGGGTGGAGAACCTCCAGCAGCCGCTCGAACCGGCCCTCGCGGGCGGCGGCCAGGAACGCCCCGACCACCTCGCGTTGCCGCTGCCGGTCGTCTGCCGTGTGCCGGGCGGCGCGCACCTTCCGGCGGGCGCGACTGGTGAGCATCTTGGTCGCGTCGGCGGTCCTGCCGAGGATGGTGCCGATCTCCCCGTGGGGCACGGCGAACACGTCGTGCAGCACGAACGCCAGGCGCTCGTCGGGGCGCAGCGAGTCCAGGACCGTCGACAGCGCCGGGCCCACCGAGTCGCCCAGTGCCACGAGCTCTTCCGGATCCGGGCCGTCGTCGGGCGTCACGGTGCGTCCGGGCGGCTGGTCGTCGAGGGAGACGGTCGGGCGCGTGCGGCCCGAGCGCAGGATGTCGAGGCTGATGCGGCCGACCACGGTGGTCAGCCAGCCGCCGAGATTGTCGATGGCGCCGGCGTCCTGGCGGGACAGGCGCAGCCACGCCTCCTGGACCGCGTCGTCCGCGTCGGCGTGCGAGCCGAGCACGCGGTGGGCGACGGCCGTGAGCCGTTCGCGGTGCGCCTCGAAGGCCTCGGCGATCGGATCGGCGGGATGGGCGCCGGACATGGTGTTACCTCCCTGGGAGCGGCTCCGTCACAGGGGTGACGGGCACCAGCCCCGCAAGGTAACCCCGACGAAGGAGCAACCTGCCATGCAGAACCGGCTGAAGAACGAGAACACCGACAACCCCGACCTGTGGAAGGCGGTCGGGCACCTGCAGAAGGCGATCGCCGCCGGGGGCGTCGACCCGAAGCTGCTCGCGCTGGTGCACCTGCGCGCCAGCCAGATCAACAGCTGCTCGGCGTGCGTCCACGCCAGTGTCGCCGGAGGGAGGAAGGCCGGTGACACCGACGAGCGGCTGCACAACGTGGCGGCGTGGCGCGAGGCGCCGTTCTACACCGACGCGGAGCGCGCGGCACTGGCGCTGGCCGAGGCCGCCACCCGGCTGCAGGACGGTGCGGAGGGAGTCACCGACGAGATCTGGGCGGAGGCCAACGCCCATTTCACCGAGGAGCAGATCGGCGCGATCAACCTGGAGATCGCGCTGACCAACTTCTTCAACCGCATCAACCGCACCATCAAGGAACCGGCCGGCCGGACCTGGGGCTGACTCGCTCCGGGCGCCCTTCCGGCCGTCCTCCGCCCGCCGTGCGGGGAACCGGTGAGGATCAACTGATCGGCGCAGCAGTGAATCGATTCGCCGGGTGAACGAGACCAGCGGCCGTCGTGACGGCGGCTCCGAGCTGTGAGCCTGGGGCCTCGACAACGGACCGGCCGGCCCCCACGGGGCCCGGCCACCGATCACTCCACTGTTGGGAGCTCTCCTTGCGCGTTCGTCGCATCGTCACCAGTGCCCTCGGTTCCCTCGCTCTCGGTCTCGCCTCCGTCGGCGCGGTCACCGTGAGCGCGGGTCCGGCCGCAGCGGATCCCTGCGGCTTCTTCAAGACCGCCTCCGACTCGTACTACAACCACTGCACCTCGGACGGTTCACGCATCGTCATCGAGATCGACGACTGGGGTCCGAACAGCGAGCGGTGCGTGGGACCGGGTGTCACCTGGCTGGGATCCGCTTCCGACGTCGACGGCGCGTGGTACACCGGCCGCACCTGCTGATCCGGACGCAGGGCTCCGGCCCCGGGACCGCCTACGCTCCGTCGCGGGCGGTCCCGGCCACCTCGGCCACCTCGGCCGCCACGCGCACGAGTGCCGCGGTCGCGGTCGAGCGGGACTCCTGGGGCCAGGCGAGGGCGAGGACGACCGGTGGCGCGTCGGACACCGGACGGTAGGCGACTCCCGGACGCGGATAGCGTACGGCGACCGAGGCGGGCAGCAGGGTGACCGCTTCCCCGAGCGACACGGCCGTCAGCACCTGGGCCAGGTCGCCCCGGCCGCGCCGGGCCTCGTCGATGCGCCGCTCCACGCTGCCGGGACTCCAGCCGAGGTCGGCCAGCTCCAACCGGTCGCGCGCGGCGAGCGGGTGGTCCGAGGCGAGGACGGCGACGCGCGGTTCGGCGGTCAGCGGCTCGCTGTCGAGGCCGGTGCCGTCGAACGGCTCGTGCACCAGGGCGGCGTCCGCCTCGCCGCCGCGCAGCAGCTTCGGCTGTTCCTGCCAGCCGCACAGCCGGACGGTGACCGGCACGGATCCGGGTTCGGACGCGTAGCGTGCCAGGATCGGCTCCAGCAGGCCCGCGTCCCCGTCGGCCTTCACGGCCAGCACCAGTCCCGGGGCCGCCGCCGCACGGCGGGCTCTGCGCCCGGCCGCCTCCAGTGCCTCCAGCGCGACGCGGGCCTCGGCGAGCAGCACGTCGCCCGCCGGAGTCCGGGTCACCTGGTGCGTGGTCCGCTCGAACAGGGTGACGCCCAGCTCGGCCTCCAGCCGGCGGATCGCCCGGGACAGGGGCGGCGGTGAGATGCCGAGCCGCTCGGCCGCGCGCGCGAAGTTGAGTTCCTCGGCGACGGCGACGAAGTAGCGCAGGGGACGGGACTCCATGCTCTCCGCCTCTCTTGGTATTGCCCTCAGGGTAACTACCGGGATCAGGACGGTCCTTCAGTTCCACGGGGCCGCGGCACAGGATGAGGACGCGCCGGAGCCCGGGCCGGAGCGGGCCCGCCGGTCCGGCGCGGTCCACCACCTTTTCCCTGAAGCGGAGTTGTGTTCCGTGATCGTCATCACCACCCCGACCGGCGGTATCGGCCGGCAGGTCCTCGACAACGTCCTCGACGCCCTCGGCGACGGGACCGCGATCCGCGTGATCGCCCGCGATCCCGGCCGCCTCACTCCCCGGGCACGCGCACGGACCGAGGTCTTCCAGGGCTCGCACGCCGACCCCGCGGTTCTCGAAGCGGCCTGCGCCGGTGCCGACCGGGTGTTCTGGCTGGTGCCGCCGGCGCCCGGCGCCGACAGCGTCGAGGGCCACTTCCGCGACTTCACGCTGCCCCTGTGCGAGGCGATCGTGCGGCACGGTGTCCAGCGGGTCGTCGCCGTCTCCACCCTGGGACGCGGTGTCGCGAAGAACGCCGGGCCGATCTCCGCCTCGCTCGCCATGGACGACCGGATCGCGGCCACCGGCGTGCACTACCGGGCGCTGTGCCCGCCCTTCCTGATGGAGAACCTGCTCGGCCAGACGGCGGCCCTGCGCTCCACGGGCGAATTCCGCGTGGCGTACGCCGCGGACCGGGTCCTGCGGAGCTGCGCCACCGGCGACATCGCCGCGACGGCGGCCCGGCTGCTGCTCGACGACTCCTGGACCGGCCGGGCCGACGTCCCGCTGGTCGGCCCCGACGACCTCACCCCCGAGGGCATGGCGGAGGTCATGTCCGACGTACTGGGCCGCCCGGTGCGGGTACGGGTGAGCACTCCGGAGGAGTACCGGGCGGCGGCGCTGCGGCTCGGGGCGAGCGAGGACGGCGCCCGGGGCCTGGCCGACATGGCCTCCGCGATGGACACCCAGGGCTTCTACGGCTCGGCCGAGCCTCCCACACCGGACACCGCGCCCACGAGCTTCCGCCGCTGGTGCGAGGCGACACTCCGGCCGGCCGGCCTCGCCTGAGCCGGCCGCGACGGCCCGGCGGGAGGCGACCCCGCCGGGCCGGGTTGCGATCAAGGCGATGGGACGGGAGCGTGAAAGGCGAACACTCCTCCCCCAACCCACAACGCGGTCGGAGGTATTCGGAACTTGGGGAGTTCGAAGCCTTTCGGAGTAGTTCCATGCAGATCAACAACCCGGACAGGGCCGGAGATGTGGCGGGTTCGAAGAGGTCCTCGTGGCATCAGCGCGCCTCGGCGTATGTCGCGGAACTGCAGGCGGAGTTGGACGGCATCGAAGTCCGCGGCGACCTGTCGGACGAGGCGGCGCGTCTGCTGGAGAAGGCCGAGGTGCAACTAGCCGCCGCGCGACAGGCCATAGACGCCAGGGAGACGCCGCGTTCACTGCTCTCCGGAGCAACCGTGGACCGGGCCTGGGCGAACATCCACCGGGCTGAACTGAGCATCCTGAAGCTCGCCGTCGAGAAGGACCTCACCTGGTGGGGGACGGAGATCCTCGCGCGCACCAGGCAGCATCTGGGCGTAGAGGACCCCATTCGCAACGCACTGGAGTCCCGGGTCGAGTCGAACGGCAGAAGACTCGACGGGCGGTTCAGAGACCTTGCGGTAAGGGCGTTGCGAGCGGCCAACGACGCCCAGGATCTGGAGCTTCGCGGGTGCGGAGCTTCCGGAACATCCTGTTGACCTCCGTCGTCATCACCGGCGTCATCGCCGCGCTGCTCGCGGTCTGGGGTTACGTCGACCCGCAGGCGATCGCCGGGAAGCTCTGCTTCACCGGACAGAAGGGGGCGACGTTCTGCCCGATCGGTGACACTCCGGCAGGCGGCGACGTCCTGATCGTCGAGTTCTTCGGTCTGTGCGGTGCGGTCCTGGCGGGCGCCGTCTCGCTGCGCAAGATGCAGGGCACCGCCACGCCGTACATGATGCCCATCTGTCTGCTGTTGCTCAGGTTGCCGGTCGGCGCGCTTGCCGCCCTGTTCGGCCTTCTCATCATCCAGGGCGGGTTCATTCCCGGCCTGTCCGACCTGGACAGCGGGGCGCAGATCCTCGCCTGGGCGCTCGTCTTCGGTGTCGCCCAGGAATCCGTCACCCGTCTGATCGACGCGCAGGGCAGGAAGGTCGTGGAGAACGCGAGGGGGCCGTCACGCGGCTTCGACGCGGAGACCGGAGAGACCGCGGAGGATCTCGGGCGGGTGCCATTGGACGGGGTGGCGGCCGGGAGCCGCAGGCGCGCCGGACGGCGCCATCCGTTCAGCCGGCCTCACGGCTAGTCAGCACGCTCGGCGGAGGGAAACGGGGCACGGCGGCCACCGGCCCGAGTGCACGCCCACGGGTCACCCCGGTCAACCCGGTGGGACGGGGCATCCGGACGGTGGAAGACTCCACCGCCCCGACCCGAGGAGCAGCCGACCGTGGGAACCGCCGTGCACGTGCCGCAGACGCGGGACATGATCGGGGAGGAACTCTCCGGCGACGAAGCACTGACCGCGCTGAGGCGGTACGGAGGTCTGCGGCTGCTGACCGACTCCTTCGCCCGGTTCCGCTACGCGGACGGCTTCACCAACGCCCGGGCCCTCGCCTTCCAGGTGGTCCTCGGCCTGGTGCCGTTCACCGTCGTGCTGGTGGGTCTCGCCACATCGGTGCACACCGAGGGAGTGGGCCGGGTCGTCGAGCTCACGCTCGGCCGGATCGTTCCGGGTGCCAGTGCCGACGTCGTGGAGCGGGCGTTCGAGGGCACCCGGCGCAGCGCCCACAGCGACGCCTGGAGCACGGTCGCGCTGTGGCTGGGCCTGGGGTTCGCGCTGCTGAACCTGGCGTCGGCCATGGGCCAGATCGAACGGGGCGCCAACCGCATCTACGGCATCGAACGGGACCGGCCCTTCCCCCGCAAGTACGGCAGGGCGCTGGTCCTCGCGGTCACCGCCGGGCTGCCGATGGTGCTGGGGTTCATGGTGCTCGTCGCCGGTGAGGCCGTCGGGGACGCGGTGGCCCGGTCGACCGGCCGCTCGGGCGGCGGCGCCGGCTGGTGGGGCGCCCTCGAGGTGCCGGCGGGACTGCTGCTGGCCTGGGTCGCCTCGGCGGTGATACTGCGCTGGTCGCCCCGGCGTGACCAGCCGGGCTACACCTGGCTGGCCTTCGGATCCGCCGTCCACCTGGTGCTGTGGGTCTGCGCGACGTGGCTGCTCGCGCTGTACGTCGGGCGCAGCGGCGCGTTCGGGGCCGTCTACGGGCCGCTGACCGCGTTCATCGCCCTGTTGCTGTGGGCCAACCTGACCGCGGTGGCGCTCTTCCTCGGCATCGCGTTCGCCGCGCAGCTCGAGGCGGCCAGGGCGGGGCTGCGGACTCCGGTCCGTCCGGACCCGGGGCCGGGCGACTGAGGCGGGGTCCCCTCGGCGCGGACGGTCGTCAGGCGGCGTCGCGGGGCGGGGTCATCGCCCAGCGGATCCCGGCGGTCACGAGCGTGCCCAGCGGCCGTACGCAGACCGCTTCGGCGGGCGGCACCCGCGGCAGCCACAGGGCGCGCGAGGCCCACCTCGGCAGCAGCGAGACCGCGTTCGCGGCGATGAGACCGTACGGGAGGCGCGCGACGAGGGGGACGGGCGGGTTCAGCAGCAGGAACCGGGCGGTGCCGCGTGCCTCGGCGGTGGCGCGCAGCTCGCCGCGGTAGGCGGCCAGCCGCTCGGCGAGACCGGCGCGGTCGACGGGCGGGTCGGGCACCCCGAGCGCCGTCGCGACGCGCGCCATGTCGGCGACGTAGCCGTCGCAGCCCTCGTCGTCCAGGGGCCGGGCGCCGTAGCGCTGGTGGGCCCGCAGGAAGCTGTCGACCTCCGCAACGTGCACCCAGCACAGCAGGTGCGGATCGGCCGCGGAGTAGGCCTCCCCGTCGGGGGTGGTGCCCCGCACCCGGTCGTGGACGGCCCGCACCCGTTCGCAGGCCTCCTGGGCGCTGTCAGCCGTGCCGAAGGTGGTGACGGCCAGGAAGGTGCTGGTCCGCTGGAGCCGGCCCCAGGGGTCTCCGCGGAACCCGGAATGCGCCGACACGGCCGCCATGGCGAGGGGATGGAGGGACTGGAGCAGCAGGGCGGACAGGCCCCCGATGAACATCGAGGCGTCACCGTGGACCCGTCGGACGGGCCGGTCGGGGCCGAACCAGCGGGGGCCGGGCGTGCCGTGGATGCGGGCACGGTTCTCCCGGCCCTCGGGCCCCGCCACTCTGGAGAAGATCATGTCGCCGAGCCGTGCGCGCGGGTCGGTGAGGCGGTCTCCCGGTGGACGTGTCATGGCTGCCGAGCCCTCCTCTGCCTGCCGGGACCGGACGGGTCTCATGACTAGTCTGCCCAGGTCCGCGCGAAGGAGGCATCGGCGCCGTCGGCCGGGTCAGGCGCAGGTCCAGGCCGACATCCCCTGCATGCGGGCCAGGCGCTCGGCGACCTTGATCTGCTCCTTGCGGGTGGCCAGGTCGGCGCGTGGCGCGTACTTGAGGCCGCCGGCCGCCTTCCAGCTCGACTGCTTGAACTGCAGGCCTCCGTAGTGGCCGTTTCCGGTGTTCGCCTTCCAGTTGCCGCTGGACTCGCACTCGGCGATGGCGTCCCAGTTCGTCGCGCGGTGGACCGACGGCGAGGCGGCCGCCTGCGCGGCCGTCCCCAGGACGGTGGCGGCGACCAGGGTCGCCAGGACGGACGGGATGCCGCGGCCGTGCGAACCGGTCCGCGTGCTCGTATGAGCATGTCGTCTACAGATCATACAAAGACTGTTACACCAGGTGACCGTGGGGCGCCGGGCCGGCCGCGTCCGTGTTGCGCCGGACGGAGCATCCGGACGCCCCCGACGGGTCCGGTCCGGTGAGATCGACGAGCGCGGGGCGTCACGGTGGTGTACGGGCCGCCGCCGTCACCGCGGCGGCGCACAGGACCCGCGCCGGGGTCTCGTCACGTCCACAGCTCGTCGCTGTCGCACACCCGGGCGCCCATGTTGCGCTCCATCATCCGCAGCGCGGCGTCCGCGAGGTCGGCGTGGATGTGCGCGACCGCGTCCCGCGGCACGACGACGTCGAGGTGGCGGATGTGGGCGTCGAGCGCCGAGTAGAGCACGCACTGTTCGGTCACCTGACCGCACAGCACGAGCCGGTCGATGCCCTGCTCGTGGAGCAGGTACGTCAGCGGGGTCTCGAAGAAGATCGAGTGGCGTGCCTTGACCACGAAGAGCGAGGACTCGTCGGGCCGGAGCGGCTCGACGAGCCGGGCGTGCGGACCCGAAAGGGCCTTGTCGAGGATCTCCCCGTGGTGCGAGCGCCACTCGCCGAAGTTGTCGTTGACGTAGATCACGGGAACGTCCTCGTGCCGTGCCCGGCGCAGCAGGCCGGTCACCACCGGCACCACGGGCTCCACGGACGGGATGAGCTGGTCGGCGTCCTTGTGGTCGTAGGTGTTGATCATGTCGATGACGATCAGTGCGGTCTTGCCCATGCCGTCCAGGTTGCCACCGGAGGCCGGGTCAACCATGCCGCCGGGCCGACGCAGCATGCGAGGGAGCGGGGGACATCACCGCGCCGCCCCGTCCGGCAGGAAGCTGTCCGTCTGCCGCTCCGCCCAGGACTCCACGGCCCACGGCTCGGGTCCCGCGCCCTCGCTCCACGCGCGCAGGCGCCACTGGTCGACGCAGACTATGCCGCACTGCTCGGCGTAGTCGACGGCGGGCGCGGTGAAGTCGCTGCAGGTGACGAGGACGGCCACGTCGGCCTCGTGGACGGTGAAGCAGGTGCCGCCGAAGCGCTGCAGTTCCTCGGAGCCGACCTTGTTGTCCTCGCAGTAGCGCTTGCACTGGATGACCAGGCGCCGCCCGTCGGGGGTCACCGCCAGCACGTCGGCGCCCAGGTCTCCGGCCCCGCCCACGACCTCGACCTCGGCGCACCCGTCCCGTACGCAGAGGTCGGCTATCGCCTGCTCGAACTCGTCCGGGCTCAGGGCGGCGTAATCGACGGCCTCCACCACGGGGACCTGCGTCACGGTGGGTTCCACCGCGGCGACGTCCACCGCGGTGACCTCCGGCGCGGAGGGCTCGCCGCGGGGCCCCGCCGCCTGTGCGGGTACGGCGGGGCGCTCCGCGTCCAGCGCGTCGAGCGCCGTGGCCGTGGCCTGTTCCAGGGCGTCGGTGGTGCGGCGGGCCAGCCGCGCGGTGGAGAAGCGGGCCCTGCCGCGCCGTGCGACGAGGAGGGTCACCACCACAGCCAGCAGCAGGAGCACGGCCCACGCGGGCCGGCGCTCGGCGACGCCCAGCGCCATGCGCACCACCAGTCCGACGAGGCCGAGGCCGAGGGCGGCGAGTCCGAAGAACATGGCGGTCGCGCGCAGGTCGAAGCGGCGTCCGGTGGGCAGGCGGCGTGTCCGTTGCTCGGGCGTGGTCACGTGCGGGTCCTCCTCGGGGAGCCGGTGTGAAGATCACTTGACCGTCTGCCCTCGGGCGGCGTGGCCAGTCGCGGTGAACACCCCGTGCGGGTCGATCACATGACACGCCGTCGGATGGCTCATCGTCCGCCACCCCTGAACCCTTCGGGCATAACGTTCCGAATATGAAGAAATGCCAAATCGTGTACCTGGTGTGCACCGCCGCGATGGTAGGAACGGGTCTCGGGGCGGCTCCGGCAGCCGCCTTCCCGGACGTCCCCCACATCCCCTCGCTCCACGTGGTCCACCCCGGACAGTCGATCCAGAAGGCCGTGGACGCCGCCGAGGCGGGCGACACCGTCCTCGTCAGCGTCGGCACCTACCACGAGAGCGTCAGGGTCAGCACCCCCGGGCTCACCCTGCGCGGCATGGGCCGGCACACGGTCATCAAGCCGAGCACGAAGAAGGCCGCCGGCATCTGCGCCGAGAACGGCAACGGCATCTGCGTGGTCGGGACGAAGACCAAGAAGGTCAAGGGCGTCACCGTCGCCTCCCTGAGGGTGACCGGGTTCGCCCGCGCCGGTGTGTTCTCGATGGGCACCGACGGACTGACCGTGCGCAACGTGACGGCCGACAAGAACGACGTCTGGGGCATCGCCCAGGAGCGCTCGGTCCGCGGCGTCTTCCGCGGCAACACCGCCCGGGACAACGGCGACGCGGGCATCTTCCTCGCCAACACGATCAAGGCCGAGCAGGGCGCCGCGGACACGCGGGGCACGATCGTCGAGGACAACCGGCTCTCGGGCAACCGGATCGGCGTCACCGTGCGGCGGCTGCGCAACCTCGCCGTCGCGGACAACCACATCACCGGCAACTGCGCGGGGGTGTTCGTCGTCGGCGACGAGAACAGTCCCAGGGCCGGCGACCTCGTGGTGCGCGGCAACCACGTCGCGCGCAACAACAAGTCGTGCCCGAAGACCGAGCGGCTGCCCGCCCTGCAGGGCTCCGGCATCGTCCTGACCGGCACCGAGAAGGTCCGGGTCACGGCCAACACGGTCGAGGGCCACTCCGGCACCTCCCCGCTCTCGGGCGGAATCGTCCTGTTCAAGAGCCTCGTGGGCGTCGCCGGCGAGAAGAACGAGGTCAGCCGCAACGCGCTGCGCGACAACTCGCCGGCCGACCTCGTCAGCACGGAGACCGGCAGCACCAACACCTTCAGTGCCAACTCGTGCCGGGCGTCCAAGCCCGCGGGACTGTGCTGACCGCCCGGCCGTAGCCACCCCTGGACCGAAGAAGGAAGGAAAGCGGCACATGACGACCGTACAGACCGCCCCTCCCCCGCCGATGCGGCTGAGGGAGCTCGTGTTCGGGGCGGCATGCGCCGCCGCCCTGCGCGCGGCCGCCCGGCTCGGCGTCGCCGACGCCCTCGGCGAGACACCCATGACCGTCGATGACCTCGCGGCCGCGGTGAAGACCGAGCCCCGGCCGCTGCGCCGGCTGCTGCGCGCCCTGACGTGCTACGGCGTCTTCGCCGAGCACAAGGACGGGACGTTCGCCCACACCGACATGTCCCTGCTGCTGCGCGAGGACGACCCGCACAGCCTCCGCTACATCACCCTGTGGTGCACCGAGCCGTGGACCTGGGACGCGTGGCCCCGGCTCGACGAGGCCGTGCGGACCGGCCGGAACGTCGTCGAGGACCTGTACGGCAAGGAGTTCTTCACCTACCTCAACGAGGACGCCCCCGAGTCGGCCGAGGTCTTCAACCGGGCCATGACGACGTCCAGCCGGCAGTCCGCCGAGGACGTCGCGGCCCTCCTCGACCTCTCGGGCAGCAGGTCGGTCGCGGACATCGGCGGCGGGCAGGGGCACGTGGTGGCGAGCCTGCTGGAGAAGTACCCGTCGATGCAGGGCGTCCTGCTCGATCTTCCGCGCGTCGTCGAGAACGCCGACCCGCGGCTGCGCGAGGGGGGCGCGCTCGCGGACCGCGTGCGCATCGTGCCGGGCGACTGCCGCACGGCCATTCCCGTCCAGGCCGACGTGTACGTCATCAAGAACATCCTGGAGTGGGACGACGACAGCACCGCCCGCGCCCTGCGCAACGTCATGGAGGCGGGCGGCCCCGGGGCGCGGGTCGTGGTCATCGAGAACCTCGTCGACGACACGCCCTCGATGCGGTTCAGCACCGCCATGGACCTGCTGCTGCTCCTCAACGTCGGCGGTGCCAAGCACACCACCGACAGCATGGTCGGCCGGCTGACCGACGCGGGCCTCGTCATCGACGACATCCGCCCGGTCAACCCCTACCTGCACGCCTTCGACTGCACCGTGCCGCCGAAGAAGTAGGCCGACCGCGGGCGCCCAGCACAACGGCCGCCGGACCGCGCACGTCGCGGTCCGGCGGCCGGCCGGTTTCGTGGCCCGGTGCGGTCTCAGGCGCCGGGCGAGCGGCGGTCGGTGACGGGGGTCATCCGGGCACCGCGCAGGGCTCGCCCGAGGTCGTCGCCTCCGTCCCCGGCGGCGTCCGCACCCGCCGGGGCGTCCAGGAGCGTCGTGAGCTCGGCCGCCTGGCGGGCGTCGGGCAGGCCGAGGCCGACCGCCGGGTCGCAGGCGTCCAGACCGCCGCGTACGTCGATCAGCCGGACCACGACGTCGTCGCGCTGGAAGATGGTGCTGCACAGGACCGGGCTGCGCGGATCGTCGGCCGCCGCCTCGTCGCGCTGGGCCAGCAGCCGGGCCAGCCGCATGCCGCAGCCGGGGCGGGCCGGATACGACAGCGCGTGCCGTTCCGCCTCCGGTTCCTCCTGTCCCGCCGTCACGTGGTGGACGGCCGGCAGCGCGGCCCGTGTGTAGAAGACCCGGGCCGACTCCGGGTCGCTCAGGTCCCGGTCCTGCTCGAGGTACGGGTTGATGGCCTCCTCGACGGCCCGCACCTCCGGCTGCTGGGACACGTGCCGCAGCGCCGCGAGCAGGTCGCCCCGCACCTCGATGGCCCGCACGACGCGGTTGCCGTGCATGAACAGGGAGGTGCGGAGCAGCCGGGTGTTCGCGTCGACCTGCGGTTCGGGGGCGGCGTAGTCCGCGAGGAGCTTCGCGACAGCCTCCTCGCTGCCGGGCTCGACGGTGAACGTGAGCGCGTGACGGATCACGCCGTCACCCACTCGGGGGGACGTCTGGAGGCCGCCCTTGCCGGTCTGGGCGTCGCCCAGCGCGGGGCCACCGGTCTCACGGACCACGTGGAAGCGGAGCGACCTTGTGTCCCGGACGCAAGCGTGCAGCGGCTTCACCATCCGCACGTGCTCCTCGCTGCTCACCCAGTCGAGGAACGGCGGCGCGCTCTCCCACTCGCTGGTGATGAGCCACTGGGACGGGTTCTCGATGGACTGGCACAGCTGTTCGCTGACGTGCCCGGGCACGGACTCGACATGCTTGCGCAGTTGCTCGTACGTCTCGAGGAACTGCTGCTGGGCGCCGTCGTTGACGTCCACCAGCAGGACGACGCGGAGCCGGGAGCCGTCGAACACGGACTGGGAGACGCGGTGCGACACCTGTCGCGCCGGCGATTCCGAAGCAGGGGTGGACATGGTGGTCATCCTGCGCACATCTCCTTCGCGGGGGCGGTACTGAACGTCGGCCGCGGTGATGCGACGCCAGTGTGTCTCGATCCTGTGCCCGACCCCGGGAACGCGCGACCCGTGTGAACTGCGCGGGTGACCTGCCGAACCGCGCGGGTGACCGGCCCGGACGGGGGTGCGGGGCGGGCTCAGGTGAGGTGCCCGAAGACCACCAGGTTGTCCGTGTAGTCCTTGACCTTGTGGTCGTACTCGCCCGCGCAGGTGATGAGCCGTACCTCCGGCCGGTCCGCGTCCCCGTACACGCGCCCGCTGGGGAAGGCGTCCTTGTCGAAGGTCTCCAGGCTGTCGACGACGAAGGACGCCGTGCGCCCGTCGGCCCGTTCGACGTGGAAGACGTCACCCTGCTTCAGTTGGTCGAGCCGGGCGAAGACGGCCGCCGACGTCTTGGTGTCGACGTGCCCGGCGATGATCGAGGTGCCGGTCTCGCCGGGGGAGGCTCCCTTGGCGTACCAGCCGACGAGGTTCGTGTCGTCGGCGGGCGGCGGCTGGAGCTGCCCGTTCTCGCCGACGGCCAGGTCGGTGAAGGGGGCGTCGACGGAGATTCCCGGGATCAGCAGGCGTACGGGCCTCGACCGCGGCAGACCGGCCGTCCGGCTCGCACCGGTCGGATCCGCTGCCGGCGGTTCGGTGGCGGGCGGGTCGGCGTCGGCCGAGCCGGCCACCGCCGGAGCCGATGCCCCGGCCCCCGGGGCGAGCGGCGGACGCGAGGAGTCCGCGGACGTGTCGTGGCCGCCGAGCAGGCTCATCGCCAGGACCAGGAGGGCGACGGCGCACAGCACGGTCAGGCCGCCGCGGGATCCCTGGCCGGAGGGGGCCGGCGCGGCGCCGGCGGGAGAAGAAGGGGGGACTGCCATCGGGAAACACCTCACTGGGCACTGCGGCGGGACGGGGGCGGGCGGCGAGCCGGGCCGCCACGCGGTGCGCGGGTGGCGGCCCGACTGCTATAGCGCCCGGCATGGCTCAGACCGCTCCGAGAGCCGACTTCCTGCGCCGCGCGGCGTACAGGCCGGCCGCGGCCACGCCCAGGACGGCCAGCCCGCCCGCGGTCGCGCCCTGCTGGGACAGTCCGCCGCCGCCGGTGTGCATCCCGCCCCGCGGCTTCTCCTGCTCGCCGCCGCCCCAGGACTTCTCGCCGCTGTCGCCCGAGCCGCCCCAGGACTTCTCGCCGCTGTCGCCGGAGCCGCCCCAGGACTTCTCGCCGCTGCCGCCGGACTTCTCGGTGCTGTCGCCGGAGCCGCCCCAGTCCCCCTCGTTCACCGCGGTCAGCGCACCGCCACCCGTGCGCATTCCGCCGCGCGGCTCGTCGCGCTCGCCGCTGCCGCCGGACTTCTCGCCGCTGTCGCCCGAGCCGCCCCACGACTTCTCGCCGCTGCCGCCGGACTTCTCACCGCTGTCGCCGGAACCGCCCCAGTCCCCCTCGTTCACCGCGGTCAGCGCACCGCCACCCGTGCGCATTCCACCGCGCGGCTCGTCGTGCCTGCCTCCGTTGTCCTGCTCCTTGCTGTAGGAAGAGTCGCCGTGGTCCCAGTCGCCGCCGGCCGCGTAGGCGCCGGGAGCACCGAGGACGACGACGGCCGAAGCCGCCGCTGTGGCCAGGAGAGTGCGAGCAGATCGCATCTGAGATTCCTTCCGCCACGACCGGGCAGCTGGTGCTTCGTCAGCTGATGTGACCCGGCCCTGACGTGATTTACCGTCAGCCAGGCCACTCGCTTCCACCACTCAAGGCGCTCACCCGGGTGAATGCCACCGGCCCGGTTCATGCCGCCGGCGGACACCGGGGGCGGCGCCCGTGCCGGCTCCGCCGGCCGGTGGGCGGCGGAGCCGGCCGGACACCGGGGTCCGTCAACTGTCCTTTCCCGCATGGCTTTTCGGCCACGAACCCGACGACCTCGCGCAGGGCGCCCCGGAGCGCTCGGTACCCCTGACGGGCCGTCGTCGGCCGGCTCCTGTTCGGGGTCCTGTGCCTGGCGCCTCGTCACCTCGGGAGGGACGGTCGGAACCCACCCGCCGCGCCTGTTCGCCGGACTCGGCGTGGGGGCGCCGTGCGTCGTCGCGGGCGGTTCCTAGTCCTCCGGATCGGCGCGGGTCGGGTCCTCGACCTCGGGGTGCTCGCGGCGGGAGCCGGGGGCGGCCCGGTCGGGGGCCGCCTCGCTGAGCGGGGACTGGGACGGCGGAGGGGGCGCCGTGTCGCCGGCGGCACCGACTCCTGCGGCGGGCAGGCGCAGCGCGAGCAGGGCCACGTCGTCGCCGCGGGGCGCGATGCGTGCCAGCAGTTCGTCGCAGAAGTCGTCGACGGTCCGCTCCCTCAGCCGGCGGGCCAGGACGCCGGCGTGGTGGCGGAGCTTGGTCATGCCGAGGTCGATCGGACGCTCACGGCTCTCCACCAGGCCGTCGGTGTAGAGCAGCAGGGTGCTCTCCGGCGGCAGCTCCTCGCGCGCGTCGGGCCACTCCAGGCCGAGGCGCAGGGCGTCGCTCATCCCGATCAGCGGGCCGTGGCCGCCCTCCAGGTAGCGGGTCTCGCCGTCCGAGGTGATCAGCAGCGGCGGCGGGTGACCGGCGTTGACCCAGTGCAGTCGCCAGGGGCCGCCCTCGGGGCCCTCGACGCGGGCGAAGACGAGCGTGGCCATGGGGGCGTCGCTGGTGTTGGTCACGGCCTCGTCGAGGCGGTGCATGATCACGCTGGGCGGTTCCTGGTGGTCCCAGGCCAGGGCGCGGAGCATGTTGCGGACCTCCGCCATGTGCGCCGCGGCCTGCAGGTCGTGCCCGACGACGTCCCCGATGACCAGGGCCATCACCCCGTCGGCGAGCAGGAACGCGTCGTACCAGTCGCCGCCGATCTCCATGGCGCTCTCGGCCGGCCAGTAGCGGGCGGCCATGCGGACGTGGTCGACCTGAGGGAGGGGGGTGAGCAGCTGGCGTTGCATGGTCTCGGCGACGTTCTGCTGCTCGTGGTAGAGCCGGGCGTTGTCCATGACCAGCCCCACGCGGCGTCCGATGTCGGCGAGCAGGGCGACCTCGGCCTCGGTGTGGGCGGGCGCTTCCCCGGTGCGGGCCACGGTCAGGATTCCGTAGGACCGCTGCCGGGTGCGCAGGGGGACGACCACGGCGCTGTGGCCGCCGAGCTGCTCGAACAGGGGGCGGTGGGTGGCCGCGAGCGGCGCCCGCGGGTCGTGGAGCAGGTCCTCGGCCGTCAGCAGGACGGGGCGGTCGCCGTTGACCAGCCGTGCGAGCGCCGCGCGCGAGCGGTCCGGCAGCCGGGTCAGGGGCCCCCGCAGCCGCCGGGCCCGGTGCGGGTGGGTGCTGCTGCGGACTGCGAGCCGTTCCAGGACGTCCTGCTGTCCCGGATGGGTGTCGACGGCGGCCCACTGCCCCAGCTCCGGCACCAGCAGGCGCAGGAGGCGGCGGATGATGACGCCGGTGCGCTCGGTGGGGACCAGCACCGTCGAGATCTCGGCCACCAGGTGCAGCTGGGCGGTGAGGGTCTCCAGCGCCTCGGTGCGCGCCTGCGCCTCCTCGGCGGCGCTGCGGTGCAGGCTGAAGTCGTGAAAGACGATCACCAGCCCTTCCCGGTGGCCGTTCACGACGAGGGGGGTGGCCGCCCAGATGATCGGGACCGTGCTGCCGTCCGCCCGCTGGAGGTACTCGTCGCTGCCCTGCACGGCCGGTGCTCCGCCCAGGGGGCCGCGCAGGGCGCACCGCTCCCGGGGCACGGGGCTGCCGTCGGCGTACCGGTGCAGCAGGTCGTGCGCGTCGCGCCCGGTCATCTCCGCCGCGGACCGCCCGAGCATCTCCTCGGCCCACGGGTTCACCGACGTGATGCGGGCGGACGCGTCGAGAGTGAGGACGCCGGCACCGAGGGCCTGGAGGACGGCGGCCGAGCCGGCCTCCGGGACACCGGCCGCCCCGTGTCCTGGCTCGTCGCCCTCCTGGGGGCCCGCCCAGCGTGACGTCACGACCCTCACAGCCTTCCGATGCCGTCCACCCCGCCAGGTTCCCCCGCGGAGGGCGGGTGAACCGCTCCGAGGACGGCCGTTGGAGGGACCGGCGCCGGTCTCCCGGGCAGCGCCCGCCCAGGCCCTAATCCGGTCGCTCCGCGGGCATGGCCCCGCTACGTTGACCTGGTGCCCGAACTGCGTACCGATCGTCTTGTCCTCCGCGAGTGGCGGGAGTCCGACCTGGGCCCATGGGCGGCCCTGAACGCCGACCCGGTGGTCCGTGAGTACTTCCCCGCGGTGCTCACACGGGAGCAGAGCGAGGCGTCCGCGGCCGCCTTCCAGGCCGACCTGGAACAGCGGGGCTGGGGATGGTGGGCCGTGGAGGTCACCGCCACCGGTGAGTTCATCGGGTTCACCGGGCTCGATCCGGTCGAGGACGGCCTGCCGTTCACCGGGATCGAGGCCGGCTGGCGGCTGGCCCGTCCCGTGTGGGGACACGGTTACGCCACCGAGGCCGCCCGTGCCGTGGTGGCCTTCGCCTTCGAGGAGCTCGGTCCGCCCGAGGTCCTCGCGATCACCGCGGCGGCCAACAGCCGGTCGCGAGCGGTGATGCGCCGCCTGGGCATGACCCGTGATCCGGCGGACGACTTCGACGACCCGGGTGTGCCCGAGGGCCCCCTGCGCCGGAGTGTGCTGTACCGGCTCCCCCGCCCGGGCGGGCGGCCCGCCGGGCGGTGACGGGCGTCGTCCGCAACCGGGCTCCGGGCGGCGACGGGCGTCGTCCGCACCGGCCGGCTCCCGGCGCGGAGGGCACCCGGCCCGTCACCGGGCGCTCATGCGTCGGTCAGCAGCACGGCGGCCGTCATGCGCTTGCCGACCGTCTCCCTGCGCACCTCGAACGTCTCGCAGACCGCCATCACGATCTCCAGCCCGTGCCGGCCGATCCGTCCGGGATCCGCGTCCTCGGCCACGGGCAGCACCGGGTCGCTGTCCCACACGCTCACCTCCACCTGGTCCTCGGCGAGCTCCAGGGCGACCAGGGACGGCCCGGGCGCGTACTTGCACGCGTTCGTCAGCAGCTCGCTGACGACGAGCTGCACCACGTCCGCCGCCCGGTCGGACACCGTGACCCCCCGGGCCGCCTGTAAACGTGCCAGAAAGCCCCGGGCCAGCTCCCGGCCCCGGGCTATGTCACCGGGAATGCCCTCGTACCGCGCCGACACTCTGACCGGCGTCCCTTCCAGCCGATCCCCATTCCGGGCAGCCCCGTTCATCCGATCCGCCCTCTTCCTGAGCCTTGACCGTTACGCCAGCCCGTCTACCCCCGATCGCGGGAAACATCATGCGGCGACGGTCACCGGGCGGAGCCGGCGCGGATGCCGGTCGGGGCGCGTCCGCGCCCCTCGGTGCCCGCACCACCGCTCCCGGCGTTCCGCCAACGGCGTGATCGGGGCTGGCCGGCGGCCCGAGGCATGCCCGATGCTGTCACTTCGAGGGTCGGGCGGGGTGGCCGTCCGGGCCGCGCGGCAACCGACTTGGGGGTGTCCGCCGGTGCGTGACGCGAAGGATTCCGCGCGCAAGGCCGACCGGGGCCGGGACCGGCCGACGTGCCCGGTCACCCGCGCCGACGACGGGACATGGCGGGTGCACGACCTCGCGGTGGCGCGTGCGCTGCTGCGGAGCCCGGGGACCGTGCAGGCCGGTCTCGGCATCGAGACCGTGGAGAAGCTGCCGCCCCGCGTCCGCCGGCCCGTGCTCTACCGGGACGGGCCCGAACACCGGGAGCACCGCCGGCAGACCGCGCGCTTCTTCACCCCCCGGCGGGTCGACGAGCACTACCGCGAGCCGATGGTCCGCATCGCCGGGGAACAGCTGGCGGCCCTGCGCGCGGCCGGGGAGGCCCAGCTGTCCGACCTGGCCTTCGAGCTGGCCATCGGCGTGGTGAGCGAGGTCCTCGGCCTGCGGTACGGCAGGCCGGGGATCCGCCGCAGGCTGGAGCGGTTCTTCCCCGACGAGTTCGGCGAGCCGGGTCTGACCAGTGTGCGGGGCCTCTACTGGTTGCTGCGGCAGAACACCAACTGGCTGCGCATCCATCTCGCCGACGTCCGTCCCGCGATCCGCGCGCACCGCCGCCGGGAGCACGACGACCTGATCTCCCACCTGATCGCCGAGGGCTGCTCGGACGCGGAGATCCTCGGTGAGTGCCTGACGTTCGCCGCGGCCGGCATGGTCACCACGCGCGAGTTCGTGTGCCTGGCCGCCTGGCACCTGTTGACCGACGCCGGTCTGCTCGACCGCTACCGCGCGGCGGACGAGGCCGAGCGCCTGGCCACCCTTCGTGAGCTGCTGCGACTGGAGCCGGTGGTCGGACGGCTGCGCCGCCGGGCCACCGAGACGCTGCACCTGCCGTCGTCCGGGCCGGCGGTGACGGTGTGCCCCGGCGAGCACGTCGAGATCCTGCTGGACGACGTCAACACCGACGCCGCGGCGGTCGGCGACGATCCGTTCCTGGTGAGACCCGGCCGGGGCAGGGAGATCGGCTCGGGGCTCTCCTTCGGCGACGGGCCGCACCGGTGCCCCGGAGCGCACATCGCCCTGCTCGAGACCGACGTCCTCCTCAGCCGTCTGTTCGCCCTCGACGGCGTCCGGATGGCCACCCGGCCGCGCGTGGGATTCCAGCGGGCGATCGACGGCTACGAGATCCGCGGGCTGACCGTGGCACTCCCCCGGGCCGGTCATCCGGTCTGACCGGCCCGGGAGGCGGGCCCCGGGGTCCGGGTGCTCCGTCAGCCGCCCAGGGCGCCGAGGACGACGAGCTTGGCCTCGTCCTGCACCTGCCGGAGGTGGTCCGGGCCGAGGAACGACTCACCGTAGATCTTGTAGACGTCCTCGGTGCCCGAGGGACGGGCCGCGAACCAGGCATTCTCCGTGGTCACCTTGATGCCGCCGATCGACGCTCCGTTGCCCGGAGCCTCGGTGAGCACAGCGGTGACCGGTTCGCCGGCGAGGGTGTCGGCCGTGACCTCGGCCGGGGACAGCCTGGCCAGGCGGGCCTTCTCCTCGCGGGTCGCCGGCGCGTCGATGCGGGCGTAGGCCGGCTCGCCGAAGCGGGCGGTGAGCGCGGCGTAGTGCTCGGACGGGGTCCGGCCGGTGACGGCGGTGATCTCGGAGGCGAGCAGGGCCAGGATGATGCCGTCCTTGTCCGTGGTCCACACGGAGCCGTCCCGGCGCAGGAAGGAGGCGCCGGCGGACTCCTCGCCGCCGAAGCCGAGCGTGCCGTCGACCAGTCCGTCCACGAACCACTTGAACCCGACGGGCACCTCGACCAGCCGTCGGCCGAGGTCCGCGGCGACCCGGTCGATCATGCCGGAGGACACCAGCGTCTTGCCCACGCCCGCGTCGGCGGGCCATTCGGTGCGGTGGGCGTACAGGTAGTGGATGGCGGTGGCCAGGTAGTGGTTGGGGTTCATCAGGCCGGCGTCGGGGGTGACGATGCCGTGCCGGTCGGCGTCGGCGTCGTTGCCCGTCGCGATGGTGAAGCGGTCGCGCTGCTCGATCAGGGAGGCCATCGCGTGCGGCGACGAGCAGTCCATGCGGATCTTGCCGTCCCAGTCCAGCGTCATGAAGCGCCAGGTGGGGTCGGTCAGCGGGTTGACCACGGTCAGGTCGAGGCGGTGCTGCTCGGCGATCCGGCCCCAGTAGGCGACGGAGGCGCCGCCCAGCGGGTCGGCGCCGATGCGCACTCCGGCGGACCGGACGGCGTCGAGGTCCAGGACGCTCGGCAGGTCGGAGACGTAGGCGCCGAGGAAGTCGTAGCGGCCGGTGCCGGGGGCGGCGAGGGCCTTCGCGAAGGTAACGCGCCGGACGTCCTTCAGACCGGCGGCGATGATCTCGTTGGCCCGGTCCTGGATCCAGGTGGTCGCGTCCGAGCCCGCCGGGCCGCCGTTCGGCGGGTTGTACTTGAAGCCGCCGTCGGCCGGTGGATTGTGCGAGGGGGTCACGACCACGCCGTCGGCGAGACCGGAGGTGCGTCCCCGGTTGTGGGTGAGGATGGCGTGGGAGACCGCCGGGGTGGGGGTGTAGCCGTCCGCGGTGTCGATGAGCACGGTGACGTCGTTGGCGGCGAACACCTCCAGCGCGGTGATCCGGGCCGGCTCGGACAGCGCGTGGGTGTCGGCGCCGAGGAAGAGCGGGCCGGTCGTGCCCTGGGAGTCGCGGTACTCGCAGATGGCCTGGCTGGTCGCGGCGATGTGGTCCTCGTTGAAGGCCGCCGCCAGCGACGATCCGCGATGCCCGGACGTGCCGAAGGCCACGCGCTGTCCCGGCTCGGCGGGGTCCGGGTGCAGGGCGTAGTAGGACGTCACCAGCCTGGCGACGTCGATCAGGTCCTCGGGGCCGGCCGGCCTGCCGGCTCGGTCGTGCTGCATGCGCCCACTCCTCCGCATCGGTCGTGCATTCGCTCGCGGTCCTATCTTCCCCCGTCCGGGGCGGTGAAGACCTGCCGCCGGAAGGCGGGGCGAACGTCACGCCGTGGGCGGTGACGCGGCGGGCGCCGGGACCGGCCGTGTCCCGTCCGGCGCGCCGGTGACGACGCGCGGGCCGGAGCGGTCACCGGCCGTCGTCCCGACCCCGTGCGGGTCGCTCGACGTCACCGGTGAACCGTCCGGCCCGGCCCCGTGCCCGGACGGACGTGCCCGCCCGACCCGGCGCGCCGCGCCGCCGGCGTCAGATGCGGCCGCCGGTGAGCCGGGTGAGAGGGCCGTACGTCTGGCGTCCCGCACGGCGGCCCATGGCGTACGAGGCCGCGCTCAGCGCGGTCAGGCCGGCGCCCACGCCGGCCGCGACGAGCCGGCGCTGGGCGATGACCGTCCACGCCGTCTTCGCCGTGGTGACGACGTGCCCCGAGGTGGTGATGACCGCCTGCCGGCCGGCCTCGACGCCCTTGGCCGCCGTCTGGACCGCGCCGTTCGCGGCCTGCGCCGTGCGTTCGGCTCCGGCCCTGGCCGTCGACCCCGCGTCAGCGGCCTTGCCGGTGGCGGCCTTTGCGGCCCGCGAGGCGGGCGCGGTCGCGCGGTCGGCGGCACCTCGGGCCTTGGAATCGGCCGTCCGGGTGGTGTCGGGCTTCTTGTTCGTGTCCTTGTTCGGATCGCTCATGGACACCGCTTTGCCTGTCACTCCGGCGGCAAACACGGGGGCGCGCCCGGCTGTCACGGATCCGGACGCAGTCCTGTCCTGTCGTCGTGCGCCTCGGCGCGACGGGACCGGTGAACGGCGCCGGTCACCGCAGGAAGCGGAACGAGTGGACGGAGAGAACGATGAGGATCGTGGTCATCGGCGGTACGGGGCTGATCGGCACTCAGGTGGTGCGCCTGCTCGGCGACAGTGGTCACGACGCCGTGGCGGCCTCGCCCAGCACGGGCGTCGACACGCTCAGCGGTCAGGGCCTGACGGAGGCGCTGCGGGGCGCGGACGTGGTCGTGGACGTGACCAACTCCCCCTCCTTCGAGGAGGACGTCGCCCGGGACTTCTTCGTCCGTTCGACGCGCAACCAGATCGCCGCCGGGCAGGAGACCGGCGTCCGCCATCACGTGGCACTGTCGATCATCGGCGTCGACCGGCTGCCCGGCATCGGCTACTACCGGGCGAAGGTCGCCCAGGAGGAGGCCCTGCGCGACGGCGGTGTGCCGTACAGCGTCGTACGGGCCGCCCAGTTCTTCGAGTTCGTCGGCCCGGTCATGGACATGGGCACCCAGGGCACGGAGGTGCGTCTGCCCTCGACGCAGCTGCGCCCGATCGCCTCCGCCGACGTCGCGCGCGCGGTGGCCGACGCGGCGCAGGGCCAACCCCTGGGGAACTTCCGCGAGATCGCGGGCCCCGAGCTCCACCGGCTCGACAGGCTGGGCGAGATCACCCTCGCGGCCCGCCCGGACGGCCGCACGGTCGTCACCGACGAGAACGCGGGCCTCTTCGCCGGTGTCCCGGACGGGATCCTGACCGGGGACGAGACCGTGGAGAGGGCCGCGACCCGGTACGAGGACTGGCTGAAGCAGGACTGATCCGGCGGCGCCGACCACTCTCGCCGCGGAGCGGGCCCACGGCCGCCCCGGCGCGCGGCCGCCCCGACACGACGCGCCGGGCGGCGAGTTCCGCGTGGGGACGGAGTACGGGCCGCCCGTGCCGTGCGGGCCTCAACGGGCGGCCGTCGGCGGGAGTTGGGCGGGACTGATCTGCTCGCCCAGGACCTCCGCCATGAACCGCACGAGCCACCGCTGCGCCGGGCTGCGCGAGGACTCGTGCCGGGCGTACAGCGCCACCTCGATGGGGTCGGTCTCGAACGGGAGACGTACCAGTCTTACGCGGTGGGAGCTGGTGAAGACCTCACCGACGTACTCGGGGACGATGGCGATCAGGTCGGTCTGCTCCAGCAGGTAGGGCAGCATCGAGAAGCGGGTGGCGTCCACCACCACCCGGCCGAGCAGTCCGTGCGCGGCCAGCACCGCGCGCGGCGTGACGTGGCCGCTCGGCCCGAAGACCGTCGCGTGGTGCTCGGCGGCCAGCTCCGGCAGGGTGACCGCGTCGCCCCGGACGCGGGGGTGGTCGGCCGCGACCATGAGGACGTAGCGCTCCTGGAACAGCGGGATGCGCACGGTCCGGTGCGAGGTCAGCACCGGAGTGGCCACGAACGCGTCGAGGTCGCCCCGGCGCAGCTGGCTCTCGGCGTCCTCCACGTCGAACGGACGCACGGTGAAGGACACCCCCGGCGCCCGCTCGCGGGCCGCGGCCAGGAGCCTCGGCAGGAGGGTCGCCTCGCCGAGGTCGGACAGGGCGATGGTGAAGCGGCCCGACATCGCCCGGGGGTCGAAGGTGTCGGCCTGCCGGACCGTCCCGTCGATGTCCGCGAGGGCACGCTGCAGCGGCTCGTACAGCCGCCGGGCACCCGCCGTCGGCGTCAGTCCCCGCCCGGTGCGGCGGAACAGCTCGTCGTCGAAGTGCCGGCGGAGCTTGCCCAGGCTGTAGCTGACGGTGGGCTGCGTGACGTGGAGCGTCTCCGCAGTGGCCGTGACACTGCCGGTCTCGTAGAGCAGGACGAAGACCCGGGCCAGGTTGAGATCGAAGGTGCCCATATCGATCGACTCTATATCGGGCCCCCGAAACATCTATTGGTGCCCATGTCATGGGGTGCCTAGCGTGTCCGACGTCACTTCGAAAGGAACGTCCGTGCCATCCGTGCGCCGTGTCTCCCACGGGTTCCTGGAACGCCAGGGCCTCACCACCGTCTTCGGCAATCCCGGCTCCAACGAGCTGCCGTTCCTCGCCCGTCTGCCCGAGGGCTTCCGCTACGTCCTCGGCCTGCACGAGGGTGCCGTGGTCGGCATGGCCGACGGTTACGCCCAGGCGACCGGCCGTCCGGTGCTGGTCAATCTGCACGCCGCCTCCGGCTCCGGCAACGCGATGGGCGCCCTGACGAACGCCGTGGCCTCCCGCACCCCCCTCGTGGTCGTCGCCGGGCAGCAGGTGCGGCCCGCCGTCGGCCCCGAGGCCAACCTGGCCAGCGTCGACGCCCCGGCCCTGATGAAGCCGCTGGTCGGCTGGGCGGCGGAGCCGGCGTGCGCGGAGGACGTGCCGCGGGCGCTCGCCCAGGCCGTCTTCGAGGCGCGGCTCCAGCGGCGGCCGACGTACCTGTCCGTCCCCTACGACGACTGGGACGCCGAGGCCGGCGACAACGCCCTGGCCGTCCTCGACCGGCAGGTGCGGCGGGCCTCCGTGCCCGACGCGGAGCAGAGCCGCTGGCTCGTCGAGCGGGTCACCGCCGCTCGGCGTCCGGCGCTGGTACTGGGCGGGGACATCGATTCGGCCGGCCTGTTCGACGACGCCGTGCGGCTGGCGGAGCGCCTGGGCGGGCCGGTGTGGGCGGCGCCGTCGCAGTTCCGGCTGCCCTTCCCGAACCGGCACCCGCTGTTCCGGGGCGTGCTGCCCGCCGGCATCGCGCCGATCTCGGAGGCCTTCGAGGGCCACGACCTGGTGCTCGTGCTGGGCGCGCCGGTGTTCCGCTACCACGAGTACCTGCCCGGGCGGTATCTGCCCGAGGGCACCCGGCTCGTCCAGGTCACCGAGGACGCCTCCGCCGCCGCGCGGGCACCGATGGGCGAGGCGCTGGTGGCCGCCCCGGGGGCGGTCGTCGACCTTCTGCTGAAGGCCCTCGAGGATCCCGCCGAGCCGGTTGGCCCCTACCGGCCGGTGCCCGAGCCGCTCGCCGCGCAAGGGCCGGCCCTGCACCCGGAGCAGGTCTTCGCCGCGCTGCGCGACGAACTGCCCGAGGACACCGCGTACGTCGTCGAGTCGACGTCGACCAACTCCGCGTGGTGGCGGCAGATGGACCTGCGCCGGCCCGGCTCCTACTACTTCCCGGCGGCCGGCGGACTCGGCTTCGGGCTGCCCGGCGCGGTGGGCGTCGCGATGGGGCAGCCCGGCCGCCCGGTCGTGGGCGTCGTCGGCGACGGCTCGGCCAACTACGGCATCACCGCCCTGTGGACGGCCGCGCAGCACCGGGTCCCGCTGACCGTCGTGCTGCTGCGCAACGGTACGTACGGGGCGCTGCGCTGGTTCGGCGGCCTGCTCGGCGTGCCGGACGCTCCCGGACTCGACATCCCGGGGCTCGACTTCACCCGCATCGCGGAGGGGTACGGCGTCCGCGCCCAGCACGTCGGCGGCGTGGAGGAGCTGCGCGCGGCGCTGGCCGAGCGGCCCGAGGGCCCGCGACTGATCCAGGTGGACACGGCGCTCACCACGCCGTCCTGACCTCCGGCCCGACGGCCGGCCGAGCACCCGGAGCCGCTGAGGCGCTCGGCACCCGAAGAACCCGACGAAGGGGTAGACGATGACATTCCTGGACAGCGACGTCTGGGGCGGGAAGTACTTCAGCGACGGCTGGCAGGACTCCCCCACCGAACAGCCGGTGACCGAACCGGCGACCGGTGACCGGCTCGGCTCGGTGGGCCTGGCCTCGGCGGAGGACGTGGGGCGCGCCGCGGCCCGGGCCGCGCGGGCCCAGCGCGAGTGGGCGGCCACCTCCCCGCGGCAGCGGGCCGCCGTACTGCGCCGCGCGGGCGAGCTCTTCACCGAGCACGCCGCCGAGGTGG
The DNA here is from genome assembly GCF_042724095.1 of Streptomyces sp. NPDC127100. NCBI lineage: Bacteria > Bacillati > Actinomycetota > Actinomycetes > Kitasatosporales > Streptomycetaceae > Streptomyces > Streptomyces sp. NPDC127100. The sequence goes on from NZ_JBHXFL010000005.1 coordinate 217,294, forward strand.
AGGACTGGCTGGTGCGCGAGGCGGGATCGGTGCGGACCAAGGCGGGCTCCGAGGTGGGGCTCGCGATCGGCGAGTGCTTCGAGTGCGCGGGTCTGCCGACGCATCCCCAGGGCGAGGTGCTCACCTCCGAGGAGGCCCGCTGGTCGTTCGCCCGCCGCCGCCCGGCCGGTGTCGTCAGCGTGATCGCGCCCTTCAACTTCCCGCTCGTCCTCGGCCTGCGCTCGGTCGCCCCCGCACTCGCCCTAGGTAACGCGGTGCTGCTCAAGCCGGACCCGCGCACGGCGGTGAGCGGCGGTGTCGTCATCGCCCGTGTCCTCGAGGAGGCCGGGCTCCCCGCCGGCGTCCTCCACCTGCTGCCGGGCGACGGCTCGGTCGGCCGGGCGGTCGTCGAGGCGCCCGAGGTCCGGGTCGTCTCCTTCACCGGTTCCACTCCGGTCGGCCGGGCGATCGGCGAGCAGGCCGGCCGGCTGCTGAAGCGGGCCCACCTGGAGCTGGGCGGCAACAACGCCCTGGTCGTGCTGCCGGGCGCGGACGTGCGGAAGGCCGCGTCGGCGGGCGCGTTCGGCTCCTACCTGCACCAGGGCCAGATCTGCATGACGACCGGCCGGCACATCGTGCACGAGTCGCTGGTGGAGGAGTACACCGCCGCGCTCGCCGCGAAGGCCGAGGCGCTTGCCGTCGGCGACCCCGCGCGCGAGGACGTGGCGCTCGGGCCGATCATCGACCGCCGCCAGCTGGAGCGGGTGCACGGCATCGTCACCGAGAGCGTCGCGGCGGGCGCGAAGATCGCCGCGGGCGGCGAGATCGACGGCGCCTGCTACCGCGCCACCGTGCTGACCGGCGTCACCGCCGACATGCCGGCCTGGCGCGAGGAGATATTCGGCCCCGTCGCCCCCGTCGTCTCCTTCGCCACCCTGGACGAGGCCGCGCGGATCGTCGACGACTGCGAATACGGGCTGTCCGTCGGCATCCTCGGCGACGTCGGTACGGCGATGAAGCTCGCCGACCGGATCGAATCCGGCAAGGTACACATCAACGAGCAGACCGTGGGCGACGAGCCCAACGCCCCCTTCGGCGGGGTCAAGGCCTCCGGCACCGGCTCCCGTTTCGGCGGCGCCGCGGCCAACGTCGAGGCGTTCACCGAGACCCAATGGGTCACGGTCCGCCCGGACATCGCCGACTACCCCTTCTGAGCCTGCTCTCCCGCTCCTCCCCGTCCGCTCGCCCGCTCCCGTCCCCTGGGGGGAATGTCACCATGGCCTCCGCCACCACGTCCGACGCGCCGGCCCGCACCGGCACCACAGGAAACGGCAGATGGACCGTGCTCCTGTGCTGGATCACCGTTCTGCTGGAGGGCTACGACCTCGTCGTCCTCGGCGCCATCATCCCCACCCTGCTCAAGACCCACCATCTCGGCATGACCGCCGGTGACGCGACCACCGTCGCGACGCTGTCGCTCGTCGGCGTGGCCATCGGCGCGGTCTGCGTCGGCCCGCTCGCCGACCGGCTGGGGCGCCGCCGCCTGCTCATCGGCTCGGTGGTGGTGTTCTCGGTCTTCACCCTCGTGGTGCCGCTGGCGGACTCCGTCGCGATGTTCGCCGCCCTGCGTCTCGCCGCCGGTCTGGGCCTCGGCGCCTGCATGCCGGTGTCGCTGACCATGATGGCCGAGCACATGCCGGCCGGCCGCAGGGCGCGGGCCAGCACCCTGACGATGACCGGCTACCACACCGGTGCGGTGATCACCTCGTTGCTGGCCCTCCAGGTCACCGACGACTGGGAGATCCTCTTCTACGTGCTCGGTGTCGTCGGCCTCCTCGTCGCCGGCGTCCAGTGGTTCAAGCTCCCGGAGTCGGAGGCCTTCGTGCGGGCCAAGCGGGACGGGGCCGCACGGCTGCCGTTCACGGAGCTGCTGAAGCCGGCGTACCTGCGTGCGGGAATCGGGATCTGGGTCGCCTCGTTCATGGGGCTGCTGCTGGTGTACGGCCTCAACACCTGGCTGCCGAAGCTGATGAACGACGCCGGCTACCCCGTTCCCACGGCCGTCACCCAGCTCCTCGTCCTCAACGTCGGCGGTGTCGTCGGCCTGGTCCTCGGCGGGTGGGTCGCCGACCGGCGGGGCATCAAGGGCACCACGATGGGCTGGTTCGCGGTGTCGGTGCTCATGCTGGCCTGCCTGAGCGTCAGGATGGAGAGCGACCTGCTGCTCAACACGGTCGTCTTCCTCACCGGTGTGTTCGTCTTCTCCGCGCAGGTGCTCGTCTACGCCTACGTGACGAACTACTACCCGGCGTCCGTGCGCGGCACGGCGCTCGGCTCGGCGTCCGGCATCGGCCGGATCGGCTCGATCGTCGGCCCGTCGATCACCGGCGCCCTGGTCTCCTCGGGGATCGGTCACCCGTGGGGCTTCTACTTCTTCGCGGCGGTCGCGGTGTGCGGCTTCCTGGCCGTACTGACCCTGCCGGGCCGGATGCGGGGCGCGGAGGCGGAAGCCACCGGGGCCGCCGAGGCCGCCGCCTGACGCCGCACCGCACCGTACCGCACGAGAAAAGGGAGCAGCCGGGCGATGCCCGCTGCTCCCGAAGTGCTTGCCGGACCGGCACTCAGTCGGTGTCGACGTCCTCGCTGAGGATCTTGCCGTTCGTGGCGTCGACGCCGACGGTCGTCTCGTTCCAGTTGCCGGTGTTCACGACGTCGACGGCCCACATCACCTGCTGGTTGTCGTTCTCCTCGAGTTCGACGCCGGTGACGGTGCCCTTGACCTTGCCGGTGGCCACCTTCACCGCCTGCTGCGGGGTCTGCGTGGCCTTGCTCAGCCAGCCGGCGATCTTCTTCTTGTCGTCGGCGCTCTGGTCCGCCTCGGGCTGGGTGCGGAAGACCTTGCCGCTGACCGCGTCGATGTCGATCATGTGCACGGTGCCGTCGGAGGCGGCGACCTTGGCCTCCCACTCGGGGGAGCCCTGGCTGGGAGCGGGGTTCGGGGTGCTCGGCATCGGCGAGCCCGTGGGGGACGCGGTCGCGTCGGCCGGGGTCATCTTCAGTTCGAGGTCGACGAGCTTGCCGCCGGAGACCTCCTTGACGGCGGTGTCGGCGGCCTGGTCCCAGGTCACCTTGGCCATCGGGACCAGGGCCTTGCGCTCGGCCTTGTCCTCGTCCATCGAGGCCGAGGGGGAAGCCGAGGTGGGGGAGGCGGTGTCGGTGGCCGAGGGGGAACCGGTGGGAGAACCGGTCTGGGCCGCCTCGGCGACACTCGAGCGGGTCGTGTCGGCATTCGTGCAGGCCGTCATCAGCAGTACGGAACTGCCCAGGGCACACAGCACGGCCGCAGAACGCATGGGGGGAAGTCGTCGCACAGAGCTCATGCACCTCTGCGTAACCGTTTGGCCCTGTTGTCATACCGGTTCGGGAGTTGAAGCACCCGAATGGCCGGATGGTCCGGTTCAGCGGACGGGAACGAAGTCCGCCCGGCCGGGCCCCGCACCGGTCACCGGCGGGCACGTGGCCACGGCGTGCGTCCGGGGGCCTTCCAGCCACTCGCGGTAGGCGGAGGACTGCCGGGCCACCTCCCAGTAGGCCTCCTCGAGCGCGGGGTAGACCGCGTCCAGTTCGGCCCGGGTGCGCGCCGCCAGCAGCAGGCGCACGCCCAGGGGGTCGCCGTGGAGGCGCCGTACCGCCATGTCGGGCCGGGACTGGGAGCTGGGCTGGCAGACGGTGACGACCTCGCCGGTCGCGACGAGGGACGCGGCGGTGTGGTAGTCGCCGTGCAGGACGCGCGGGTCGAGGCCGACGGCGCGCAGCATGCGGTGCACGCCGTCCCACTCGCCGTCGACGGTGGGGTCGACCATCCACCGGTCGTCGGCGAGGTCCGTGAGGTGGACGACGGGTCGGGCCGCCGCCGGGTGGTCGGCGGGCAGCATGACGAACTGCGGCTCCCGCTCGACCAGCACCCGCACCCGCAGGCCCTCGGGGACGTGCAGCGGGCAGCCCTCCACCTCGTGCACGAAGGCGACGTCGAGCTGGCCGTCGCAGACCCTGCGCAGCAGCGCGTTGGCGGAGACGTCCATCTGGAGCGTCGGTTCCAGGCCGGGGCGTCTGAGCCGGCGCAGCCAGCCGGCGAGGGCCCGGCTCGCGGTGGAGCCGACGCGCAGCCGGCTTTCGCCGCCGGCCGCGGCGGCGCGGGCCTCGCGGACGAGGGTCCGCATGTCGGCCAGCAGCGGGCGGGCCCGGCCCAGGACGGTGCGGCCGAGCGGGGTGGGGCGGCACCCGGTGCGTTCCCGGACGAACAGCTGCCCGCCCAGGGCCTGTTCGATACGGCTCAACTGGGTGCTCAACGTGGGCTGGGAGACGCCCAGTTGGCGTGCCGCGCGGTGCAGGCTGCCGGCGTCGGCAATGGCGCACAGCGCGCGAAGGTGCCTCACCTCGAGCTCCATGCAGGGAGCGTAGAGCGGAACAGTTGGTTGCGCCAGGTGAACAAAAGGCGGCGGAACAGGGCGAGTTCTGCACGTCGGTCGAACCTGGGCGATAGCCCGGCCCTATCACCTGTTGCCATCATCACAGCGGGCTCATGGGCGCCCCACACTCACCGGTGACGACTTCTCCCCACTCCCCCACACAAGGAGTCATCGATGCGCATCACCCTGCCCCTGCTGTCCACCGCGGTCGGCCTCGGTCTGACCGCCGCCGTGCTCGGCACCGGCCCGGCCGTGACCGCCGCCGCTCCCCAGCCCCAGGCCCCCGCGGCGCAGGCCGGCTACGTGCCCTCGGCCGGCTCGGGCGAGGACGCCCGCGCCAACCAGGAGTTCTTCGAGGCGGTCGTCAAGTCCGTCGCCAAGAAGCGGGCGGCCAACCCGTCCGCGGCGGCCGCCGTCACCGTCTACTACAGCACCAGAAACGCGCCCAGCTTCCGCACCCAGATATCCCGCAGTGCCCAGATCTGGAACAGCACCGTGTCCAACGTGCGCCTCCAGGAGGCCAGCTCCGGCGCCGACTTCTCGTACTACGAGGGCAACGACTCGCGCGGCTCGTACGCCTCCACCAACGGGCACGGCAGCGGCTACATCTTCCTCGACTACACGCAGAACCGGCAGTACGACTCGACTCGCGTGACCGCCCACGAGACCGGGCACGTGCTCGGTCTGCCCGACCACTACAGCGGCCCGTGCAGCGAACTGATGTCGGGCGGCGGCCCCGGCACGTCCTGCACCAACGCGTACCCCAACTCCACCGAGCGCAGCCGGGTGAACCAGCTGTGGGCCAACGGGTTCGCGGCCGCCCTGGACAAGGCGCTGGAGAAGAGCGGACAGCGCTGACCAGTACCTGAGGAACAGTCGCGGGGACGGCCGGAGCGGGCCGTCCCCGCGCACGTGTGCCCGGCGCGCGTGCGAGATCCCCGAGGGGGTACCCGACGTCCACTCGTGAGCATGCGTCGAAGGAGCCCTGCGTGGACGAGCGGAAAGCACCCGCCGGCAACGGTCTCGGTGATCTGGAACCCGGCACGCGGCAGCGCGCGCAGTTGCGCAGCCGCGTCGCCGACATCTCGTGGACGGCGTTGTGCGTGGTGCTCGCGCTGTGGGCCGTGTGGAGCGCGGTCGGCGCGGCCCGGGGTGCGACGGCCTGGGCGTACTGCGCCGTGGCCTGGGTCCTGCTGGCCGCGGCACTGGCCCTGCGCGCGGCGGCGACGCGGCGCAGGACCTCCCTGTAGCCGGTCCCCGCGGCCGTCCGGGCGGCCCAAGCCGGCTGTGGCGCACGGGACTCGAGGCTGGGCGGCGGCTCAGCCGGGGGCGGCGGGCAGCGCGTCGAGTACGGCGCGGTGCACGGCCCGTGCCAGCCGGGCGCCCCACTCGGAGCGGGGTCCGGCGAACGCGTGGACCTCCGTGCCGGGTCGCGGCGCGCGGGCGGCGACGCACACGGCGTCGGTCGGTGTGCCGGAGCAGTCGAGGCCCGCTTCGAGCAGTGCCTGCACCTTGGCCTCGGTCGTCGTGATGACCGCGTTGACCAGGGCCGCGTCGCTCAGGGCCACGGGCAGGGCGGCGACGATGTTGATCGTTCCCGGCCCGGGTGTCCCCGGGGAGCCCTCCTGCGGTGCCGCCGCCCACCCGCGTACGGAGACGCCCGCGGTGACGACGGCCTCCGCGCCCCCGTCCCGCGCGCGGCCGGGCTCGCGGACGTCGGCGGCGGTCATCAGGCCCATGCCCCGGCCCTCGGCTCCGGCGGCGCGCGCCAGTTCGGCGAGGTGCCGGGCGGGGTCGGTGCGCCGATAGCCGTGCTCCACCTGGGCGTTGAGGACCCAGACGCAGTCGGCGATGCCGCCGCCGAGCACGGCGCTGCCGGCCATCCGCCAGCCCGGTCCGGGCCGCCACAGCAGGGCGTGCAGCCGTTGACCGTCCTCCACGCGGGTCAGGCGCTCCGGGTCCAGCAGGCGGGACCCGGTTCGGGGCGGCGGGAGGAGGGCGGGCACCGGTCGGGACTCCTTGCCGGTTCGGGGACGGACCGGACGATCGTACGCGGCGGCGGTGCGGGGTTCCGCCGGGCCCCGTGGCGGCCGGGTGTCCACCCGCCCGTCGCCGGGCGCCCGGTGCGGCGGCACGGCTGCGCGGGGTCCGCCCTGGCGGTGGTGTCGCCGTCGCCGCGCATTGCGGACCGGGTCCTGGGCACTTTCACTGAAGGCACTTCGCCGTCAGGCGTCAGATCGGAGGCCACCACGATGCTGTCCCACACCCTGGAGCACGGAGTCCTCGTCATCACGGTGGACCGGGATCCGGGAATCGACGGGCGGGCCGGGCTGTCCACGCACATCACCGCTCTCGTCGACGCCCATCAGCCGGCTCCGGTCGTCATCGTCCTGACCGAGGAGGCCTCCAGCGGTGCCGCGGTCAGTGCCGTGCTCCGGGCCCATCAGTGGTGCGGCCGCCTCGGTGTCCTGATGAGCGTCGTCACCCACAGCGCCCCGGTCCGGCGGCTGCTGGAGAACAACGCCGACTCGTCCGGCCCCCGTCTGGTCGTGCACGCCCGGGTCGACACCGCCATCACCACCGCCTTCACCGCGGCGGCCTGACCCGGTCCGGGGCCGGGATTGCCGGCGGCGGGGTCCGTCGCCGGCACGCGGTGCCGCCGGCCGGTGCGTGGCGGCTCCGGCGGGTCTACTGCTGCCCGAGCCAGAGGTCGGGCCCGAAGACCTCGTAGTGGATGGCCTCGGCGGGTACGCCGCGGCGCAGCAGGTCGCCGCGGACGGCGCGCATGAAGGGCAGCGGGCCGCACAGGTAGACCGTGAGCCCGGCGGGCAGGTCGACGCCGTCGAGGTCGACGAGTCCGGCCGACGCCTCCGGCGCCTGGTCGCCGGGCTCCTCGTACCAGAGGTGGAGCCGGGCGTCCGGCAGGGCGCCCGTCAGGTCGAGCTGTTCCTGCCGGTGGGCGTGGTCGGCGGGGGTGCGGTCGGCGTGGACGACGGTGACCGGACGGCCGGTGCCGGTGGCGGCCAGATGGTCCAGCATGGCCAGCATGGGGGTGACGCCGATTCCGGCGGAGGCCAGCAGCAGCGGCCCGTCGCCGTCGGCCAGCGCGAGGTCGCCGAACGGCTCGGAGACGGTCAGCACGTCACCCTCGCGCGCGGTGGCGTGGAGCCAGGACGAGACCTCGCCGTCCGGCTGTCCGGCGCCCTGGACGCGCTTGACGGTGATCCGCCGGTCGGAGCGGCCGGGGGCGGCGGACAGGCTGTACTGGCGGATCTGCCGCGAGCCGTCGGGCAGTTCGGACCGGACGCTGACGTACTGGCCCGGGCGGAACGGCCGCGCGGGCCGGTCGTCGGCCGGCCGCAGCACGAAGGAGACGGCGTCGGCGCTCTCCTCGCGCCGCTGGACGATCTCCATGCGGCGCCAGACCCCTCCCTCGACGACCTCGGCCTCCTGGTAGAGGCGGGTCTCGATGGCGACGAGCGCGTTGGCCATCAGCCAGTAGACCTCGTCCCAGGCCGCGGCGACCTCCGGGGTGACCGCGTCGCCGAGGACCTCCGCGATCGCGGCGAACAGGTGCTGGTGGACGATCTTGTACTGGTCGGAGGTGATGCCGAGGGAGGCGTGCTTGTGGGCGATCCGGGAGAGCATCGCGTCGGGACGGGCGTCGGGACGCTCCAGCAGCATGCCGGCGAACGCCGCGATGGAACCGGCCAGTGCCTTCTGCTGCTCCCCGCTGGCCTGGTTGCCCCGGTTGAACAGGTCCCGCAGCAGCTCGGGGTGGGCGTCGAAGAGCTTCCGGTAGAACAGCTCGGTGATGTCACCGATGGCCGCTCCGACCGCCGGAAGGGTTGCCCGGACCACGGGGACTGACTGTTCGGAGAGCACGGCGACTCCTTAATTGGTAGATGAGATTCGTGTTTTGAGTCACAGGCAGACACGTGCGGCCCCGCTCACCCGTCAGCCGGACGGGCGAACCGTCAGGCCGACCAGGACCGGGCCGGTGGGTGAGGCCACCAGGTCGGCGACGGTCAGCGGATCGAGCGCGCTGTAGAACGCCTCCTGGGCGTCACGCAGGGCGCCCCGCAGCCGGCAGGCTCCCCGCAGCGGACACGGCGTCTCGCCCTCGCAGGCGACGACCTCGCCGTCACCCTCGAGTTCCCGGACCAGCCAGCCGACCGAGGCCCGCCGCCCCAGACCGGTCAGTGTCAGTCCGCCGCCGCGGCCGCGCCGGGCCTCCACCACACCGAGGTGCTGGAGGCGGGTCATGGCCTTCGCCGCGTGCGTGTACGGCACCCCGACGACCTCGGCCACCTCGCGGGTGGTCAGGGGATCGTCGCCGTCCTTCACGACCGCCAGGCGCATCACGGAACGCAGCGCCAGGTCGGTGAACTTCGTCAGCCGCACACCCGGACCCTAACAAATACGCATGTTAGATTCCCCTTTACCCGCGGCTGTGGGCCTGTGGAGTGCGTCACTTGACGGGCCGTGCCGGGACGGCCGCCCAACGGGGCGGCGGGCGGTCGCGGTTGGACACGGCGGACGGTGACATCCGATGACAGCGGAAGACGGCGGCTCCCCCGCTCCGGACCAGGGGGCTCCCCTCCCCCGGGTGCTGTGCGACACCGCGGAACTGCTCGCCCTCGCCGGGGACGCACCCGCCGGCGCCCTGTGGCGGCTCGCGGAACCGGGACGCCAGCTGGACGCCAACGTCGTCCGCGTCCCCGCGTCCGGACGGGTCGGCACGCACACGGAGCCCGACCTCGACGTCCTGCTGCTCGTCCTCGACGGGGCGGCCACCCTCGAGTGCACCGACGGTGAGCGCCCGCTGCGGCCGGGGCTCCTGACCTGGCTTCCGCACGGTTCCACGCGCGCCGTCCAGGCCGGACCCGACGGGGTGACGTACCTGACGGTCCACCGGCGCCGGCCCGGCCTGCGGATCCAGCCGCCCGGTGCGGCCGCCCGGCTCCGTCCCGACGGCGCCTGAACGGCGGCCCGGTCAGCCGGCCGGCGCGGGCACGCTCAGGCGCCCGTCCCGCACCTCGGTGACGCGGTCGGCCGCGGCCAGGTGGGTGCGGTCGTGGGTGACCAGCACGGTGGCGGTGTCCCGCTCACGGGTGAGGCGCGTGATCAGGCCGACGACGGCGGCGCCCCGCTCGTGGTCGAGCGCGCTGGTGGGCTCGTCGACCAGCAGCACCTTGGGGTCGTTCATCAGGGCGCGGGCGATGTTGACGCGCTGGCGCTGGCCGCCGGAGAGCTGGTGGGGCCGGCGGCCGGCCTGGTCGGCGAGGCCGACGGCGGCGAGGAGCTCCAGGGCGCGCTCCCGCGCGGCACGCGGGCTGCGGCCGTCGATGTGCGCCATCACCTGGAGTTGCTCGGCCGCGGTGAGGGACGGCAGGAGGTTGGGCTGCTGGAAGACGATCCCGATGCGGCGCCGGCGCAGGTCGGCCAGCTCGCCGCGGCTCATCCGGCCGGTGTCGGCGCCGTCGACGGTGACCGTGCCGGAGTCGGGGGTGACGAGGGTCGCGGCGACGGCGAGCAGGCTGGACTTGCCGGATCCGGAGGGGCCGACGACGGCCGTGAGGATGCCTCGCGGCACGTCCAGGGTGACGCGGTCGAGGGCGGTGAGACGGCCGTCGCCGTCGGGGTAGGTCAGGGTGATGCCGGTCAGGTGCAGGCTCATCGGGCGCTCCCCAGGGCGGTCAGCGGGTCGACGGACGTGATGCGGCGGACGGCGAGTGCCGCCCCGAGACCGCCGAGCAGGATCATCACGGCGGCCGGCAGGAGGACGGTGGCGGGAGCCAGGACGAACGGCACGTCGGAGCCGGAGACCGCGGCGCCGATCGCGACGGCGCCGGCGGTGCCGGCGAGGGTGCCGCCGGCCAGGAGGACTACGGCCTGCCCGAGCGCGTCGCGCAGCAGCCCGGCGGTGGTGGCGCCCAGGGCCTTGAGGACGGCGATGTCGCCGCTGCGCTGGATCGTCCACACGGTGAAGAAGGCGCCGATGACCAGGGCGGAGATGGCGAACAGGAAGCCGCGCATCAGTTGCAGGGAGCCGTTCTCGGAACGGTAGGAGCCGATCGCGGCCAGTGAGTCGTCCCTGGTGACGGTCCGGGTGCCGGCCGCCCGGTCCGTCGCCTCGAGGTCGGCGCCGGGGGTGGTGTCCAGGGCGATCACGGTCGCGGTGGGGCCGGCCGCGTCGCCGGTGGGCGGGGCGACGGCCTGCCAGGTCCGCAGGCTCGTCCAGACGACCGGCAGGTGGCTGAAGGAGGCGTCGTCCCCGGCCTCGGCCACGGTCAGCCGCCGGCTGCCCACGGTGACGGCGTCCCCCGTCCGGACGCCGAGCTCGTCGGCGACGTCGGCGGACAGCACCACCGTACGGTCGTCGATCCGGCTGCCCGAGGGCGCGAGGGGGGAGCCGGGCCGGACGCCGAAGACGGACACCCCGGCGCTGCGGTCGCCCGCGCGGGCCCGGGTGGAGGTGATGCCGAGGGGCTCCGCGCCGCGGACGCCGGGGGCGTCGGCCCACCGGCGCCACTGCGCCCCGGTGACCGTGGAGTCTGCGTACGACAGGTCCTGGCCGCCGCTCGGCGCGGCGAAGGCGATCCGGTCGGCGGGCAGGGACGTGACGGCGGAGACGTTCTCCCGGGCCAGGCCCGCGGTCAGTCCGGACAGCAGCCCGACCAGCAGGGTGATCAGTACGACGACGGTTCCCATCAGGGCGAACCGGCCCTTGGCGAACGTCAGGTCTCTCAAGGCGACAAACACGTCTTTCGCCCGGCCTCTCGATGCGGCGTGGTGGAGTGAGGAGCTGTCGCCGCGGAATCGGCGACGTCTCCACCGTCGCCGTTCGGGACCCTGTCGGGCATCGGCCCTGGGCGGGGACTTCGCGGGCCGAAGGGTGCGGGCCGGCCTCTCACTTTCGGCAGATGCCCGGCCTGCCGGGAGGTCCGTAGGCTGGAACGACCGTGAACGCGCTGACTCCCACCCCCCGCTCCCTCGCCCGGGCCATGCACCTGCTCGTGGCCGGCCTGCTCGCCCTGGTGGCCCTGCGTGCAGTGGCGGACGGCCGGCCGCACGCGCCCGCCGTCGTCGCCGTGGCCGCGGTGCTGGGCGCGGTGTACGCCGTGGGCCCCGCCGTCCCGGCGATCGGCGCGTCCCGCCGGGCCGCGGCCCTGTGGCTCACGGCCGTCGGCGCGGTGTGGCTGGTGCTGCTGGTCCTGTCCGCCGAGGCGGTGTGGCTGGCGTTCCCGCTGTACTTCGTCCAGCTCCATCTCCTGCCGCGCCGGGCCGGGCTGGGCGCGGTGCTCGGCACGGCGGTCGCGGCGGTCGCCGCCTTCTCCGCCCACGAGGGCACGTTCACCGCGGCCACCGCGATCGGCCCGGCCCTCGGTGCCGCCGTCGCCGTGGCGGTGGTGTGGGGCTACCAGGCGCTGTACCGGGAGAGCGAGCGGCGGCGCCGGCTGATCGAGGAGCTCACCGTCACGCGTGCCGACCTGGCCGACGTTCAGCGTGCCGCGGGGGTCCTCGAGGAGCGCGAGCGCCTGGCCCGGGAGATCCACGACACGCTCGCCCAGGGGCTGTCGAGCATCCAGTTGCTGCTGCGCGCCGCGGAGCGGGCGCTGCCCGGCCGGCCGGAGTCCGCCGTCACCCACGTGACCCAGGCCCGGCAGGCCGCGATGGACAGTCTCGCCGAGGCCCGGCGCTTCGTCGCCGCCCTCTCCCCGCCCGCGCTGGACGACACCCCGCTGGCCGACGCGCTGGAGCGGCTGTGCGCCACCACCGCCGACCGGCACCGGCTCGGCGTGCGGTTCCGCCTCGCGGGGCGGCCGCGCCCGCTGTCCACGGCGCGGGAGGTGGCCCTGCTGCGCGTCGCCCAGTCGGGGCTGGCCAACACGGTCGGGCACGCCCGGGCCGGCACGGCCGAGGTCACCCTGAGCTATGGGGACGACGCGGTCGTCCTGGGTGTCGTGGACGACGGCGTGGGCTTCGACCCGGCTGCCGTGCGGGTGCCCGGCGCGGACGGGGGTGGCGGGTTCGGCCTGGTCGCGATGCGGGCCCGCGTGCGCGCCGAGGGCGGCACGCTCACCGTCGAGTCCGCCCCCGGGCGGGGCACCGCGCTGTCCGCCCGGCTTCCTCTCGCCTCCACCGACGACGCTACCGACGACGACCCCGAGGACCGGCCGTGACCGAGATCGCCCCGACACCCATCCGGCTGCTGCTCGCCGACGACCACCCGGTCGTCCGGGCGGGCCTGCGCGCGGTGCTGGAGACCGAGGAGGGCATCACGGTGGTCGCGGAGGCGGCGACCGCGGAGGAGGCCGTCGTCCGGTCCGGACTCGGTGACATCGACGTCGTCCTGATGGATCTCCGGTTCGGCAGGGGAATGAACGGTGCCGAGGCCACGGCGGCCATCACGGCGCGTTCGGGCGCCCCGCGCGTCCTGATCGTCACGACGTACGACACCGACGCCGACACCTTGCCCGCCATCGAGGCGGGTGCCACCGGGTACCTCCTCAAGGACGCGCCGCCGGAGGAGCTGGCCGCCGCGGTGCGCACCGCCGCGGCGGGCCGGACCGCGCTCGCCCCCACTGTCGCGGACCGGCTCCTGACCCGGCTGCGCGAACCGCACACCTCGCTGACCCGTCGTGAGACCGAGGTCCTCTCGCTGGTCGCCGAGGGACTGTCCAACCAGCACATCGCCGGCCGGCTGCACCTGACCGAGGGCACGGTGAAGTCCCATCTGGCCCGGGTCTACGCCAAGCTGGGCGTCGACTCCCGCACGGCCGCCGTCGCCACGGCCACCGGTCTCGGTCTCATCCGGCGCTGAGCCGGGCCGGTTCAGCCCGCCTCGGCGCGCAGGCCGGGCAGGGTGGCGGCGGTGAGGGGCCGGGGCTCGTCGTCGGGGTCGACGAGGACGACGGTGCAGGCGGCGGCGTGGGTGAGCGCGCTGGTGAAGCTGCCGTCGGCGAACTGGGCGACGGGGCCGCGCGGGGAACGTCCGACCGCGACCGTGCGGGCCCCTGCCTCGGCGGCGTGCCGGGCCAGCGCCCGGCCGGCCGCGGCGTGGTCGCCGACGCTGGTGAGGATCTGGCCGGAGGCGGCGATGCCGAGGCCGGTCAGCCGCTCGAGGTGCGCGGTGACCGCCCTGCGGGCCCCGGCGTCGGTCTCGGTGTCGACGGCCTGCTCCTCGACCACGGCGGTCTGCTGGACGTGGACGACTTCGAGGGGGCTGCCGGTGTCCCGGGCGAGACGTGCAGCGGCGTCCACGATGGAGGCGGCCCGGTCGTGGGCGCCCACGGCGACGACGACGGGCGGCGCGTCGGTCGTGGCGGGGGCGCCGACGGCGGTGAGCGCCGGCGTCACGGGCTCGCTGCCGGCGGCCCCGGTCTCGGCCCGGCGGAGCAGCCGGTGGCCGCTGGCCAGTACGGGGACGGCGAGGACGAAGGTGGCGGCGCCGAGGTAGAAGGGGACGCTCAGGTCGGTGGCGTCGGCGAGCTTCCCGGCGACGTAGGGGGCGAGGCCGCCGCCGATGAAGCGGAGGAAGCCGTAGGCGGAGGACGCCACGGGGCGCTCGACCGGCGCGACGAGCATGACGGCCTGCGTGGTCAGGGTGTTGTTGATGCCGATGAAGGCACCGCTGACGATGACCGCCACGATGACCGTGGTGGGGCTGGTGACGCCGGCCGCGATGACCGCCATGACGATGCCGAGGCCGAGCAGGTTGGCGTAGAGGACCGGGGCGGTGCCGTAGCGGGCCTGCAGACGCGGGGCGAAGAAGACGCTGAAGGCGGCGACCAGCAGGCCCCAGCCGGTGAAGACGAGGCCGAGTCGGTGGGCGTCGAGCTCCATGGGGTACGGGGCGTAGCCGAGCATGGTGAAGAAGCCCCAGTTGTACAGCAGGGCCATGAGGCCCATGGTGAGCAGGCCGCGGTGGCGCAGGGCCCTGAGCGGGGCGATCGGTGAGGTGCGGTGCTCCGGCCTGGGCAGGTCGGGCACGAAGGCGAGGGTGGCGACCAGGGCGACGGCCATGAGGGCGGCGACGCCGAAGAAGGGTCCGCGCCAGCTGATGCCGCCCAGCTCGCCGCCGAGCAGCGGGCCGACGGCGATGCCGAGGCCGAGGGCGGTCTCGTAGAGGATGATCGCGCCGCCGAAGCCGCCGCTCGCGGAGGCCACGATGACGGCGAGGGAGGTGGCGATGAACAGGGCGTTGCCCAGTCCCCAGCCGGCGCGGAAGCCGACGATGCCGTTGATGGAATCGGTGGCGCCGGCGAGGGCGGCGAACACGACTATGATCGCCAGTCCGGTGACCAGGGTCCGCTTGGCGCCGATGCGGCTACATATCCAGCCGACGATCAGCATCGCGACGGCGGTGACGATCAGATAGCTGCTGAACAGCAGGGAGACCTGGCTGGGCGTGGCGTCGAGGCTCTCGGCCAGGGCGGGCAGGATCGGGTCGACCAGCCCGATGCCCATGAACGAGATCACGCAGGCGAACGCGACGGCCCAGACGGCCCTGGGCTGCCGGAACGGACTTGCGGCCTTGCCGTGCGGTGCGCTCATGGGCGGTTCTCTTTCGGGTGAGGACGGGGACGGAAGAGAGGTGGTCAGGGGGACGGGGCTCCGTCAGGTGGTGTCGTGGCGGTCGCCGAGCACGCGGGCCAGGGCCAGCAGAGCCGTCCTGGTGGCCTGCTGCTCCGGCTCGGTCAGTTCGCCGATGAGCCGTCCGAGCGCTTGGGCGCGTTCGGCCCGGCGCTGTGCGAAGACCTCCTGGCCGGCGGCGGTGATCTCCACCAGCACGCCCCGGCCGTCGCTGCGGTCGGCGACCCGGCGGACCAGACCCGTGCGTTCCAGGCGCGTGACGAGCTGGGTCATGTTCGGCTGGGAGACGCCCTCGCTCCTGGCGAGTTCGGTCAGCCGCTGGGAGCCCTCGCGGCTGAGCCGCGCCAGCGTCGAGGAGGCCGCGGTGCTCAGACCGCCGGTGCGCGCGCTGTGGCGCACGTACCGGATCATCCGCTCGACGGCGATGATCAGCTCCTCCGAGGAGGCGTCGGGTTCCCCGGGGCCCGTGACGGGCGTGTCCATAAGCGCATTATGCATTTAGGTGTAGCGTGAAACAAGGTGACCGGGCGCCTCGCCCGGGGCGACTCCGCCTTTTGCTCCGCTCGCCCCCGGGCACTCGCAGGAGGGTCGGCGCCGAACAGGAGGACGGAATGGACTGGCGAGCGTTCGCCGAGCAGATGGCCTCGCTGGCGCGGGAGCTGCTGGCGCAGGAGTCCGTACGCGACACGCTGACGAGAATCACCGGCTCGGCCACGGAGCTGGTGGAGGGTTGCGACGCCGCCGGCATTCTCCTGCTGCGCGGCAACCGGGTGCAGTCGCTGGCGCCCACCGAGCAGCTGGTGATCGACAGCGACCAGCTCCAGGAGCGCGTCGGGGAGGGGCCGTGCTTCGACGCCGCGCGCACCTCCGAGGGTGAGCGGCACTTCAGGATCGCCGACTTCACCGATGTGGCACGGCGCTGGCCCAAGTACGTACCCGAGGCCCGCAAGCTGGGCCTGGGCAGCATGATGGGCATCCTGCTGTTCACCGAGGACGAGGACTTCGGGGCGCTGAACTTCTACTCACGCCGGCCCGGCGCGTTCACCGAGGCCAGTGAGACCGCCGGCTGGCTGCTGGCCTCCCATGCCGCGGTCGCGTTCTCCAGCGCCCGCACGCAGGCCCAGTTGCAGGAGGCCATCGGCACCAGGCACACGATCGGCGAGGCCATGGGCATTCTCATGGGCAGCCACCGCCTCACCGAGGAGCAGGCCTTCGCCGCGCTGCGCCGCGCCTCCCAGGACCGCAACGTCAAGCTCCGCGACATCGCCCGCCAGGTCTGCGAGCGGGGCGGTCTCCCCTGAGCCCGCCGCCCCGTCTGAGCGGCACCCGTGGAACGTGAGGGGCGTTTGTCCCGTTCTCATCGGGTAACTCCGGAATTCCGGACGCCGGCCCGACACGGCATACGGCGTCGACGCTGCTGGACGGCGATTCCGGGAGGCGCGATGTGGAACCGTAAGCGCAGGAAGGACCGCCGGAGCGCGCGGGCCGCCGCCGTGGAGCTGTGCGACCTGTGCGCCAAGGTGTTCCCCGAGGACCGGGCCGTGCGCGGATACGTGCCGGACTCCTCGTCCGCCCATGCCACCCACGCGTACTACGACGGGCTGCGGCTCATCACCGCGTGCTGCGACGACCACTTCGACGTGGTCAAGGACGGCTACCAGGACCGGCCCTTCGTCGAGGAGGAGCTCTGGGCCGCGAAACTGACCCGTGCGCTGTCCACGGGGCCGCCGGCGCTCTCCATGGATCAGCTCGCGTGCCGGACGGGCCTGCACGAACCGCAGATCCGCCGCGCGATCGCCTGGCACAACGAGCAGATGCGCCAGCGGCAGCGCATGGACCCCTGAGCCGGCCCCGGGCCTTTGTCCCGCCCCGCCCGGCCTCCGGTGCCGTGCGGGGCCTCCGGTGCCGTCAGGACGGCCGCGTGCCGTGGACCCGGTAGGGCTCCGCGTCGGCCCACCTGACGTCCAGGCCGAGACCCGGCCGGCCGGTGTCGGGCCGCAGGGCTCCGCCGACGGGCGGCAGGGTGCCGTCGAACAGCAGGCTCTCGACGCGCACGTGGTCGTGGAAGTACTCCAGATGCCGCAGCCGGCGTACGGCGCAGAAGGCGTGGGCGGAGAGGGCCGGGGCGCAGTGCGCGGACAGGTCGAGGTGCCGGGCGGCCGACAGCCCGGCGATCTCCAGCACGCCGGTGATCCCCCCGCACCGGGTGACGTCGGCCTGGAGGCAGTCCACGGCGGGACCCTCGGCGAGGTTCACGAAGTCCCGAGCGGTGAAGCCGTACTCCCCCGCCGCGATCTCCAGGCGCTCCGGTCCCCGGTCACGCAGCATCCGCAGCCCTTCGAGGTCGGCGGACGTGACGGGTTCCTCGAACCAGCGCACGTCCCACTCCTCGTGGAACCTGCGCGCCCAGTACAGGGCCTCCTTGCGGCCGAGCGCGCCGTTGGCGTCGGCGAACAGTTCCGGCCCGTCGCCGATCGCCCGGCGCACGGCGGTCAGGCGCCGCGGGTCGGCCTCCGGGTCGCGCGAGGTCTTCAGCTTGACCCGCGGGATGCCCTGCTCCACCCAGCCGGCGAGCTGGCCGGTGAGGCGGTCCGGGGCGTAGTTGGTGAAGCCGCCGCTCCCGTAGACCGGTACGCGGTCGTGGCAGGCCGGAAGGAGGTGCACCAGCGGCAGGTCCAGCAGCCTCGCCTTGAGGTCCCACAGCGCCACGTCGACGGCGGACAGGGCCATGGCCCCGACACCGGGACGCCCGGCGTTGCGGATCCGTACGCCCATCCGCCGCCACAGCGCCGGGGGCGAGGCGGCGGAGCCGCCGTCGATCACCGGCACCAGTTGCGACCGCACGAACGAGGCGACCGAGGCGTCCCCGTAGGTGTAACCCAGCCCCGTCCTTCCGCCGGCGTGCACCCGGACCAGGACCACGGTCGTGGAGTCCCAGTCGAGCGTGCCGTCCTGCTCCCTGCCCTCCGGGCCGTCGGTGGGGATCTCGAAGGCGTGGACGTCGACCGCGTCGACCGTGCAGTCGTCCAGCGCCGTGGTGCCGGCGGCCCGCGTCATCACCCGAACTCCTTCGAAGGCACCTCTGACGTCATCAGTGAGTGACCCGTCCCGGCTCAGGCAAACGGGGGTCCGCGGCGCCGCCTCTCCGCCCCCGTGGGCCGGACCCGGGTTCACTCGTCCAGGGTGGCGGCGAAGAGCGCCGCGTCGTCCTGCAGATCTCCGCCGGTATGCCGGAGGACGGCGCGGAGCACGGCGTCGAGCACCGCGTCCGGGTCCGCCGGAAGGGGCCGGGACAGGACCGGAACGGGATCGAAGAAGACGCCGTCCGCGTCCCGTGCCTCGTTGATGCCGTCCGTGAACAGTACGAGGGTGGCTCCGGCGGGCGGCTCGAACAGGTCGACCACGACGTCGTCGCCGTGCAGAAGACCCAGGCCGAGCGGCAGCGAGGGAGTGCTCGGTGTCAGCGGGGTCACCCTGCCGCCGCGGACCAGCAACGGTGCCGCGTGGCCGCGGTTGACGATACGCAGTCCGGAGTAGTCCGGGGGCAGTTCCGCGACGACGGCGGTGGCGAACGACTCGGCCTCCGCGCCGCTCGACCGCCTGATGACCTCCTGCATCCGGTCCTCCAGTTGCCGCACGACGCCCGGCAGGTCGGGCCGGTGGTGGCAGGCCTCGTGGAAGGAGCCGAGCAGGGCGTTGACCGTGCGGACCGCCTCGAGTCCCTTGCCCCGCACATCGGCGATGAGCATCCGGATGCCGTGGTCGGTCTCATGGATCGCGAAGAGGTCGCCACCGATGGCCGCCTCCTCGTGGGCGACCTCGTACCGGGACGCCACGGACAGTCGCCCCACCCGGCGGGGCGGATCCGGGAGCACCGCGTGCTGGACCGCAGCGGCCACCTCGCGACTCGTCCTCAGCTGCCGCCGGTTCCATGTGAGCTGGACGTTGAGGACCGCCGCGATGACGGTGAGAAGGACCAGGCTGCTGAACACGGCGACGTCCTGGCGGACCGGCTCACGCTCCAGGTACACCAGCGCGAGTCCCACGAGGTTCACCGCCACGCCGGTGGCGATGGTCCCGCCCAGGGAGAGGACACTCGCGGCGACCCCGGGGGCGGCCGCGAGCAAGGGGAACGTGTTGACGCCTCCCCGGGTGGCGACGTCGAGGACGAAGGCCCCCGCGATCACCACGGCAGGCAGCCATCGCAGCCACAGCTCCCTCGCCGGCGCTTCCGTGCGGCCGTTGCGCATCCCACATCCCCAACGTGATCGCTCTGTCGCTCTCCGGTGCGCCTTGGCAACCGGTCAGCAACAGTGCCACCGCGGTCGCCGCACACCACCGACGCATTCTCATGGCCATGCCCCCCTCGAGTGGATCACCGTACGCGGAGCCTTTGTGAACAGGCTTGGCCGGCCCTCCCCGTGGTAGAGGTGCGTCGAACCTGGTCACGGAGCCTCGAATCGGGTCACGGCTAGTGCCTTGTCCACCCGAGCGGCGGCCAAGTCGTCGTGGCGGATCACGAAACTCGTGCGGTACTCCTCGTAGACCCGGGCTTCACTGGCGAGCGATATCCACTCGCTCGTCAGCCGGTGCTTCTCCTTCTCCAGGTGGGAGGACCATTTCGCGATCGGGATGGCTGGGATCTCGCCTGCCTTCTCGCGTCCCGCGAGGGTCTGCTCCGCAATGCTGTTGATCACCTCGTCATCGGCATACCCGCCGATGAAAACGCCGGCGCCGGCCGGCCAGAGGTCGTGGGCCAGAGCCCGGAGTTCGTCCAGGTGCGGCAGGTCATCCTCCATGTACCGGAACAACTGCTGCTGGAAGGGCGACATGTCCTCCCACTCGAGATCCTCCCAGAACTCGTGCCAGTCCTCGTCGCCCTCCTGGAGCCAGAGGGGCAGTTCGGCTCCGAGCTCCGCGCCGACGTCGAACTGCTCGCGGACACACTGGGAGCTGGGGGCTTCCGCGACCGCGGTTTCGGTGCCGTCCGGTACATGCACGACTCGCGCGTACCTCCCGGAACCATCCTCATGGTCCATCTCCTGGTTCACGAAGAAGAGCAGCGTCCCGTCCGCCGGCAGATCGAAGCCGTCGACTCTCGGCAGCGACCCGCAATCGACGGAGAGGAGCAACGGCAACGGAACGTCCCCGGCGGACGGCCACTCCATGCCCACCGGCAGCCTGGGCAACCCACCGACCTGCCCGACCGGGGAACCACCGCCCACGGACAGTCCGATCGACAAACGAAGGTGCCGGCCGAATCTGCCGATCTCGTCGCCCGGGACGCCCAACTCAAGCGCTGCCCGACGAAACTCTCCCTGGTGATCCATGCCCGAGAAGATAGGCCCTCTCCAACCTGGTTGTGGCATCGAGGTGTTGAACGGCTCATGGACCACTTCAGTGGTACGGCGTAGCACTGTGCGGGGCAGCCCGCCCACGGATGGCCTCGGTCAGCGTCCATTCGGGCTGCCGCGGGAGCGTTTGCTCATCCGCTCCCAGAACAGGCGCAGTTGCGGCAGGTCCGTCTCCCGCTGCCAGGGTGCCGCAGGGCGCAGCAAGGACCAGGAGCGCGACAGCAGGGTGAACTGGGCGCGGCAGAAGGCCTCGGACAGCGCCGGACGGTGACCGCTCGCCCCCAGGGGCGGGTACGGACAGAGTTCGAAGGCGCAGTCGTCGCGGCAGTTGGAGCCGGCGTGGGCCGCGGCCGTGCGCATGAGGCTCCCGTCCGGATCCAGGGGGCGGCGATCCTTCGTGAGGCACGGCGGCAGGTCAGGGCGATCGGTCCGGTGCAGGCGCTGCTGCCGGTCCCTGGGCCAGTCACCGCGTTCGGCGAGATTGAGTAACAGCAGGATGTCCGCGAGGAGTTGCCGGGCCAGAGGGTGCAGCGTGCTCCAGCCAGTGGACGGCGGGATCCACAACCGGTGCCTACGTGCCTCCCGGTCGGTCGACCTGGAACCGACCTGCGCGGTCACGCCGCACTCGTCGATCCACAGATAGCGCTCGGGCCGGCCGGTCTCCAGGGCCCGGACGCACAGTTCCGCGGTGGCCTCGACGAACGGGTGCTGCGGGTCGCCGTCCCGCAGGCCGAGCCACTGGCGGATCTGTGCAGCCGGGTCGGCGCCGTGCCCGGACCGGCCGCCGGCCGCCGTGCCGTCGTCGGGCAGTTCCCACAGCGTCAGCGCGTGCAGCAGTGTGAGCCGGGTGAACCAGAACCGGGAGCGTCTGAGCATGTCCCAGGCCTGCTCGATGAGGTACTCACGGGCCTGCGGTCGGGCGTGCGGGTGCCGGGCCCTGCGGTTGGCGGCGTACTTGAACCCCTGGGCCAGGGCGATCTCCAGCGTGAGGTCCAGCGGTCTGCGGTCGGGGCCGTTCGGCACGCCGACGCGCTCCACCCAGCCCGCCAGGATCTCGTACGGCGTGTCGTGGTGGCGGCGGACGGTGACGGAGCCCACGAGCAGCGGGATCAGCCAGGCACCCATCGTGTCGTGCCGCCAGGCGCGTTCCTCTTCCTCGCGTTCCTGCTCCTCCAGCCGGCGCAGCCGTGCGAGGTCGCGCGGCGCCTGCGTGCGTCCGCCGTCCTCGCCCGCCCGGACGGTCCGCGGCTGCTGGCTCTCCCACATGTCCAGCATCCACTCCGGTCTGCGCTCCATCGGCTGCTCCGGCTCCGTCCGCGGGGCGAGCAGCCGCGCCTGGAGCAGTGCGAAGGCACTGTCGCCGCCCGCGCCGATCTCCTGTGCGATGGCGACCCGCACACCGTAGGAGGGCTCCAGGCACCCGATCTGCAACAGCTCCGCGTAGGCCGGGTGCACGCCGTCCCGGCGATCGAGGCTGCGCAGGGCTTCACCGAAGCGGGAGACGAGCAGTTCCTTGGCCACGCCCAGCGAGTGAGGATCGCGGGCATGGAGGTCGGGCCACGCCGTCGTCAGCTCCATCGCGATGCGGTGCTGCTCCGACGCCGCGTCGACGCTGTCGATCTGCAGGGCCGCCGCGTAGAGCTGGAGCGCCTTGGTGTGCAGGGTGCGGCGGAAGACCTGCCTCGGGTCGGCCGGGTCGCGCGGTGCCCCGTCAGGACGGCGGCCGCCGGGCTGCCGGTCCCCGCCCCGACGGTGGGCGTTGTTCTGCTGCGCCTGGCAGGCCGCGTTCAGGACCAGGTCACGCGCCGCGGCCACCGGGCACCAGCCGTCGTGGCCGCCCCGCGCTCCCGGGTGCGTACAGGAGCCCTTCGGTGTGCGGGAGTGCAGAACCATGGCGATCAGCAGTTCCCGTCCCGGGTTCTCCAGAGCCGCGGGGAAGTACCGGTTCTCCGTGGTCTCCCCGGACGTCCGCGGATGGATCACCGCGCTCATGAAGCGGGCGCCGAGATGGGCCTGGATCACGCTGTGCTGGAAGCGGACCCGGTCCCCGGCGAGCTCCACCAGCTCCATGCCGGCACCCCAGTCCGCGGCGAGCCGGACGTCCAGCTGGCTGCCCTGCACACGCCGCGCGAGCTCCGTCATGATCTCCGGAAAGCGGGACCGGGTGGGGTCGCGTTCGTCGACGACGTCGCCGATGCGGACCTCGGCGGAGTCGTCGGCCAGACCCGCGCACGCGAGGGCGGACAGGTACTCCAGCGCCATCCGGCGTTCGTCCTGGCCGAGCGGCAGGTACGGGCACAGCCGTCCGGTGACGACGGCGCTGAGCCAGGTGTCCACCAGGTGCAGCCGCAGCGCCGCCCGGTCGCCGCCGCGGGTCTCCACGCCTTCTTCGAACCGGCCGCTGAGCGCCCGTTCCAGCAGCCCCTCGTCGTGCAGTTCCCGCGCCACCTGCAGGTACGTGGGCGCCTCGGCGATCGCCGCCTTCTCCACGATCCAGTCGAGCCGCTGCCGATCCTCCCAGACGGCGCCGGAGGAGATGTACGCGAGCGCGGCCTCCTCGCTCAGCGGCTCCAGGTCGGTCAGCGAGGCGTCCAGCCCCCGTAGCGCGTCGTGCGGACGCGAGGCGATGACGAGCGGCAGCCGTTCCTCGTTGGCCCGGCGGACGGCCAGCCGGATGAGGGTGTCGCGCTCCTCCGTCAGGGTGTCCCCGGCGAGAGCGTCCTCCAGACCGTCCGCCAGGACCACGATGCGGCCCTGCTGAATGAGGTGGCGCCACACCTTCTCCGCCTCGTCGCCGGAACGGATGTGCCCCTGCACCTCCAGCCTGAACCGCTCGAACGCCAGCTGCCGGAAGTCCAGGTCCCCCGACACACCGCGCAACCGCAACGGCACGGGCACCGCGCCCCGCCGGGCAAGTCGCTCGGTGAGCAGCACGAGCAGGGCGGTCTTGCCCGTCCCGATGCCGCCGACCACCACATGCGTGCGGCGGAACCGGCTGTCGCGCAGGTCCTCCATGAGGACCTCGCACAGCTGGTCGCGTCCCACCACCCGCCCGAAGATGCCGCCCGCCGTCGGCACCATGTCCCGCGGCACCTCCCTGGCCTTGCGGAGGTAGGCCCGGCTCACCCGCGTGAACCGGAAGAAGAGGTACGCGACCGTGGCCAAGGCGATCGTGAGGAAGGGCATCACGATGCCCTGCAGCAGGGAGCAGGCGAAGTGGCCCTCACCTTCGCACTGCCCCTCGATCCACCGGAGCGGAGCGTGCAGCGGCGACGGTCCCACCATCCTGGCGACTGCCATGGCGATCAGGAACACCTCGGCGAAGGCGCCGAGGAACGTGAGCCCCAGCAGCGGGAAGTACCAGCGGCTCTTGCGCACCCGCCAAGTGCGGGCCCGGTCATGGCCCTGGTGCACGAGCCGGGAGGAGGGGTGCCTGCGCAGCTTCACCTCACTGCATTTCCATACCCGCCGCGGGGCGACGCCCGCCGGGAGGGCGCTTCATTCTCGTCCCCCGCGTGTTCACCCGGCCGCAGCAACCGTGTCCTGCCCCGTCCAGGGCGCGGGAACGGGGGCGGCTCGGCTTTGGGCGCGGATTGTGATGTGTCGAGCCGGACTTGCCTTCTCGTCCTACGGCCCCGAGGAGGAACGCGCGCGGGTTCCCCCGTTTCGCAGTCCGGCCCGGTGCGGACTCGCGCGCATACTGGTGTCACGTTTGTCCCGCCGGCCACGGGTCACTCAGTTCCGCAGCGGCGAGTCGATCCCAGGACCGCCCGAGGAGCACCCGTGAACCGGTACCGGCGCCCCTTCGTCCGTCTGTGGGACGGGTTGGCCGCGTCCGCGCTGGTCCGGCGGGGCCGGGAACTCGAGCTGATGCACCGGGCCATGGGCTTCGCCACCCTCGCCCTGGTCACGCTGGCGCCGCTGCTGATCGTGGTGGCCGCCGCCGACCCCCTCGGGAAGGGCGGTTTCGCCTCCTGGCTGGCGGACGGCATGGGGCTGTCCGGCCGGTCCGCCAAGGTGCTGACGGACATCATCAGCCCGCCGACGAAGGTGGTCGGCACCACGAGCGTGTGGGGCGGTATCGCCCTCGCCGTCTTCGGCGTGTCCTTCGCGGCGAGCATCCAGAACGGCTACGAACGCATCTGGGGTCTGCCGTCCGGCCCCTGGCACCGCGTCTGGCGGCAGATGACCTGGGTGATCGCCCTGACCGCGTACCTCTACCAGGAGGTGCAGACACGGACCGCGCTGCACGGCTCGGCGCGGATCGCGCTCTCCACATCGGTCGGCACGCTGTTCTTCTGGTGGGGGCAGCACTTCCTGCTGGGCGGCCAGGTCCGCTGGCGGGACCTGCTGCCGGGGGCGCTGGCCACCATGGTGGGCCTGGTGGGGCTGCGCGGCTTCTCCTACCTCGTCTTCACGCCGCTGATCCTCGACAACGCGATCAGTTACGGCGCGGTCGGCATCGTGCTCGTGGTGGAGTCCTGGCTCATCGGGGTGGGCTTCGTCGTCTTCGGCGGCGCGATGGTCGGCCACTGGTTCTGCGAGCACCACTGGTGGACGCGCACCATCGACCGCGAGCGGTGACCCGACCGGGGGCCCCTCGCGTCAGCCGCGCGATGCCCTCCCCCGGCCTCCCACGCACGCGCTCCGGCCGGCGTCGCCGCGCCCGCCGGTCAGGCCCGCGGCGAGGACTCCGGCGGCCGCCGCGGCCAGCGCCAGGGGCCGGCGGTGGCGTGAGAGCCAGAACTGCAGGCTGCGCGGGTGCGACTCGTCGTCGAAGAGCCCGTGGGCGCCGTAGTCCACGGGCGCGGCGTCGTCCACCGGCGCGTAGAGGTTGACCGGCCGGGAGGGGTCCACGGGGTCGTCGGTCTGCTGCGCGTCGTAGCCCGTGCGGGCCAGGTAGCGGTCGATCAGGCCCGGGGCGAGCTTCTGCCCGAGGAGGGTCGCGACGGTGGAACCGCCGACCCAGTACTCACGCCGTCCGGGGTGGTCGGCCGCGTGCAGGACGGCCTCGGCGGCGACCTCGGGCTGGTACACCGGCGCCACCGGGCGCGGATGCCGGGGAAGCCTGCTGAGGACCCAGCTGAACTGGGGCGTGTTCAGGCCGGGCATCTGGACCATGGTGACCCGCACTCCGCTGCCGTCGTGCAGCAGCTCGCAGCGCAGGGACTCGGTGAAGCCCTGGATGGCGTGCTTGGCACCGCAGTACACGGCCTGGAGCGGGACACTGCGCCGGGCGAGGGCCGAGCCGACCTGCACGATGGTGCCCCGGTCGCGCGGCACCATCCGCCGCAGCGCGCTCTGGGTGCCGTAGACGAAGCCGAAGTACGTGACCTCCGTGGCCCGCCTCAGTTCCTCGGGCGCCACGTCCGGTACGGGCGCGAAGACGGTCGTGAAGGCGGCGTTCACCCAGACGTCGATCGGGCCGAGCTCGTCCTCCACCCGGGTCGCCGCGGCGTCCACCGCGTCCGGGTCCGAGACGTCGACGACGAGGGGCAGTGCCCGTCCGCCCGCCTCCCTGACCTCCTCGGCCGCCCGTTCCAGGGCGTGCTCGCCGCGTGCGAGCAGGGCCACGGCGGCGCCGCGTGCGCCGAAGGCACGGGCCGTGGCCCGGCCGACGCCGGCGGTCGCGCCGGTCACGACCACCACCTCGGCGCCGCCCGTCCCGCGCCGGCCGCGCCCGAGGCGGCCGGCGCCCTTCACTTCCCGCCCCGGGTGGACAGGTGCTCGGTGAGCCCACCGGGCAGACCGCCGCCGCCCGGACGGCCGTGGACCCTTTCCGCGCCCCACTCCTGCCGGCGCGGCAGTACACGGTCGGCGACTCGAGTCATGGGCACTCCAGGGACGAGGAACGGTGGGCCGGTCCCGAGTGCCTTCCCCGGCGGCGCGTAAACCGTGCGGTATCCACCCGTCCGTCACCCACGCCCGGAGCCGCCGTCCGGACGTGCGGCGGGCCGGGACCGGATGCGCGGCCCGGACACGGACGGCGCCACGTCCGGCAGGTAGTGACGGGCGAAGAGGGTGGCGACCAGGTCACGCCGGCTGCGGACGCCCGTCTTGTCGAACACCGCCTTGAGGTGGTCCTGGACGGTGTGCGGCGACAGCCCGACGTCACGGCTGATGTCGGCCGTGGACCGCCCCCGCAGCACCAGGGCCGTGATGTCCCTTTCCCGAGGGGTCAGCCCGTACGCCGCGACGATCAGTGCGATGTGCTCGGCGGGACCTGCCTGCTCGACGACGACGGCGGCACGGGCCTGCGACTCCGCGGTCCCGTCCAGGCGCCAGGCGTGCAACCGGACCCGTCCGTGCCGCCGGCTGTGCATCCAGGAGGTGTGGGAGGCCGGGGCTCCCGGAGCCTGCACCGCCGCCGCCACCGCGTAGACGGCGGGTGGCAGCCCACGGCGACCGCCCGACGGCGGGCCGCCGTCGGGGGCCGGCTCGTCGAACCACTGGGCCGCGGTGGGCGTCGCGTGCACCACCTGGTGGTCGCCGTCCAGCAGCACCAGTCCGGGCGCCACCGCCGAGGCGCCCTCGTCGGCGAGCCTGGTCAGGTGCAGCCGGCGCAGTGCGGTGCCCAGCGGCTGGACCAGCGACGCCGCAGCGGCCAGGTCCGGGGAGCCGAACGGAGGCATGTCGTTGCCGCGGCCCATGATCAGGGCACCCCACGCCCCGTGGCGGTCCCGCAGCAGCACACGCAATTCGTCGCGGAATCCGAGGGGCCGCATGATGTCCCGGTACCGGGGGCTGCGGTCGAGGTCGCCGCCCGTCTCCCGGCTGAGCAGGCCCACCGGTGTGTGTCTGGCCGCGAGGTGCGACAGGTCGTTGGCATCCCCCTCGCGGTACTCGATGTCGAGCATGCGCGGCATCATGGCCGCCGGGAGGCCGTCCTGATAGTCGCCCCCGGTGTTCATCAACGTCTGCGGATCCACGGTCACACAGGCACAGACGTCGAACCGCAGCACGGGCCTCGTCACCTGTTTCACCGCTGAGAAGAAATCCTCGACGGTCCGCGCGGAGCGCACCGCCCGCGCCGCCGTGTCCCCCATCCCGCTGATCCGCGTTACTCCCCCGTAGCGCTTCATGGTCCGAGGCTAGCGCCTGCCGCGGCTCCCGGGACCGGTTCGCGCAGGTGGCCGCGCCTGCGT
Source organism: Streptomyces sp. NPDC127100 (assembly GCF_042724095.1). NCBI lineage: Bacteria > Bacillati > Actinomycetota > Actinomycetes > Kitasatosporales > Streptomycetaceae > Streptomyces > Streptomyces sp. NPDC127100. The sequence continues at coordinate 244,840 of NZ_JBHXFL010000005.1, forward strand.
TCGCCGTGCCCGGGAGCCGGGTGTGTCCGAGGCGCGCGACCGACGCCTCGCTCCGGTGTCAGCGGTCGTTGCGCAGGACGAGGTTGAGCTTCGCCCAGTCCTTGCCGCCGTTCTCGCCGTTGCGGAGCGTGATCTCGGCGACCGTCGAGCTCTGTCCCGCGGGGACGTAGCGGTTGAAGTCGTACTCGGCGTCGAGGTCGGTGTTGGTGTCGTTCGTGCCCTCGTAGAACCGCAGGGTCACATAGATCATGACCCCGCCGGTGGCGTCCGTCTGGGCGGACACGTGCTTCTCCACCCGGATCTCGCCCCCGCACGTGGTCTCCCACCACAGCGACGGCGTGCGGACCTCGTTCACCCAGCCCTCGGAGGCGACGTTGCCGTTGCAGTACGTGCCGGCGGCGAAGATGCCCTCGTCGTCGCGGATCGTGTACGTCCCGGTCAGGGCGATGTTCCGCCACACGGACGCCGTGAGCGCGGTGCCCGTCGGGGACGGGGCCGCGACGGCGGCCGGGGCCCCCGCCACCGTCAGACCGGCGGCGGCTGCGACCAGGATCCCGACGGCTTTTCTTCGCATGGACATGTCTTCCCCCTCGTGTCGTCACGGATGCGCCGGAGGCGGCTCACCGCCGCCGGCCAGGTAAAGAATGCTGTGGCCGGCCGGCACATCCCATCCCAGAAAGGTGGGGGGTTGCGTCCCGCTCGCCGTGTCCTCTCCCGGACCCCCGCCGTCGGGCTCCCGGGCGCGGCGTTCAGGACGGCTGGACCTGGTCGAAGAGGGCGAGGGCTTCGGCCGGGTTCGGGCTCACCAGGCGTTCCAGACCGGCTGCCGTGATCTTCGCCCAGCGGCCGGCCCGTGCCCACATCCGTTCCTCGAAGGCGCGGACGGCCTCGTCCAGATCCCCGCGGCAGGCGGCGACGGACTCGGCGAGCTCGGCGCCCTCCAGCAACGCGAGGTTCGCGCCCGCTCCCAACGGGGGCATCAGATGGGCGGCGTCGCCCAGCAGTGTGACCCCGGCGACGTGGGTCCAGGTGTGGGACTCGGGCAGGACATGAAGAGGGCGGTGGGCGAAGGCGGTGCCGTGGTGGAGGAGGTCGAGGACGGGGGCGCCCCAGCCGTCGAACAGCGCCGGCAGCGCCGTTCCCCCGGCGTGACGCTCGGCCCTCGCCGGCCGCGGGCGAGGGCCGAGCGTATACCCACGGGCCGGGGCTCGCGCCGTCACCAGGCCGCCCGGCGGAACCGCGCGCTCAGCGTCCGCGCGCCGGGGGCGGTGCGGTGCTCGTGCGGACCACCAGCCGGGTGGGCACGAGCGTCGTCCCCCGCTCGGCGCCGTCCTGGCGCATCTTGCGCAGTACGGCCTGCACGCAGAGCCGTCCCACCTCGGCGAAGTCCTGGTGGACGGTCGTCAGCGGCGGCTGGAAGGAACCGGCCTCCGGTATGTCGTCGAACCCGATGACGCTGACGTCCTCCGGGACCCGCCGGCCGCGTTCGTTCAGGGCGCGCAGCAGGCCGAGGGCCATCTGGTCGTTGGCCGCGAAGACGGCCGTGCAGTCCTCGCGGGCGGCGAGCTCGAGGCCGGCCCGGTAACCGGACTCGGCCGACCAGTCGCCCCGGGCGAGGGGCGGCGCGGTGCGGCCCGCCTCGGAGAGCGTCCGGCGCCAGGCGTCCGCGCGGCGCTGGGCGGCGAAGGAGTCCTCAGGGCCGGCCAGGTGCCAGACGGTGCCGTGCCCCAGGCCGAGCAGGTGCCGGACGGCCGCACGGGTGCCGCCGGCCTGGTCTGTGTCGACGACCGTGTAGTGGTCGCCCGCGTCGGAGTCGACCACCACGACCTGGACGTGGGGCGGCAGCGTCACGGTGGCCGCGTCCAGCAGGTGGACCTCCATGATGACGATCACCGCGTCGACGGCGAGCTCCTCCAGGCGGGAGAAGGCGCCCCGCACCTCGTCCTGCGTGGGCACGGCGACCGGCAGCAGCGTCACCGCGTACCCCTCGCTCGCCGCGGAGGTCGCGATGGCCTCCAGGGTGCGCACGTTCCCGGTGGTGGAGAGCGAGAAGGTGATGACGCCGATGGTGCGGAACTCACCGCGTTTCAGCGCCCGGGCGGCGCTGTTGGGGCGGTATCCGAGCTCCTTCATGGCCGCCAGCACCTGCTGCCGCGTCTCCTCGGTCACTCCGGCGTACCCGTTGGAGACGCGGGAGACGGTCTGCGAGGAGACCCCGGCCAGCCGTGCCACGTCCGCCATGGAGGCCGTGCGCTCGCGGCCGCGGCGGGACCGTACGGGTGCGCTCGTCGGGACTCCCTCAGCCGTGCTCACTCGCCGTCAGCCGCCTCTCTGTCGCTGCCGGGCCCCGGTGCGCAAGGACCCTTGACCGTCGTCATCGGGGCAGTGTAGACATGCCGCCATCAGATGTTTACGTAAACATAACAGCCCGGGGGTCGTTTCGCGGCGCTCGATGTTTACGTAAACATCGCGAGGCTCCGCACGTGGACGAGCGAGGAACGACATGACGACGCTGCAACCGCCGGCCGCCGCCGAGCCGCGGCCGGCCCCGCCACCGGCGAGGCGGGACCGCCGGTCCTGGACGGGGTGGGGTTTCCTCGGTCCGTTCGTGGCCGTGTTCGCCCTGGTCTTCCTCGCCCCGATCGCCTACTCGGTGTACCTCAGCCTCTTCCGCGACCAGCTCATCGGCGGGACCACCTTCGTCGGCCTGGACAACTACACGCAGGCCCTCCAGGACGACCGGTTCTGGGCCTCGCTCGGCCGGGTCGCCCTGTTCCTGGCCGTGCAGGTGCCGATCATGCTCGGCATCGCGCTGCTGGTGGCGCTGGCCCTGGACAGCGGCCGCCTCTACGGCCGGGACTTCTTCCGCATCTCGGTCTTCCTGCCGTACGCCGTGCCCGCCGTGGTGGCCACCCTGATGTGGGGCTTCATGTACGGCACCAGGTTCGGGCTGGTCGGCGACATCAACGACGCGCTGGGCGTCACGCTGCCCGACCCGCTCTCCCCCGATCTGGTGCTCGCCTCCATCGGCAACATCGTGACCTGGGAGTTCGTCGGCTACAACATGCTGATCTTCTATGCGGCCCTGCGGGTGGTCCCGCACTCGCTGTACGAGGCCGCCGAGATCGACGGGGCCGGACAGCTCCGCGTCATCACCGCCATCAAGCTCCCGGCCATCCGCGGGGCACTGGTCATCGCGACGATCTTCTCGATCATCGGCAGCTTCCAGCTCTTCAACGAGCCGAACATCCTGCAGCCGCTGGCGCCCAACGCCATCACCACCGACTACACCCCGAACTTCTACACGTACTCGCTGTCCTTCAACGGGCAGCAGCACAACTACTCCGCGACGGTCGCCATCGTCATGGGGCTGATCACCATGGTCATCGCCTACGTCGTCCAGCTGCGCGGCATGCGCAAGGGAGTGTGAAGCAGCGATGACCAGTCCTGTCGTCACCGTCTCCGACCGTCCCGCGCCCGCGCCGCCCGGCACCCGCCGCGCCGCGCCGAAGCTGCGCGCCGCCCGCCGCCGGCGCTCCCCGGGCAAGCCGCGGCGCAGCGTCCTGCTGACCGTGCTCACCGGGCTCGTGGTGCTCTACAGCCTGGTGCCGCTGCTCTGGCTGGTCATCAGCGCCACCAAGACGCAGGCCGGCCTGTCGGACTCCTTCGGCCTGTGGTTCGACGACGACTTCGCCCTGTGGGACAACGTCAGGCAGACGTTCACCTACAACGACGGCGTGTTCACCCGCTGGCTGCTGAACACTCTGCTGTACGTCGGGCTGGGCGCGGGCGGCGCCACCTTCCTCGCCGTCCTCGGCGGCTACGCGCTGGCCAAGTTCGACTTCCCCGGCCGGCGCGGGGTCTTCGCCGTCGTCATCGGCGCCGTGGCGGTGCCGGGTACCGCACTGGCGGTTCCGACCTTCCTGATGTTCAGCAAGATGGGGCTCACCGACACGCCCTGGGCGGTGATCATCCCGTCCCTGATCTCGCCGTTCGGCCTGTATCTGATGTGGGTGTTCGCGAGCGAGGCCATCCCGACCGAGCTGATGGAGGCCGCCCGCATCGACGGCGCCGGCGAGGTGCGCACCTTCTTCCGGGTCGCGCTGCCGCTGCTGGCGCCCGGCATCGTCACCGTCCTGCTGTTCACCATGGTGGCCACCTGGAACAACTACTTCCTGCCGTTGATCATGCTCAAGGACCCGGACTGGTATCCGCTGACCCTGGGCCTGAACAGCTGGAACCAGCAGGCCCAGACCGCCGGCGGCGAGGCCGTGTTCAACCTGGTCGTCACCGGTTCGCTCATCACGATCCTGCCGCTGATCGCCGCGTTCCTGCTGCTGCAGAAGTACTGGCAGTCCGGACTGGCCGCCGGAAGCGTCAAGGAGTAGCCGCCAGGCACCCCTCCTCCCCCGCGCTCCGCCCCCGTCCCGCCTCCTTTCTCCCCTCCGACCCTCGACTGTGCCGGTCCCCGGCCACGAAGAAGTGGAAGCTCGCCCATGCACAAGCAATCCCGCCGCCTGCTGCGCGGCATCGGTCTCGTCTGCGCCCTCGCCCTGGGAGCGACCGCCTGCGGCGGCGACGACGGCGGATCGAGCGGGAAGCCGGTCTCCCAGGAGGACGTCAGGGCGGCTCTGGAGAAGGGCGGCACCCTCACCGTCTGGGCGTGGGAGCCCACCCTCAAGCAGGTGGCCGCCGGCTTCGAGAAGGAGCACCCCGGCGTCAAGGTGAACCTGGTCAACGCGGGCACCAACAACGACCAGTACACGGCGCTGCAGAACGCCATCTCGGCGAAGAAGGGCGTGCCCGACGTCGCCCAGATCGAGTACTACGCGATGGGCCAGTTCGCGCTGACCGAGCAGCTCACCGACCTCAAGGGATTCGGCGCCGAGAAGCTCGCCACCCGCTACTCGCCCGGCCCCTGGAACGGCGTGAAGGCGGGCGGTGACGGTGTCTACGCCCTGCCGATGGACTCCGGGCCGATGGCGCTGTTCTACAACAAGAAGGTCTTCGACACGTACGGCATCAAGGTGCCCACCACCTGGGACGAGTACCTCACCGCCGCCCGCGACCTGCACAGGAAGAACCCCAAGGCGTACATCACCGCCGACACCGGTGACGCCGGCTTCGCCACCAGCATGCTCTGGCAGGCCGGTTCGCACCCCTACACGGTGAACGGCACCAAGGTGAAGGTCGACTTCTCCGACGCGGGCGCCGCGAAGTTCACCGGCGTGTGGCAGAAGCTCATCGACGAGAAGCTGCTCGCTCCCGTCACCAGCTGGAGCGACGAGTGGTACAAGGGCCTCGGGGACGGCAGCATCGCGACCCTCGCCACCGGTGCCTGGATGCCCGCCAACCTGGAGTCGGGCGTGAAGAACGCCTCCGGTGACTGGCGTGCCGCCCCGCTGCCGCAGTGGGCGGCGGGCGACAAGGCCGGGGCCGAGAACGGCGGCAGCGCGCTCGCCCTGCCCGAGCTCGGCAAGAACGAGGCGCTGGCGTACGCCTTCGTCGAGTACGCCAACGCGGGCAAGGGCGTGCAGACCCGCCTGGAGAACGGCGCCTTCCCGGCGACCACCGCTGATCTGCAGTCCACCGCGTTCCAGGACACGAAGTTCCCGTACTTCGGCGGCCAGCAGGCCAACAAGATCTTCGCCGAGGCGGCCGCGAACGTCGCCGACGACTGGTCGTACCTGCCCTACCAGGTGTACGCGAACTCGATCTTCAACGACACCGTCGGCAAGGCCTACGTCTCCGGCACCACGCTCGCCGAGGGGCTGAAGTCCTGGCAGGACGCGTCGGTCAAGTACGGCAACGAGCAGGGCTTCACCGTCGAGCAGTAGCACCAGCACGCGATGCGGCGGCCCGCACGGGGCGGCGCGGCATCCGCGCCGCCCCCGCGCCGCACGCACCACACCGGAAGGACCGCCATGATCTCCACCCTCCTGTCCCGCCTCGAGCGCGGACCGGACGGCGCGCCCGCCCCCCGTCTCGGCTACGGCGCCGACTACAACCCCGAGCAGTGGCCCCGGGAGGTGTGGGAGGAGGACGTACGGCTGATGCGCGCGGCCGGCGTCAACATCGTCTCCGTCGGCATCTTCTCCTGGGCCCGCATCCAGCCCGGCCCGGACACCTGGGACTTCGCCTGGCTCGACGAGGTCATGGACCTGCTGCACGAGAACGGCGTGGGCGTCGACCTGGCCACCGCCACCGCCTCCCCGCCGCCCTGGCTGACCACGGCGCACCCGGAGATCCTGCCGGTCACCGACCGGGGGGAGACGCTGTGGCCGGGAGCGCGGCAGCACTGGCGTCCGACCTCCCCGGTCTTCCGGGAGCACGCCCTGCGGCTGGTCCGGGAGATGGCGTCCCGCTACGCCGGCCACCCGGCACTGGTGGCCTGGCACGTCAACAACGAACTCGGGTGCCACAACGTCTACGACTACTCGGACGACGCGGCCCGCGCCTTCCGGCAGTGGCTGCGCGCCCGGTACACCACGCTGGACGCCCTCAACCACGCCTGGGGAACGGCGTTCTGGTCTCAGCGCTACAGCGACTGGGAGCAGATCCTGCCGCCGCGGCTCGCCGCCTCCCACCCGAACCCGACCCAGCAGCTCGACTTCAAGCGCTTCTCGTCGGACGCGCTGAAGGAGCACCTGCGGGCCGAGCGCGAGGTGCTGCGGGAGCTCACGCCGGGCGTTCCCGTCACCACCAACTTCATGGTGATGCCCGGCACCAAGGGCATGAACTACGCGGACTGGGCGGGCGAGGTGGACTTCGTCGCCAACGACCACTACGTCGTCCCGCACCCGCAGGCCCGCGACGAGCTGTCCTTCTCGGCGAACCTCACCAGCGGCATCGCGGGCGGCCGGCCCTGGTTCCTGATGGAGCACTCCACCAGCGCGGTGAACTGGCAGCCGGTCAATCTGGCGAAGGGCGCGGGTGAGCTGGCCCGGGACTCGCTGACGCACGTGGCGCACGGCGCCGACGCGGTCTGCTTCTTCCAGTGGCGCCAGTCCGCGGCCGGCGCCGAGAAGTACCACTCGGCGATGGTGCCGCACGCCGGTGCCGACAGCGAGCTGTTCCGCGCGGTCACCGCGCTCGGCGACACGCTGAGGACCCTGGCGCCGGTCGCCGGGAGCGAGCGGGAGCCCGCCGAGGTCGGCATCCTCTTCGACTGGGAGTCGCGGTGGGCGAGCGAGCAGGACTCGCACCCGACCTCGCTGCTCGACTACCACCAGGAGGCGCTCGACTGGTACTCCGCGCTCCTCGCCCTCGGCGTCCGCGCCGACGTGGTCACCACCGGCGCCGACCTGACCCGCCACCGGGTGCTGATCGCACCCGTGCTGCACATGGTCCCCGCCGACCTCGCCAAGGAGCTCACCCGGTTCGCGGAGCAGGGCGGGCACCTGGTCACCACCTACTTCTCCGGCGTCGTGGACGAGAACGACCACGTCTGGCTCGGCGGCTATCCGGGCGCCCTGCGGGACCTGCTGGGCGTCCGCGTCGAGGAGTTCGGCCCCCTGCCCGCGGGGCAGACCGTGGAGCTGGACGACGCCACGACCGGCGCCCTGTGGACCGACCACCTCACCGTCACCGCGCCCGAGACCGAGGTACTCGTCCGGTACCGCACGGGCGCCCACGCGGGCCGCCCGGCCGTCACCCGGCGCCCGGCGGGCAGCGGTTCGGCCGCGTACGTGTCCACCCGGCTCGGTGCCGAGGGGCTCACCTCGCTGCTGCCGCGGCTGCTGGAGCCGGCCGGCGTGGCGAGCGGCCTGCCCGCCGAGGTGCGCGGGCTGGTCGAGACCACCGTGCGCCGCGGTCCCGGCGGGCGGTTCGTGTTCCTGGTGAACCGGACCGACGAGACGGTCACCGTCCCGGGCGCGGCCGGAGACGTCCTGGTCGGCGCCACCGACGACTCCGGCGCCGTCGTCCTGGGGCCCAGGGCTGTCGCCGTCGTGCGCACGCCCACCGCCTGACGGCCCCCTGCCGCACACCACCCACGACTCCCCGGAGCGGCACGCGCCCGCTCCGGGGGCGTCCCCTCCTGCCCGCTCACGGGCAGGAGGGGCCACCGCAGCGACCACACCTTCCCGTTGGGAGCACACGATGGCACGCCGTACCCGCAGCAGACGCCTTCTCGGGGCCGCTGCGCTCACCGCCCTGGCCACCGGGGCCGCTCTGATCAGTGTCCCCGCACAGGCCGAACCCGCCGCGACCGCCGCATCCGTCACCGTGCGGCCGGACCCGTCGTACCAGCAGGAGGCGTTCGAGGGCTGGGGCACCAGTCTGGTCTGGTTCGCCAACGCCACCGGCGACTACCCGCCCGAGATCCGCGAGAAGCTGGCCCGCCTCCTCTTCGGCGACGACGGCCTCGGGCTGAACATCGCCCGCTACAACATCGGGGGCGGCAACGCGCCCGACGTCGGTGACTACCTGCGCGCCGGCGGTGCCGTCGAGGGCTGGTGGAAGGCGCCCGCGGGCACCACCCGCGAGGACACCGAGTGGTGGAGCGCCGACGACCCGGCCGACTGGAACGAGGACGCCGACGCCACCCAGCGCTGGTGGGTCGAGCGCATCAAGGACGACATCGACCACTGGGAGACGTTCAGCAACTCGCCGCCGTGGTTCATGACCGTCAGCGGCTACGTCTCCGGCGGCTTCGACTCCTCCGCCGACCAGCTCAGGACCGACTCCGTCGACGACTTCGCCGCCTATCTGGCGGGGGCGACCAGGCGGCTGGAGAAGGCCGAGGGCATCGAGGTCGACACCGTCGACCCGTTCAACGAGCCCAACACACCGTACTGGGGCACACAGCTGGGGGCCGACGGCGAACCCGTCGGCGGCCGGCAGGAGGGGGCCCACATCGGCCCCGAGCTCCAGCGCAAGGTGATCCAGGCCCTCGCCCCCGCGCTGAGGAAGGCGAAGGTCGAGGCGGACATCTCGGCGATGGACGAGACCAACCCCGGCACCTACGCGAAGAACTGGAGCGCGTACTCCCAGGCCGACCGCGACCTCGTCGGCCAGATGAACGTGCACACCTACGGCACCGGCCAGCGCACCACCGTGCGCGACCTGGCCAAGGCCGCCGGCAAGCCGCTGTGGATGAGCGAGGTCGGCGGCGACTGGGGCGACGGGCAGGACTTCGAGGACATGCGGCCCGGCCTCGGCCTCGCCCAGCAGATCGTCGACGACCTGCGTGAACTCGAGCCCCGCGCCTGGGTGTTCTGGCAGCCCGTCGAGGACTACGACAACATGAAGCCCGGCGGCGAGTCCGCGAAGGGCGGCAACTGGGGCAGCATCCAGGTCCCGTTCGGCTGCACCGCCCAGGACACCCTGGAGACCTGCCCGATCCGGACGAACACCAAGTTCGACACGGCACGCAACTTCACCCACTTCATCAAGCCCGGCGACCGGCTGATCAGGACGGACGACACCTCCAGCGCCGCCGCGGTCACCCGGGACGGCAAGGGGGCCTCGCTCGTCCACGTCAACCGAACGACCGAGGCCCGCACGGTCACCGTCGACCTGTCGAAGTTCCGCAGCGTCGGCCGCGGGGCCACCGTCACCCCGGTCGTGACCAGCGCCGACGGCAGACTCGCGAAGCAGGCCCCGATCAGGGTCCATGACCGCGCGGCCACCTTCACCGTGCCCGCGCAGTCCGTGACCTCCTTCGAGATCAAGGGCGTCTCCGGTGTCGCCCAGGACGCCCCGGCTCTCCGCAGGGGCCACACCTACACGCTGACCGGAGTGCAGAGCGGCAGGGCCGTCACCGTCGCGGACGACGGCACGAGCCTGGTCCTCGGCCCGGGGAGCGGCACGGCCGGCCGGCAGTGGCGGCTGAGTGCGGTGCGCCCCGGCAGCGGAGTCCGCGACCGCTACGTCTTCACCGACCCGCGGGCCGGCACGCGGCTGGCCGTACGCGACGACGTCCCGGTGGCCGAACGGGACACCGGAAGGCGCGACGCGGCCACCGAATGGCTCCTGTCGACCACCGGCGACGGCACCTGGACACTCGTCAACGCCGCCACCGGACGCCTGCTGGAGGTCGGCGGCCAGGCGACGCACCAGGGCGCGGCCGTCACGACCTGGCCGCCCAACTCCGGTACCAACCAGCGGTGGACGGTGACGGACGTGTCCGCCGGCTGACCCGCCCACCCGGGCGGACTGCCCCTTCCCCGCGGACGGGAGGGATCTGCACCCCGGGAGCCCGCCGGGCTCCCGGGGCACAGACGTCCTCAACTCCGGTCATACACACCGCACATGGCACGATCGCCGGGCAGTACGATGATCGAGATCAGCGGCGAACCCCCACCTCCCGGACGACGGAGCGTGCCATGACGACGGACCATTCCCAGCCCCCTCGCCTCGACACCAGCCGGGCCCATCCCGCGCGGGTCTACGACTGGCTGCTGGGCGGCAAGGACAACTACCCCGTCGACGAGGCGGTGGGCGAGACGCTGCCGCCCGAGGCACGGGACGCGGCGCGGCAGAACCGCGCGTTCATGAACCGCGCCGTGGCCCACCTCGCCGCTCAGGGCATCGACCAGTTCCTGGACATCGGCACGGGCATCCCCACCGAGCCGAACCTGCACCAGATCGTCCAGCGGACGGTGCCGGCGGCCAGGGTCGTCTACGCCGACAACGACCCGATCGTGCTGCGGCACGCGGAGGCACTGCTGGTCAGCAGCCCCGAGGGCGCCACGGACTACATCCAGGCCGACGTGCGCGAGCCGCAGGAGATAGTGCGGCACGCCCGCGAGATCCTGGACTTCGACCGGCCCGTCGCGTTGTCGCTGATCGCCCTGATGCACTTCGTCCCGGACGACCAGGACGCCCACGGCATCGTCCGCGGCCTGGTGGCCACCCTTCCGCCGGGCAGCCACCTGGTGCTCTCGCACGCCGCGATCGACCTGTTCCCCAAGCTGGCGGAGCAGGTGATCGCCCAGTACGCCAAGGGCGGCATCAGGCTCGGCTTCCGCACCCGGGCGGAGGTGGCCCGGTTCTTCGACGGACTGGAACTGGTGCCGCCGGGTCTGGTCACCGCCACCGAGTGGTACGGCGCCGGCCAGGAGCCGCCCGTCGCGAAGGAGAGCGGCATCTACGCGGGCGTGGCGCGCATCCCCTGACGGAGGCGGGCGCCGCGCGCGTCCTGCGGCCCGGGGCGCCGGTCGGGTGGCTCAACGGCGGCGCCCGCGCGCCGCCAGGCCGCTGCCTATCCCGGCGACGTGCAGGGCCAGCAGGGCGAGGCCGATGAGCATGACGTTGGTCGAGGTGAAGACGTCGTTGGTCGAGATCTCCGCCGCGTTGATCAGCCAGGCGATGAGGAACAGGACCGCCGCGATGATGGCGAGCACGGTGTACACCCCTTCGGATAGGTGGCACCGGGCCGGTGCCGTGTCACGCGTATGCCCCCGACGGGACGGGAGACACCGCGCGCTTTCGTACAGTGGAGGGACCGGGACCGTCCCGCGGTACTCCGAGGCCCGAGGCGGTCCGTCCTGGCACATACGCACCGGAGCTCTCATGCACGACCCGTCCACCGCACCGGACGACGGCTCCGGCACCCTGTTCGGCCTCGACGCCCTGCCGCCCGTGTCCCCGGCCGCCGCGCCCGCCGCCGCACCCGGCGCCGGGCCGCTGTTCCGGGACTCGGCGGCGGCCCGCCGGCTGCTGCCCGTGCGCGAGATCCACGCCGAGCCCGCCGCCGCCGCGTCCCCGCGCGGCCGTCAGGTGATCGCCCGGTTCCCCGAGGCCCGGGTGGTCGAGGTCGGCTCCCACTGGCGCATCCCCGGTCTGCACGGCAACGAGGGCAACGTCGAGCGCTGGGTGCGGGTCAAGGGCGAGACGCTCGTCCTGGGCGAGAGGAAGACGCTGACCACGCGCCCCAACGGCCGCTCCGCGGACTGGATCGCACCGGGCGCCTCCAACGGCTGCGCGATGGCCTGCGCCTACTGCTACGTGCCCCGGCGCAAGGGGTACGCCAACCCCGTCACCGTCTTCACCAACATCGACCGGATCGTCGCCCACCTCGGCCGGCACATCGCCCGGCAGGGGCCCAAACCCGAGCCGAACCAGTGCGACCCCGAGGCCTGGGTGTACGACATCGGCGAGAACGGCGACTGCTCGGTGGACGCCCTGATCAGCGACAACACGGCGGACCTGGTGCACGCCTTCCGGCAGTGGCCGACGGCCAAGGCGTCCTTCGCCACCAAGTTCGTCAACCCGGACCTGCTCGCCCTCGACCCGCGGGGCCGGACCCGGATCCGCTTCTCGGTGATGCCGCCGGACGACTCCCGGCTGCTGGACGTGCGCACCTCCCCGGTCGCGGAACGCATCGCCGCGGCGGCCGACTTCCTCGACGCCGGGTACGAGGTGCACTTCAACCTGTCCCCCGTGGTCGTGCGGCCCGGCTGGGAGGAGGCCTGGGCGGAGCTGCTGAGGCACCTCGACGACGTCCTGCCGGACCGGGTGAAGCGGCAGGCCGCCGCCGAGGTGATCATGCTGACGCACAACCGGGAGCTGCACGAGGTCAACCTGGGCTGGCATCCGCGTGCGGAGGACACCCTGTGGCGGCCGGAGCTCCAGCAGGCCAAGCGCTCAGAGAACGGGGCGCTCAACGTGCGCTACCGCACCGGCGTCAAGGCGGACGCGGTCGCCCGGCTCCGCGCGCTGGCCGACGCCCACGCACCCTGGCTGCGCATCCGGTACGCCTTCTGACCTCGCCAGGCGGTTAGGTAAGCCGAACCTAACGTCGGTTAATGTGCTGCGTGCAACCATTCGCTTCGGACGCACACCTGTGGGGAGCCGGCCTTGCCGCACACGATCGACACGACCGAGGACCGGCCCGGCGCCGTCACCGACAGGGGCTGGACCGAGGTCGGCTCCCGCGCCGAACTCCGCGAGCTGCTGGGCGAGCCCTGGCCCGTCGTGATCGACAAGGTCCATGACCGTCTCACCGACGAGGACCGGGACATGCTGGCCCGCTCCCCCTTCTGCCTGCTCGCCACCTCGGACGCGGACGGCAACTGCGACGTCTCCCCGCGCGGCGACGCCCCGGGCTTCACGCGGGTACTGGACGCCGCCACCATCGCCCTGCCGGACCGGCCGGGCAACCGGCGGGGGGACAGTTTCCACAACATCCTCGACAACCCGCACGCCGGGCTCCTCTACCTGATCCCCGGCGGCAAGGAGGTGCTGCGGATCAACGGCCGGGCCCGCGTCCTCACCGACGCGCCGTTCTTCGACGCGATGGCGCGGGACGGCCGGCGTCCGGACCTGGCGCTGCTCCTGGAGATCGACGAGATCTACCTGCACTGCCCGCAGTCCCTGAACCGCGCCGGGTTGTGGAAGTCCCGCACCCCGCCGGTGAGTTGATCAAGTCTCCCCGGACGGCAGGCCGGGCGCGCGGCTCCGCGGCCCGCGGCGTCCGGCACCCCTGTCACCAGCACTTCTTAGGTTAGGCTAACCTTCGTTGTGTGAGATCTGGTGAAGACGCAGCCGGTACCCCGCGCCTGCGGGGCCATGAGCTGTCGGCCGTGGGCGTGACCGTGTCGTACGACGGTGTCGATGTCGTACACGACGCCGCGGTCGGGCTCAGGCCCGGTGAAGTGACCGTCCTGGTGGGTCCGAACGGCAGCGGGAAGTCGACGCTGCTGCGGACGATCGCCCGGCTGCAGCGGGCCCGCAGCGCCACGCTCAGCATCGACGGCACCACCGACGGACTGGCGCTGACGGCGCGTGAGTTCTCCCGCCACGTCGCGCTGCTGACGCAGGGGAGGCCGACGCCCGGCGGACTGACCGTACGGGACGTCGTCGAGTTCGGCCGCTATCCGTACCGGGGCCGCTGGGGGCGGCCCGATCCGGACGGTCCGGCCGCCGTGGACCGGGCGCTCGCGCTCACCGGGGTCGACGGCCTCGCCGACCGCGGCGCCGACCACCTGTCCGGCGGGCAGTTGCAGCGGGTCTGGCTCGCGAGCTGTCTCGCCCAGGAGACCGGCGTACTGCTCCTCGACGAGCCGACGACCTACCTCGACCTGCGCTACCAGGTCGAACTCCTCGACCTCATGCGTGATCTGGCGGACGACCACGGGATCGCCGTCGGCGTCGTCCTGCACGACCTCGACCAGGCGGCGGCCGTCGCCGACCGGATCACGCTGCTCGAAGCGGGCCGGATCGTCGCCGACGGCCCGCCCGAGGACGTCCTGACGCCGGAACGCCTGACCGCCGTCTACGGCATCCGGATCGACGTCGACACCGACCCCCTGACCGGCCGTCTGCGCACCCGCCCGATCGGCCGCCACCACATACGAACCGAAAGGCTCGGCACCACCTCATGAGACGCCTCCTGCTCACCGCGGCAGCCACCACCGCCGCGGCGCTCACCCTCGCCGCCTGCGGCACCACCGAACCCGCCGCCGACAAGACGGAGAAGAAGGCCTCCGAGGCCATCACGCTGAAGGACGGCAAGGGTACCGAGGTGAAGCTCGACGGCCCGGCCACCAAGGTCGTCGCCACCGAGTGGAACGTCGTCGAGAGCCTCGTCTCGCTCGGTGTCGACCCGGTCGGCGTCGCCGACGTCAAGGGCTACCGGACCTGGGACACCGCCGCCCCGCTGAGGAACGAGCCCAAGGACATCGGCACGCGCGGCGAGCCGAGCATGGACACCGTCGCCTCGCTCGCCCCCGATCTGATCGTCGCCACCACGGACCTGCCGCCGGCCGCCGTGAAGCAGCTGCGCGAGGTCGCCCCGGTGCTGGAGGTCACGTCCGCCGACGGTGCGGACCAGATCGGGCAGATGCTGGAGAACGTCGACCTCATCGCCAGGGCCACGGGCACCGCGGACCGGGCGAAGACGGTCCGCGACACCTTCCAGGCGAAGATCGCCGAGGGCAAGAAGGCCCTGGCCGACGCGGGAATGGCCGACAAGGAGATCGCCTTCGCCGACGGCTACGTCACCTCCAACCAGGTCTCCGTCCGCCCCTACACGGCGACGTCGCTCATCGGCGAGGTCAACGAGGCGGTCGGCCTGAACAACGCCTGGAAGGTGAAGGGCGACGAGGCCTACGGTCTCGGCTCCACCGACGTCGAGGGGCTGACCGAGCTGCCCGCGGGCGTGCGGTTCGCCTACATCGGCAACGACGGCGACCCGAACGCCACCCCGTTCACCGGCGCGCTGGCCAAGAACTCGGTCTGGAAGTCCCTGCCGTTCGTGAAGGCCGGCGACGTGCACCGGCTCGACGACGGCATCTGGATGTTCGGCGGCCCGGCCTCGATGTCGGCGTACATCGACGCCCTCGTCGGCGCGCTGACGAAGTAGCGGGGCCATGGCCGTCACCGCAACGAAGCCCGCCGCCCGTCCGTCGACGGCTCCCGCGTCCCGGCCGGGCGCGGCCGCGGTGACGGCCGGGCTCGTCCTCCTGGTCGCCGTCCTCGCGGTCGTGGACATCACCCAGGGCACCGCCGCCGTCGGACCCGCCGAGGTGTTCAAGGCCCTGACCGGGCGGGCCGCCCCCGACGACGCGTCCGTCGTCGTCGCGTCCCGGCTGCCGCGCATGACCGCCGGTCTCCTGGTCGGCGCCGTGCTCGGCACGGCCGGCGCCGTGCTCCAGGCGGTCAGCCGCAATGTCCTCGCCTCGCCCGACACCCTCGCGGTGAACGCCGGTTCGTACCTGGCCCTCGGGCTGGTCGGGGCCGCGGGCGTCTCGCTCCCCATGATCGCCTCTTCCGGTGTCGCCTTCGCCGGCGGTCTGGCGGCGGCGGCCGTGGTGCTCGGCCTGTCCGGCCTCGGCACGGGCACCGTCCGGCTCGTCCTGGCCGGCACCGCGCTGATGCTGGGGCTGAACTCCGTGACCGAGGGGCTGCTCCTGCTGTTCCCGGAACGGACCGAGGGCCTGTACCAGTGGAACCAGGGCAGCATCGCCCAGAACGGGTTCGACGGTGTCCTCCAGATGCTGCCGGTCGCTCTGGTCGGCCTGGCGGGACTGCTGCTGACCGCCCGTCGGATCGACGCGCTCGCCCTCGGCGACGACGCGGCACGCGGTGTGGGCGTCCCGGTGCGGGCCACGCGTGTCACGGTGGTCGTCCTGGCGGCGCTGCTGTCCGCGGCTGCGGTCACGCTGGCCGGCCCCATCGGCTTCGTCGGCCTGGCCGCGCCCGCCCTGGTGCGTCCGCTCGCCCGCCGGTTCCGCGGGTTCGCCCGCTCCCGCGCGACCCTGCCGGTGGCCGCGCTCAGCGGCGCGGCCCTGGTGCTCGGGTCGGACGTGCTGCTGCGGGCCCTGGTGCCGGACGACCTGTCGGTGGCCGTGCCCACGGGCGTCGTGACGAGCCTGGTCGGCGCCGTGTTCCTGGTCGTGACGGCAGTGCGGCTGCGGGACACCGCGGGGGCCGGGGCGCCGGACCGGCTGCGCATCCCGAGCCGGGCGGTGTTCCTCGCGACGGTGGCCGTTCTCGTGGCCGTCCTGCTCGGCCTGGTCGTCGCCGCCGTCCTGGTGGGCGACAGCAAGCTGCTGCTCGGTGACGTCGTGAACTGGGCCCAGGGGAAGGCCGGGCGAACCGTCTCCTTCGTCCTGGACACCCGGGTGCCACGGGTGCTCGCGGCGCTGGGCGCGGGTGCGGCGCTCGCCCTGTCCGGCACGCTGGTGCAGGCCGTCACCCGCAACCCGCTGGCGGAACCGAGTGTCCTGGGCGTCTCCGGCGGGGCGGCGCTGGGTGCCGTGCTCCTGGTGACGACCGCGCCCGTCGCCGGCGGCTGGGAGGTCGCCGGGGCCGCGTTCGCGGGGGCCGGTGTGACGGCGGTCGTCGTCTTCGGGCTCGCCGCGCGGGGCGGTTTCCGGCAGAACCGGCTGGTCCTCGTGGGCATCGGTGTCGCCGCCGCGACGACGGCGCTGATCAGCCTGCTGATCGTGCTCACCGACCCGTTCAACGCCACCAAGGCGCTGACGTGGCTGTCGGGTTCCACCTACGGGCGCACCCTGCCGGACGTGCTGCCGGTCGCCCTGGTGCTGGCCGTGGGCACGGTCGTGGCGGTGGCCCGGCGCACGGAGCTGGACCTGATCTCCCTGGACGAGGACACGCCCCGTCTGCTCGGCCTGTCGCTGGGCCCGGGGCGCCTCGGCTTCCTGGTGCTGAGCGTGCTGCTCAGCGCGACCGCCGTGGCCTGCGCGGGCACCATCGGCTTCGTGGGCCTGGTGGCACCGCACGCGGCGCGCGCCCTGGTGGGCCGACGGCACGTGCGGGTCGTCCCCGTCGCGATGCTGCTGGGCGCGGCGCTCGTCTGCACGGCCGACCTGCTGGGCCGCACGGTGATCGCCCCGGCCCAGCTCGGCGCCGGGCTCATGACGGCGGTGATCGGAACGCCGTACTTCCTGTACCTGCTGGTGCGCAGCAGGCGGTAGCGGCACAGGGGCCGGGTACGGAACCGACCCGTGGAAGGGATGGGTCACGATCTGTCGCCTCGTGGACGTGGTGACGGGTCGTCAACCTGTGCGGCAGCAGCCGTCGGGTGACCGCTGTTGGACAGACCGTCAAGTTACTGAACCGTAACCTATCGCCTGCTACCCGCGGTAACTCCTGGCCGGTTACGGTCCCGACACCCACAGCAGCAGCGCGACCACGGCCTCTCACCCACCCGGACCGGCGGACGGCCGGCCCGGCCCTTCCCCAGGAGTTCGCCATGCCCGCACGTCCACGCATGCTCGCCGCGGCCGTCGCCGCGGCGCTCGCGCTCGGCGCCCAGGCCGTACCGGCGGCCGCGGCGGACGGTCCCGCCGCGGTGGTGTCCCGCGGCGTCGAGATACCCGCCTTCTACACCCCACCCGCCACGCTGCCCGACGCCGACGGGGCCCTGATCCGCAGCGAGCCGCTGCGCCTCGCCCTGAGCCTGCCCAGCCTCGGCGGCCCCCTGCCGGGACGGGCGACCCGGCTGATGTACAAGTCCACGGACTCGAACGGCGAGCCGGTCGCCGTGACCGGCGCCTACATCGAGCCGACGGCCCGCTGGCACGGCGGCGGGCCGCGCCCGCTGGTCGTGGTCGCCCCCGGCACCATGGGCCAGGGCGACCAGTGCGCCGCGTCGATGGGCCTCGAGCACCCGTTGCGGCTGGGCACCGAGACCGTCTCGGTCGGGTACGAGGACCTGTCGGTCTACCGGCTGCTGGCGCGCGGCGTCGCGGTCGTCGTCACCGACTACGCGGGCCTCGGCGCCACCGACCGGCTGCACACCTACGTCAACCGCGTCGACGAGGCCCATGCGGTGCTGGACGCCGTGCGTGCCGCACGCTCCCTGGACTCGGCGTCGGTCACCGCCGGCTCGAGGGTGGGACTGTTCGGCTACAGCCAGGGCGGCGGGGCCACGGCCGCCGCGGCCGAACTCCAGCCGTCCTACGCCCCGGACGTGGAACTGGCCGGCACCTACGCGGGCGCCCCGCCCGCGGACCTGGCCAAGGTGATGGAGGCGATCGACGGCAGCGACCTCGCGGGCGCGCTGGGCTGGTCGCTCAACGGCTTCCTCCAGGCCGAGCCGTCCCTGCGGCCCATCGCCGACCGGTATGTGAACGCCGAGGGCGAGAAGGCGCTGGAGGACCTGTCGACCATGTGCATCGGCGACGCGCTCTTCTCCTACGGCGGCGACGAGAGCACGTCCTGGACGAAGGCCGGACAGTCGCTCGGCGACATCGTCCGCGCCGAGCCCGCGCTCCAGGCCTTCCTCGACGAGCAGCGCATCGGCACCTCGAAGCCGAGCGGGCCGGTGCGCGTTGCCACGGGTGTCGGCGACGGCCTCGTCCCGCACGGCCAGGCCCGTCAGCTGGCCGTCGACTGGTGCCGCAGGGGCGGCCGGGTCACCTACGCGCCGGTCCTGCTCCCGGGCGTGGGCAGCGGCCTGCTCGACCACGCCGCTCCGCTGCTCACCGACCAGGGAACCGCCATCTCCTGGCTCACCGACCGACTGGACGGCAAGCCGGCCGGTTCCAACTGCTGGACCATGCCCGCACAGCCCTGAGCGGCCCCGCACCCGAACCGCGCGCACCCCCGCGACCCCCTGCCGGGGTGCGCGCCCACGTTCGCCCAACGTTCGACGTCGCAAACGCTGCGGGCGTCATCGTGGAGATCGGGCGGCCCGGACATGCGCATGCGGCGGTGTGACCCGCGTGAACACGGGCAGCAGCTCTGACATGCGCCGATCGATCATTGCGGCGCAGAATTCGCTGAGGCGAAACGTGGTGCAGTCACAGAAAGGCGGCAGCGTGACGGACGCGAAGCCTGACGGTCCAACCGGCCCCCGCGGCCGGACGAAGATGCCGAGCACGGTCGCGGCCCTGCCGCGGCAGGTGCGGGAGGAGCTGGCCGGCCGGCTCCGCCGCTCCAAGCGGGCCTTCCGCGAGGAGGACGTCCAGGTCGTCGAGAAGCCGCTGCTCAAACGCGCGGTCGGCGCGTCGGCGCTGGGCAACTGCATGGAGTGGTTCGACTTCGGCGTCTACAGCTACCTGGCCGCCACCATCGGCAAGGTGTTCTTCCCCGGCGCCTCCCCGGCCGCCCAGGTCATCTCGTCGTTCGCCACCTTCGCCGCCGCGTTCGTGGTGCGCCCGCTCGGCGGCCTCGTCTTCGGTCCCCTCGGGGACCGCATCGGCCGGCAGAAGGTGCTCGCCACCACCATGATCATGATGGCGGCCGGCACGTTCTCCATCGGACTGATCCCCAGTTACGCCACCATCGGCCTCGCCGCCCCGGTCCTGCTGCTGCTCGCCCGGATGGTCCAGGGCTTCTCCACCGGCGGTGAGTACGGCGGGGCCACCACCTTCGTCGCCGAGTACTCGCCCGACCGGCGGCGCGGCTTCCTCTCCAGCTGGCTCGACTTCGGCACCTTCGTCGGCTACGCCCTCGGCTCGGCGCTCGTCACCGGCCTGAACCTGTGGCTCACCGACGCCCAGATGCTGTCCTGGGGCTGGCGGCTGCCGTTCCTGATCGCCGGTCCGCTCGGCGTCATCGGCCTGTACATGCGGCTCAAGCTGGAGGAGTCCCCCGCCTTCCAGCAACAGCTCGACGAACACGAGAAGAGCCTCGCCCAGGAGTCGGCGGGCAGCGAGTTCAAGACCATCGTCAGGGAGCACTGGCGCCCCCTGCTCGTGTGCATGGGCATCGTGCTGCTCTACAACGTCACCAACTACATGGTCACCGGCTACCTGCCGACCTACCAGACCGAGACCCTGGACCGTTCCAGCGCCTTCGCCGACGTGCTGGTGCTGATCGGCATGCTGTGGATCGTCGTCCTGATCACCTTCCTCGGCCGGCTCAGCGACCACGTCGGCCGCCGTCCGCTCTACGCCGTCGGCGCGGCGGCGATGATCGTCCTCGCCGTGCCGGCGTTCCTGCTCCTCAGGGCGCACGGCACCGCGGCGCCCGTCCTCGGGGTGCTGCTGCTGTCCACGCTGCTCGCCTGCTTCGCCGCGCCGAGCGCGGCCACCCTGCCCGCGCTCTTCCCCACCGCCGTCCGCTACGCGGCCATGGGGATCGGCTTCAACTTCGCCGTCGCCGCCTTCGGCGGCACCACTCCGCTGGTCACCGAGGCCCTCGTGAGCATCACCGGCGACGACCTCATGCCCGCCTACTACCTGATGGTGGCCGGCGCCATCGGCCTGGTGACGGTGAGGTTCCTGCCGGAGAGCGCCCAGGTGCCGCTGCACGGTTCACCGCCCATG
This sequence comes from Streptomyces sp. NPDC127100, assembly GCF_042724095.1. NCBI lineage: Bacteria > Bacillati > Actinomycetota > Actinomycetes > Kitasatosporales > Streptomycetaceae > Streptomyces > Streptomyces sp. NPDC127100. The sequence continues at coordinate 265,527 of NZ_JBHXFL010000005.1, forward strand.
GTGGGTTCCCGGCGGGAACAGCGGGAGCTGGTCAGGACGTCCGAGGACCTCTACAGCTTCTCCAAGGAGCGCTCCGCGAACCCGTGACCCGTCCCGGCGCCGCGGCGCCGGGCGAACCGGGGCAGGGCACCCGATCCCACGGCCACCCCCGCGAAGACCAGGGCGCTGCCCGCGGCCTGCGCGGCACCGTAGGCACCCGTGCCGACGAGCGGGGCCGTGCAGGCGGCGGCGACGGGGATCAGGCCGGAGAACAGGGTGGCACGCTCGGCCCCGATGCGCTGCATGCCCATGTACCAGCACACGAACCCGACGACGGTGACCACCACGGCCTGCCACAGGAGCGCACCGGTCTCCACCGCGTCCGGCCGCCGCAGCCACCCGGCGCCGTCGGCCGACACGCCGGCCACGGCGGACTCGACGGCGGCGATCCCGCACACCACCGCGGACAGCAGCCGCGGGCCGAGGGGCCGCAGGACGGGCACGGCGAGCACCGCGAATCCGACCTCGCCGGCCAGGGCGCACACGGAGAAGGCGAGGCCCGCGCCGTCGGTGCGTCCCCAGCCCTGGACCGTGAACGCCCCGACGGCCACGAGCGTGGCGCCGTGGAGCACGGCCCGTTGCGGCCGGCGTCCGTCGAGGAGCGGGACGAGCACGGCCACGACCACCGGCGCGCAGCCCACGAAGACACCGGGTACCGCCGGTTCGGCGGTGCGTTCGGCGGCGAGGACGGCCAGGTTGAACCCGACCATGCCGACGGCGGCCAGCAGGGCCAGCCGGAGCCACCGGCCGGCCCCGAGGGTGCGCAGCCGGGCTCCGGCGCCCGGGCCGGCGAGCGGGAGAAGCAGCAGGAACGCCAGTGCGTAGCGCAGGAACTGGCCGCCCGCGTACGGGTAGTCGCCGAGCAGGCTGTTGGCGGTGAAGGAGCCTCCGACGAGGACACAGGCGAGCGCGGCGAGCAGGGTGCCGCGCGTGGTGGTGGCGTTCATGGACACGACGTTAGGAAGCCCGGCGGTCCGTCGAGAGGTCCACTTCCCGGCCGCTGTCGGGGACCACTTCGCGCGGGGACTTCTTCACGGAAGGATCACGAATCCGTCATCACGTGAGGGACGCGGGAATCGGGGTAATCGGAACGCTCCGGCGTCAACAGGCCGGGTTTGCAAGGGAATTGGCGTTTCGAAGAGGGGATCGACTGTGCGCACCAGCAAAGTGGCGACCGCCGTGGCGACCGCGAGCGTCTCGCTCGCCCTACTCGCCGGCTGCGGCGACGGCTCGGGTGACGACGGCAAGCCCTTCGAGGGGCAGAGCGCCGACGCCGTCGCCGCGAAGGCGGTCGAGGCCACCCGCCAGGCGAAGTCCGTGCACATGAAGGGCGACACCCGCCTGCCCGACGGCAGCACCCTCGCCGTCGACGTCGCCGTGGACCAGGAGAAGAACTGTCAGGGCACCATCGACACCGGCAAGGGGAAGGCGGAGGTGCGGCACACCGACGCGACGCTCTACCTGCGCGGTGACGAGCAGTACTGGCGCACCGCCCTCCAGCAGCAGCCCGCCGCGGCCCAGCAGATGGTGCCCAAGCTGCGGGACAAGTGGGTGAAGATGCCGGCCGACGACGCGTCCCTGGCCGGTGTCTGCGACAAGCAGGGCTTCATCGCCGCGCTGGACGAGGACAAGTCCGAGCGCAAGGACCTCAAGCGCGGCTCCACGACGGAGGTGGACGGCGAGGAGGCGCTGCAACTGACCAAGAAGACCGCGGAGGGCGAGCAGCTGGGCCTGCACGTGGCCACCGAGGACGAGCCCTACCTCCTGCGCACCACGACCGAGGGCGGCAAGAACCCGGGCAGCATGACGTTCAGCGACTACAACGAGCCGGTGCGGCCGGAGCAGCCGCCGGCCGGTGAGACCGTCGACATGAAGCAGCTCGCCGGCGGCCAGGCGTCCTGACGGTCCTACGCGGTGGTGTCCGCCTCCCCCGGCTCGCGGTCCGAGGCCGGCCACACGTAGGGCAGGTCGTCCGGGACCCCGGGGAACTGTCCGGCGTAGGCATCCGGGTCCTTGCGCACCAGCGCCGAGCGGTGACTGAGGTGGAAGGCGTCGTCGCCGAGCCAGGGCGGCAGTTCCCCGGCGGCCGCCAGCTCCGGCTGGCAGCGCACCGGGATGCCGGGACGGGACTCGGCGAGGCCGGCGACGAGCTGGGCGGCACAGCCGTCCTGGTGGCCCTGCTCCCGCCAGACCCGGCATATCTCCAGGCCGTAGCGGACGAGGGCCTCCTCGTAGCCGGTCCACATCCGCACCGCCGGGTGCCGGCGCCAGCCGTAGCCGGGCACGGTGAGTCCGCGCAGCACCTGGAGCGCCTCCACCCGCTGCTTGCCCAGCCGGCGGCGGTCCAGGGCGAGCGCCGACTCCCGGAAGCCGGGGTGGGGCAGGAACGTCTGCATGACGGTCTCCTCCGGTCGGGGGCAAGCCGGGCGCCCCCCGGGGCGGGGTAGGGGGGCGGCGGCCCCCCACGGCGGGCGGGGGGGCGGGGCGCCCCCCCGCCCCCCCACGGAACCCC